>NZ_CP132204.1:3408667-3718546 GCF_030718995.1 Arthrobacter oryzae
GAACCGGTCAGCTTGATCTTCTGCCCCGGGTAAATAACGGTGTTCGGCTGCAGGTTGTTCAGCTTCAGGATGGCGTAAGTGTCGAGGCCGTAGCGACCTGCAATGCTGCTGATGGTGTCACCGCGCGCAATAGTGTATTCCGCCGGCGCGGAGGGCTGGGCGGGCCGGAGCGAGGCGGGGAGGGAGGTGGACACTGATCCGGCCGGAATGACGCCGGACTTCAGTGCCGCTTCCTGGGCCTGCATGGCAGCCGCCAGGGTCGCGGGCACGGTGCGCGGGCGCGATTCCGCCGCTGCCGGCTGCGCGATGGCCAGCGAAGAGAGGACTACTGCGGGAAGGGCGGCCGTGGTCGCCGCAATCATAGGCAGGCTCGGCCTGGGGTGCTGCTTTGGCGATCGGGGCGTGGTCATGGGGATGATCCTCTTCTCAGCGGCGAATGCTGTCGGTCAGGCCGGTGTTACGAATGATACTAGTGTTACTAAAGTTAGTGTTGATGCAAATGTGATCTATGTGAATCTCTCACGAATTGTCGATTAGCACAAGAAATGTTTGGCACTGGATATATGCCTATGTTCGGAGTGTCGATTCACGGGCCACGCCCCCGGAATCGCGACGACTAGGCGCAATAGCGCCCTCCGTGGCAATCTTGATCCGTGAGTACTGTAGAAAGCCTTGTAGGCGACTGGCTGCCGCTGCCCGACGTTGCAGAAATGATGAACGTTTCCATCACGAAGGTCCACGGATTATTGGACGAAAAAGCGCTGGTGGCCCTCAGGGTCGGCGAACGTCGAATCAGGTCCGTACCCGCCGACTTTATGCAGGACGGCCATCCGGTCGAAAGCCTGAAAGGGACCATCGTGGTCCTGTCCGATGCCGGCTATTCCGACGAGGAACTCATTACCTGGCTCTTTACTCCGGACGAATCACTTCGGGGCCGCCCGATTGACGCACTGCGCGAAGGCCGTAAAACGGAGATCCGCCGCCGGGCACAGTCCCTCGCCTGGTAGTAGCCCGCAGTTAGCACCCGGAACGGCCCCTGTGCTTGGACCCGTCCAAACACAGGGGCCGTTCCGATGTCAGGCGGCGCGGCTGACCGTTGCCTCGGCCAGTTTCCGCAGGGCCGTCTTAGGCAGGTCTTCCAGCGGCAGCAGGTCCAGTTCCGTGAAGGCTGCTCGGCCGAATTCCTCAATCAGGACTTCAGTGGCCTGGAGCGCACCGCAGTCCACAATGATGCGCCGGATTTCCTCCACGTCGCCGTCGGACAGGTCCGGGCTTCCGAGTCGTGCATCGAGGAAGCTGGACTCCGCCGGAGACGCCTGGTCGAGGGCGAAGGCAACCAGGACCGTTCGTTTGCCTTCCCTCAGGTCATCGCCGGCCGGCTTCCCGGTGGTAACCGGATCACCGAAGACTCCGAGTACATCGTCACGGAGCTGGAAGGCTTCGCCGAGCGGCAAGGCGAATGCGGAATAGCCGCGGAGCAGTTCATCGGACGCGCCCGCCAGTGCTCCTCCGAGGGCCAGCGGGTGCTCAGTCGAATACTTCGCCGACTTGAACCGGATGATTGACTGGGCCCGGCTGACAGCTCCGGCGCGGTCGCGCATGGGGCCGGCCACTTCTTCCAGGATGTCAAGGTATTGCCCGGCCATCACTTCGGCCCGCATCAGGTTGAAGATCAGCCGTGCCCGGCTGCCCGATGCTGCCGCCTCGCCTATTTCGGTGAACGTCTCCTCGCTGAAGGAGAGGCAGAGGTCGCCGGTCAGGATGGCTGCGGCGTGGCCGAACCGTTCACTGTCCAGGGCCCAGCCCTGCGCTTCATGCAGTTGGCTGAAGCGGCGGTGAACACTGGGGCCTCCGCGCCGCGTATCCGAACGGTCGATGATGTCATCGTGGATCAGTGCCGCCGCCTGGAAAAGTTCCAGGGCGGATCCGGCAGTAACCACTTCCGTGGCAGCAGCCTCGCCACCGGCGCCGCGCCAGCCCCAGTAGCACATCAGGGCACGCAGCCGTTTGCCGCCGGTGACCAGGTTTGAGATAGAGCCCATCAGCGGATCGATGTCCTGGGAGATGGCGGACATCACCGACTGGCGGGTGGCAAGGAAATCAGTGAGCTTGCCGGCGACGGCGGCCACGAAGGCCGTCTGCTCCAGGCGCAGCTGCTCTGCGACCGTCACTTGGCGGACTCGGCTGCGACGTTGGCACCGATGGTGAACGTGGAGACCCCGCCGGTTTCCACCACGGCGATGTTCACCGTCTCGTTGTCACCGCGCAGGAAATCCTTTGACGCGACCGCGCCCACGTTCTCCCCGGGCACCGCTTTGAATCCCTGCGCCTCCAGCGCCTTGGTGTAAAAGGAAACGACGTCGGCGGCCGGCGAGCCGATATTGCCCACCAACGCTGCCGTGGCCGGAGTGGTCGTCTTGTCGAAGCTGCTCGAGACCACCCTGGCCCCAGGCATCACGGGAAGCAGCTTTTCCGGGAACCCGGTGACGAGGGCGCCGACGGCCGCGGTGGTCCCGGGCGACGCCGACGGGCTGGCCGGTGCCGTGGTGGTTACCTGCCCCGTGGCGGAAGCTGAAGCGCTGGCGGTCCCGGTGGCCGCGCCGGGACCGGCCGGGGTGCACGCCGCCAGGGCCAGCATTGCGCCAGCCACCATTACGGCGCAGCCCGCAGGCTTGAGCTTTCCAATTACCTTCACAGGGACAGTCCTCCTGGTGTTGACGCCGGATGCAGCCTCCAGTTTAGTCAGTACCACGGCATAGGATTGAAGGCGTGGGGTCGGAACAGGATAAACAGCAGCACGAAGCGACCCTCCGGGAGCTCCGTCGAAGCAGCATCATGCATGTGGACATGGACGCCTTCTTCGTCTCGGTGGAACTTCGGAGCCGTCCTGAGCTGCGCGGAAGACCGGTGATTGTTGGTTACCCGGCGGACCGTTCGGTCGTGCTTTCCGCTTCCTATGAGGCCCGGAAATTCGGTGTCAAATCCGCGATGCCCATGGCGGTGGCGGCGCGCATGTGCCCCTCGGCGGTCATTATCGAGCCACGGCACAAGCTCTACTACGAGGTTTCTGCCCAGCTGATGGCAATCTTCGGCTCGATTACGGACCTGGTGGAGCCGCTGAGCGTGGACGAAGCCTTCCTTGACGTCGGCGGGGCGATCCGGCGGCTCGGGAGCCCCCGGGAGATCGGCGGGATCATCCGGCGGCGCGTGCATGAAGAGCTCGGCATCACAGCCTCCGTGGGAATAGCGGCCAGCAAATTCGTGGCCAAGATCGCGTCCACCCGCTGCAAGCCGGACGGGCTCCTGCTGATCGGCCCGGATGAAACCGTTGCCTACTTGCACAGTCTTCCGGTTAACGCGCTGTGGGGTGTGGGAGCGAAGACGGGAGAGGTGCTGGCCCGCATGGGAATCCGCACCGTGGCTGATGTTGCCGCTACCCCGCCGTCCGCACTGAAAAAGCTGCTCGGCGCATCGGGGGAGCACGTGTACCGGCTCTCCTGGGGAATCGATCCCCGGCCTGTGACTCCGGTCCGCCTGGAGAAGAGCATCGGTGCCGAGGAAACGTTTGCCGTGGACACTTCCGACGACGTACTCCTGCACCGCGAGCTGCTGCGCCTGTCGCACCGCACCGCCGAGCGTCTCCGAAGCACAGGGATGGTGGCCAGGACCATCTCCCTTAAGCTCCGCTACACCGACTTTTCCACCATCACGCGCAGCAGGACGGTGCACGCCCCGGTGGACAGTGCGCAATTGATCTATGCCGTGGCCGTGCAGCTCCTCGAATCGCTCGGTCCACGGGCCATGACGGTCCGCTTGGTCGGTGTCAGGGCCGAGCAACTCGAGGACGCTGCCCAGACCTCGCTCCAGCTGAGCTTTGACCGCCGTGATGATAACTGGCGGGCGGCGGAACAAGCCCTGGACAGGGTGGCGGCGAAGTTCGGCTCGAAATCGGTGCTCCCTGCGCGGCTTCTGGACCCTCATAGCGCCGCTGACTAACTGAGCAGTGTCTTTCAGAACAGGGCGCAACAAACTATCCTTAGATATACATAGATTTCGAACGTCTGGACATGCCTAACGGTCTTCTGGATCAGCCCTTCGTCCGAATGCGTGGAGTCCGGTCGTCCGATATTCGGGTGCCGGGAACCTCCTGCGCATGCCGGTCGTTATCGGATTGACAGCACAGAGGCCACGGCACGTCCGGACGTTGGCCGACTTAAGGAGGTCGTGATGCCGCTCTCGGAGCACGAACAGAAGTTGCTCGAGCAGCTGGAGAAGCAGCTGCACGAGGACGACCCGAAGTTTGCCAACTCAATGGGATCGGATCCGGGCCGTAACTGGTCCACGCGCCATATCGTGATCGGCGTGCTGGCCACCTTGGCCGGTGTCCTCCTCCTGCTGGTGGGCGTATCACTTCAGAACATTTTTGTCGGTGTCCTCGGATTCATTGTGATGGGAGCCGGAGTCTATTTCGCAACGATGCGTAGCTCCGCCGCCGGCAAGGCAAAATCGACTGGCGGTAAGAAAAGCGGCAAGGGGCGGAGCTCCTTCATGAGCGGCCTCGAAGAACGCTGGGACGAACGCCGCCGCGGCGAACCGTAACAGCATCGGCGTGACGGCCGTGAGCTGACCTCCACTTCGCACCACCTGCCCCAGGGCAGGCTTGCAGGAAGACCCGCCCAGGCGGGTCTTTTGCATTTAAAGGCCCCCAATTGTCAGTGGTCGCGACAGGCGCAGGGGCAGTGAGGGTCGCCGTCGGACGGTCCCATGCACCGCGGCGCACCACACGGCGCCAGAATCCCTCCACTTTCCACCACCGGCCCAAAACCCAGGTATTGCGAGGCCGGGATTCCTCCAATCCCGGGATGAATCTTCCGTGTCGCGTTGACTGTGGAGCGATGTGGAGTAAAGTGGAGCAAGTAAGAGGGTAGTGGCAGCACAGGGGACGTGCTGCTCCTGACGACAGACAGGCGGGTGGCCATGTTTCTTGGCACTCACTCGCCGCGTCTGGACGAAAAGGGGCGAATCATCCTCCCAGCGAAGTTCCGAGAGGAACTTGCCAGCGGACTGGTACTGACAAGAGGCCAGGAACGCTGCATCTACGTCTTCAGTGAGCGGGAATTCGAACGGATTCACGAGCAAATGCGGGAGGCGCCCATCTCCTCCAAGCAGACTCGTGACTACATCCGGGTTTTTCTCTCTGGAGCCTCGGACGAGGTACCTGACAAGCAGGGGCGCGTGACTATTCCTCCCGCACTCCGGGCGTACGCAGGTCTTGGCAGGGAGCTCGCCGTAATCGGCGCCGGCTCCCGGGCAGAGATCTGGGACGCCCAGGCCTGGAACGAGTACCTGGCGGAAAAGGAAACCTCCTTCTCCGAAACCGACGACGCAATCCCGGGAATCTTTTGAGCCCCGGAGGCGACAAGGCAAGCGTTTCTTGAACGAGATCTCCAGCCGCCCATCCGATCGTTGTCCTGGCTCACTTCCCCGGAGCCAGGCGGACGTTGGGATAGGCGCGGATGGGGATCTGGCTCAAGAAGCGCACCGAGGCCCACCACGGCAGACAACCAGGCACGAAAGGACGAAGGTATGAGCGATCCCAACCAGCCAAAGCCCACGTCCGAACGCCATGTACCGGTCCTCAAGGACCGGTGCATCAATTTGTTGGCCCCTGGAATAGAAGCAGCCCTCCGCCGCGGCGAGACGCCAGTGGTCATCGACGCGACCCTGGGAATGGGCGGGCACTCGGAAGCCCTGCTCCAGCGGTTTCCGGACCTCCACCTGGTCGGGATCGACCGCGACGAAGAAGCGCTGGCGCTGGCCGGCGAGCGTCTGAAGCCTTTTGCCGGCCGCACGGACCTGGTTCACGCCGTTTACGACGAAATACCTGACGTTCTCCGGGACCTTGGCATCACGGAGGTTCACGGCGTCCTCATGGACCTGGGAGTTTCATCCCTGCAGCTGGACGAGCGCGAACGCGGTTTTGCCTATTCCTTTGATGCACCCTTGGACATGCGGATGGACACCAGCCGCGGGCAGACGGCCGCGGACGTCGTGAACAACTACAGCGAAGAGGACCTGGTCCGCATCATCCGCAAATGGGGTGAGGAGAAGTTCGCCGGCAGGATCGCCAACCGCATCGTGGCCGCGCGTGATGCAAAACCATTCACCACAACCGGCGAACTGGTTGACACCATCCGTGCCGTGGTTCCGGCCGGGGCGGCAAAGACCGGCGGACACCCGGCCAAGCGGACCTTCCAGGCCCTGCGGATCGAAGTCAACGAAGAACTCGATGTCCTGGAACGCGCCGTTCCCGCTGCCGTGGACGCGCTGGCGATGGGCGGCCGTGTTGTGGTCATGTCCTACCACTCGCTGGAGGACAAGATCGTCAAGAAGGTCTTCCAAGCCGGCTCCAAGTCGTCCGCGCCGCTGGGGTTCCCGGTGGAACTGGAAGAGCACAAGCCCGAACTCAAGACCCTGACTAAGGGCACCGAGGTGCCCACCGCCGATGAGATCGCCGAGAACCCACGCGCAGCGTCCGCCCGGTTGCGTGCAGTTGAACGAATCAGAGCCAGGAGGGCCGCATGAGCACCGCCGCTGCCAAGAACTTCCCAGTCGTGTCCGGCACGGCGGCCCGTGCCCTCACGGGGCTCAAGCCCGCGGGAGGGTCCGAACGGAAGCTGCGGACCCCCCTCTCCGTGGTCCGCTCGACGCCGCGCAAGCGCCGGGCCCCTTTCGTCGTACTTTGCTTTGCCCTGCTGGCCGTCGCGCTCATGGCGGTCCTTGTCCTGAACATTTCCGTCTCCACAGCCCAGTACCAGCTGGTGCAGCTCCGCAGTGAACAGTCCACCCTGACGAAGCAGAACCAGGACCTGACACAGCAGGTCCAGAACTTTGATGCTCCGCAGAACCTTGCGGCCAAGGCGACGGAGTTGGGCATGGTGGCTTCCACCGGCAAGGGCCAGATCGACCTGTCCACGCTGACCGTCAGCGGCACGCCCAAACCGGCCGTCAAGGGTGACAAGCCCGGAGCGATCATTGCTGCGCCGGCGGTCGCCGGGCAGTTGACCGTGGTTCCTCCCGCCACCACCAAGGAACCGTTGGCCGTCCGCAAGCCGGCGGAAGCGGCCGCCCCGGAAGCAGCCGCTCCACCGGCAGCACCGGCACCGGCCGCGGCTGCGGCCGCGGCCGCCCCGAAGCCTGCGGTTAATCTTCACGGCGGATCTGTTCCGGCGCCACAGCAGAAGACGCCGGGACAGTAACCGACGGGACTGACCACCAGCAAGCAAGCAGCAAGGACTCACCGTGGCACAGCGCACCGGCAAGAAGAAAACCGCAAAAGTGCCCAACGCCACCAGAAGGCTCCGCCTCGGCCTGGGCATGATGCTTGCGTTGCTGCTGGTGGTCGGCGGCAAGCTGTTCATGGTCCAGGGGCTGGACATCGGCGGGATGGCTGAGGCCGCGCTGAACAACCGGCTCACTCCCATCGAGCTTCCTGCCGAGCGCGGGAGCATCCTTGACGCGGACGGAACGGTCCTCGCCAACAGCGTGATCCGCTACAACGTCGTGGTGGACCAGCGCGTCAACACCAAGACGGAGTCCTTCAAGCGCCTGGACACAGTCGGCGACAAAGAGGAGCTCGTCACCGTGTCCAGGGACCAGGGCATCAAGGAACTGGCCTCCCTGCTGGGCCAGGAATCCGAGGACATCAAGGACGCCCTGACGGGGGAGAAGCCCTATTACATCGTGGCCAAGGACCTCAAGCCGGATATGGAGGACCGGATCTCCAAGCTCCAGATCCCGGGGATAGTTACCGTCGGCACCAGCAAGCGTGTCTACCCGAACGGCTCGGTGGCCGGGGGGATCGTCGGATTCCTGCAGGACGGAACCACCGGCCAGGCGGGACTGGAACAGACCCAGGACGAGGTCCTCAAGGGAACCCCCGGTAAGCGGCTCTTCGAAATCGGCGCCGACGGCCTGCGCATCCCGGTCGGCGTGGACGAACTGACTCCCGCCGTTGACGGCAAGGACATCCGGCTCACGCTCGATTCCGACCTCCAGTACTTTGCCCAGCAGGCCATCCAGAACCAGTCGGACAAGCTGGGCGCCGAATGGGGCGTCATCATTGTCCAGGACATCAAGACCGGCAACATCATCGCCATGGCAGACACCAACTCCCCGGATCCCAATGATCCCGGCAAAGTGGACGCCAAGGACCGTGGCGTACGCTCCGTGACGGCGGCGTACGAACCGGGGTCCGTGGAGAAGATGATCACTGCCGCCGCCGTCATCGAGGAAGGCAAGTCCAGCCCGCTGGACAAGTTCACCATCCCGTCGTCGTACGTGGTCGACGGCCAGGTGTTCACGGACTCCTTCGATCACGGGACCGAGGAACGGACGCTGGCCGGCATTCTGGGCTGGTCCATGAACACCGGCACCGTCATGGCCGGGCAGCGGCTCACCAAGGAACAGCGACACGACTGGTTGCAGAAGTTCGGCATCGGCGAAGCCCCCGAGATCGGGCTTCCCGCAGAAGCCCGCGGCATCCTCACCCCGGCCGACCAGTGGGACGGCCGGCAGGAATACACCGTCCTCTTCGGCCAGGGCGTGTCGCAATCCACGTTGCAGACCGTCCGCGCCTACCAGTCCATTGCCAACGACGGCGTCATGCTCCAGCCGCGCCTGATCGACAGCTACATCAGCCCCGACGGAACCGAAGAGAAAGTCCCGCCGAAGGAAAGTCGACAGATCGTGTCCAAGGAAACCGCGCAGCAGGTGCGGGACATCCTGGAGAGCGCAGTCACCGAGGGCCAGATCAAGGATGCGGCCATTGACGGCTACCGCGTCGGCGCTAAGACCGGAACCTCCGAATCGCCATGCGATGACGGCAAGTCCGGGTACTGCGGCTACACGGCCTCCATGGTGGGGATGGCGCCGATGGACGATCCGCGGTTTATTGTTGAAGTTGTCCTGCAGCGTCCCAAAGGCAGCATCTACGGAATAACCAATGGTCCGGTGTTCCGCTCCGTGATGAGCCAGGCCCTGCGGACGTACAACGTTCCGCCATCGACGGGCGAGCCGGTCAGGCTGCCCCAGTACGTCAAGTAGCACGTCCACAACATCGTACGTACCCGGGAACTTCCCCTACGCCCGGTGTGATCCACTAGCACCAACGGAGATCCACTTGTCAGAGCACCACGCCCCAGGCAGTACAGACGCAGCGAGCGGCACGGTTGCCGGTTCCGGGTTCCGTCCCACCGCCGTTGCGGCGGTGCCGCTCGGCACCATCGGCGAGTCGATCGGCGTCGTCGTTCCCGGGGCGTCAAGCTCCGTTCCCGTCACCGGGATTTCCCTCAACTCGCGTACCGTGGCGCCTGGCGACCTCTATGTCGCCCTTCCCGGGGCAACCCGGCACGGAGCGGACTTTGTGTCGCAGGCTGTCGACGCCGGGGCTGTGGCAGTGTTGACAGACGACGACGGCGCAAGGCTCCTGGCGTTGTCAGCAGACACTCCCGTGCCGGTCCTCGTGGTTGACACGCCCCGCGGCGCAGTGGGCGGCCTGGCCGCGCTGATCTACCAGAGCCGGCCGGAAGGCGGCGCTGCTCCCTCGCTGTTCGGCGTCACCGGCACCAACGGCAAGACCACCACCACCTACTTCATCAACGCGCTCCTGCAGGCGCTGGGCCGCAGGACCGGCCTGATCGGCACCATTGAGATCCTGGCCGGCGGTGAGCCGATTCCCAGCCAGCTGACCACGCCAGAGTCCACCGACGTCCACGCCCTGCTGGCCCTGATGCGCGAACGTGACCTCGACGCTGCCTCCATGGAGGTCTCTTCGCACGCCATCTCGTTCCACCGCGTGGACGGGGTTGAGTTCGACGTCGCAGGGTTCACCAACCTCACCCAGGACCACCTCGACCTGCACGGCACCATGGACGAGTATTTCCAGACCAAGGCGGAACTCTTCACGGCCGCGCACGCCAAGACAGCCGTGGTCACCGTGGACGACGAATGGGGCCGCCGGCTCGCTGCCGGTGCCGGCATTCCGGTCACCACCCTGGCGACCGCGCAAGGCAACGAGCCGGCGGAGTCCGCTGACTGGACCGTCACGGCCACCGCGCCCCGCGGACTCGGCACGGATTTCCTGTTGCGGCACCGCGATGGAACGGAACTCCGGGTCCATACGGGTCTCCCGGGAAGCTTCAACGTTTCCAACGCCGCCCTCGCAACCGTTATGGTCCTTGCCAGCGGAGTTGACGCAGCAACGCTGCAGTCAGCCCTCGACTCGGCCGATCCCTTCACCGTGGCCGTCCCGGGACGCATGCAGCTCGTCTCCACGGCGCCGGCCGCCGTCGTCGACTTCGCCCACAACCCGGATGCCCTGCAGCGGGCGCTGGAAGCGGTCCGCTCACCTGAGCCCGGCTCAAGGGTGATCGTGGTCTTTGGGGCCACCGGTCAGCGGGACCAGGGCAAACGGCCTGCCATGGGGGCCATCGCCGCGCGCCTGGCGGACGTGGTCATTGTCAGCGATGACGATCCCCACGATGAGGACGCCGCCGCCATCCGTGCAGACGTCCTGGCCGGCGCACGGGAAGCCAAGGAAACCGACGGCCTTGGCTGCACGATCCTGGAGTCCCACCCGCGCGACGCCGCGATCCGGCAGGCTGTGGACATGGCATTTCCGCACGACACCATCCTCGTGGCCGGGCGCGGACACGAGGTCTGGCAGGAAGTCAAAGGCGTCAACCTGGCGCTCGACGACAGGGTGGAGCTCCGCGAGGCCTTGACAGCCCGCGGATTCACCGTTCTGAACGACCAGCGGATAGAGTCCTAGACCGAGATGATTGCATTTACTGCGGCGGAAATTGCCGAAATTACTGACGGCCGCCTTGCCGCCGATCCGACCATTACGCCCTCGGCAGTGGTCACGGACTCCCGCGAGGCCATGGCCGGGTCCCTCTACGTAGCCAAGCCCGGCGAGGCCGCCGACGGCCACGACTTCACTGCTGCAGCCTTTGAGCGCGGCGCAGTCCTGGCGCTGGTGGAGCGGGACGTGGCGGATGACTCCGGCAAGCCGTATCCGTCCATCGTGGTGGAGGACGCGGTCCTCGCCATGGGCGCCCTGGCCGCCGAGTCCGTGCGCCGGATCCGTGCCCGCCGTGAGGCCGAGGGGTCGGATTTCACCGTTATCGGCATCACCGGCTCGGCCGGCAAAACCACCACGAAGGACCTCCTCGCCGGAATCCTTGCTGCCGAAGGCACCACGGTCTCGCCCCAGGGCTCATACAACGGCGAAGTGGGTGTTCCGCTGACCGTTTTCAAGGCAGGGTTCGATACCCGCTACCTTGTGATCGAAATGGGCGCCACCGGGGTGGGCCACATCCGCTACCTCGCAGACATGGTCCGGCCCACCATCGGGGTGGTCCTGGGCATCGGTACCGCCCATGCCGGGGAGTTCGGCGGCGTGGACAACATCGCCGTTGCCAAGGGCGAACTCGTAGAGGCCCTTCCGGACAGCGGTACGGCCGTGATCAACCTCGACGACGGCCGCGTTTCCGCCATGACGAGCAGGACAAACGCGAACGTCCTGGGATTCTCCGCGCAGTCCGCGGACGACGTCCCTGCCGCCGGACTGCGGGCCGTGCACGTGGAGACCAATGCAGCCGGTAATCCCGAGTTCGAACTTCGCTTCCCCGGCGAAACCGCCGGACACCAGGTCCGCAGCCGGCTGATTGGTGCGCACCATGTGACCAACCTCCTGGCAGCAGCCGGCGCGGCCTACGCCGCCGGCGTCCCGGCGGAACGGATCGCGGCGTCCCTCAGCTCACAGGCCGCCGCCAGCCGCTGGCGGATGGAACGCACCGAGCGCCCTGACGGCGTGACCATCATCAACGATGCCTACAACGCGAACCCCGAATCGATGCGTGCCGCCCTGCGGACATTGGCGGACCTCGGCCGAGGACGCCGCACCTGGGCCGTCCTCGGCGCCATGCTGGAACTCGGCGACGAGTCCATCCGGGAGCATATGGCAGTGGGCACCCAGGTGGTGCGGCTCAACATTGCCCGCCTCGTGGTGGTTGGCCGGGAGGCCCGGTCGCTCTACGTCTCCGCCGTCAACGAGGGCTCCTGGGGCGACGAATGCGTCTTCACGGAGTCAGTGGACGAAGCCTACGATCTGCTCCAGCGGGAACTGGAACCCGGCGACCTGGTCCTCTTCAAGTCCTCCAACAGTGTGGGACTAAGGCATCTGGGTGATCGGATAGCATTACCCCCACATGTCCGAGCAACCGCCAATGAAGGGAGCGAGTCGCTGTGATTGCACTGCTGATCGGCGCCGGCCTGGCCCTGCTGTTTGCATTGGTGGGAACCCCGCTGTTCATCCGTCTGCTGGTACGGAAGAGCTACGGCCAGTTCATCCGGGACGACGGTCCCACGTCGCACCACACGAAGCGCGGCACCCCGACCATGGGCGGCACCGTGGTGGTCATGGCGGTGCTGCTCAGCTACGCACTGACGCACCTCATCATGTGGATGGTTAATCCGCGGTCGGCCGGACCGTCGGCGTCCGCGCTCCTGCTGCTGTTCCTGATGGTGGGGATGGGCCTGGTGGGCTTCCTCGACGACTTCATCAAGATTTCCAAGCAGCGCAGCCTTGGCCTCAATGCCAAAGCCAAGCTGATTCTGCAGGGTGCTGTGGGCATCATCTTCGCCATCCTGGCTTTGAACTTTCCCAATGCCGACGGCGTGACTCCGGCGTCCACCCAGATCTCGCTGGTGCGTGACATCCCGTGGCTGAACCTTGCGTTCGGCGGTTCCGTCCTCGGTGCCATCCTGTTTGTGCTGTGGTCCAACCTGATCGTCACGGCGGCCACCAACGGCGTGAACCTCACTGACGGCCTGGACGGGCTCGCGGCAGGGGCATCGGTCATGGTGTTCGGTGCCTACACGCTGATGGGCATCTGGCAGAGCAACCAGGCCTGCGGATCCCCGCGGCAGGCCGGCGGCGGCTGCTATTCCGTCCGGGACCCGCTGGACCTGGCGTTGCTTGCCGCCATCCTGAGCGCGGCCCTGGTCGGTTTCCTGTGGTGGAACACGTCGCCGGCGAAGATCTTCATGGGCGACACCGGCTCGCTGGCCATCGGCGGCGCGGTTGCCGGTTTCGCCATCCTGTCCCGGACCGAACTGCTGCTCGCCTTCATCGGCGGCCTCTTCGTCCTGATCACACTGTCAGTGATCATCCAGGTGGGCTATTTCAAGATCACCAAGGGCAAGCGCTTCTTCAAAATGGCACCGCTCCAGCATCACTTCGAACTCAAGGGATGGGCGGAAGTCACCGTCGTGGTCCGTTTCTGGATCCTCGGCGGCCTGTTCGTCGCAGCCGGCCTTGGCATCTTCTACGCAGAATGGGTGGTCCTGCTGTGAGCAGTCCTATACCGTCGCCGCTGGCAACGTCGCCCCGCCTCGAGAGCCTCGTGAGCTGGGACTCCGATTGGGCCGGCCTCCGGGTCGTTGTCACGGGAATCGGCGTCTCCGGGTTCGCCGCCGCCGACACCCTGATCGAACTCGGCGCCCGGGTTGTGGTGGTCGACGCCGCCACGAGTCCGATAGCCCGTGCCCAGGCGGACACCCTGAAAATTGTTGGTGCCGTTGACGTCCTCCTCGGCGAAGACGCGGTGCACGCCATGCCGAAGATCGACGGCCAGAAGCCGGACCTCATTGTGACCTCCCCGGGCTGGCGCCCGGACCAGGCCCTGCTCGCGTTGGCTGCCCGGACCCACATCCCCGTCTGGGGCGACGTGGAACTCGCCTGGCGGGTGCGTGAGCGGGAGGGCCGCAAGACCGCGGACTGGCTCACCATCACCGGAACGAACGGGAAGACCACCACCGTTGGCCTGACCGAATCCATGCTTCAGGCGGCCGGACTCAAGGCCATTGCCGTCGGCAACGTGGGAACACCCATCCTCGACGCCCTGCGTGACCCGGTGGAGTACGACGTCCTCGCCGTAGAGCTTTCGAGCTTCCAACTGCACTGGAGCCACTCCGTCTCGCCGGTCGCCAGTGTCTGCCTCAACGTCGCTGAGGACCACGTGGACTGGCACGGCTCCTACGCTTCCTACCTGGCCGACAAAGCCAAGGTCTACGAGCGGACCCAAAAAGCCTGCATCTACAACGCCGAGCAGATCGAAACCGAACGCATGGTGGAGAACGCGGACGTCGTGGAAGGCTGCCGTGCCGTGGGCTTCACCACCGTGACGCCGGCCATCAGCATGCTCGGCGTGGTCGAGGGACTCCTTGTGGACCGCGCCTTCATCGCCGAACGCAAGGACAGTGCCGCAGAGCTTGCCGCCATGGCGGACCTCGGCCCGGTGGCACCGCGCCACATGGTAGCCAATGCCCTGGCAGCGGCGGCACTCGTCCGGGCCTACGGCGTCGAAGCGCAGGCCGTACGGCAGGGACTGAAGAGCTACATCCCGGGCGAGCACCGCATCCAGCTTATTGCCCGGCACAACGATGTGCTCTGGATCAACGACTCCAAAGCAACGAACCCGCACGCCGCGGCAGCATCCCTGTCGGCGTTCAGCAACGTCATCTGGATCGCAGGCGGACTCTCCAAGGGTGTGAGCTACGACGAACTGGTCCAGGAGCAGGCACCCCGGCTGAAGGCCGTCGTCCTGATCGGAGCGGACACAACGGCGCTCACGGCCGCCCTCAAGCGACACGCACCCGATGTCCCCGTGATCGGCCGCACCAAGGGCGACACTGAAAATGTGCAGTCCGCCGACACGGGTGACGCCGGCACAGTGCCCTCGCCAATCTACGGGGAAACTGTGATGGCCCAAGCCGTTGCCGCAGCGGCACAGCTGGCCGCTCCGGGGGACACTGTGCTGATGGCCCCGGCGGCTGCTTCCATGGATCAGTTCTCTTCCTACGCTCACCGTGGTGACGCCTTCATTGAAGCCGTCCGCGGGCTCGTGGAAGGGCAGGCTCAGACCGGCGAGGAGTAACAATGGTCAGCACGCCCACCCGTGCCCCGGCTGCCAAGCCACGGGGCACAAACCGGCTCCCGTCCGCTTCGAGGACCGGCCACGTGCCTCCGCTGGCCCGGCTTCGCAGCCTCCACCGGAGCTTTTGGGCGAAGCTGGAAGGCAACGGAAAGTCACGCAACGGATCCACGTACTACCTGATCCTCGGCTCCACCCTTGCGCTCACGGCCATCGGTATCATGATGGTGCTTTCCGCGTCCAGCGTCGAAGCCATTGCCGCAGGGGAGTCGCCCTACACGGCGGCGCTCAAGCAGGGCATGTTCGCCGCCATCGGCATCTTCACCATGTTCGTGCTGTCCAGGATCAATGTGGTCTGGCTCAAACGACTGGCCTGGCCTGCGATCGGGGCGGCGCTGGTCCTCCTGGTCCTCGTGCAAGTGGTGGGCGACGAGGTCAACGGCAACAAGAACTGGATCGACCTCGGCGGCATCACCTTCCAGCCGTCGGAGGCGTCAAAACTTGCCCTCGCTCTCTGGATGGCCACCGTCCTGGCCATGAAGGGCAAGCTGCTCAGCCGCTGGCAGCACGTTGCTATCCCGGCCGTCCCCATGGCCATGATCATCATCGGGCTGGTCCTGGTGGGCAACGACCTCGGCACCGCCATGATCATCATGATGATGGTGGCTGCGGCCCTGTTCTTCGCCGGCGTCCCGCTCTACTTCTTTGGCATTGCCGGGCTGCTCGGCGCTGCCGGAGCAGCCGTCATGGCCGTCACGAGTTCAAACCGCATGTGCCGCATCACGTCCTGGTGGACCGGCGAGTCGTGCGCGAACGGCATCGACGCCAACTACCAGGCCACCAACGGGCTGTACGGGCTGGCGTCCGGCGGCTGGTTCGGAGTGGGCCTCGGCCAAAGCCGGCAGAAGTACAGCTGGATCCCCGAAGCCCACAACGACTTCATCTTCGCCATCATTGGCGAGGAACTCGGCCTGGTGGGCACCGTCGTCGTACTTGTCCTTTTTGCCATCCTCGGTGCCGCGATCTACCGCGTGGTGGTGGCGCAGGAAGACCTGTTCCACCGTGTCCTTGCCGGGACCATCATGGTGTGGCTCCTGGGCCAGGCCACTGTCAACATGTCCGTGGTCACCGGACTCGTTCCTGTCATCGGAGTTCCGCTGCCGTTCATCTCCTACGGCGGTTCTGCGCTGCTGATGTCGCTGTGCGCCGTCGGCGTAGTGTTGTCGTTGGCGCGGGAACAGATGGCGCCAAGCGTCCAGCCCAAGCGGCTGCTCAAGTTCCGCACCAAGGGCGGGCGCCCACACCCCACACGAAAGCGTAAATAGCACTTAATGAATGCCGAGTCTTTGTCAGTAGTCCTTGCCGGCGGCGGAACAGCGGGGCACATCAGTCCGCTGCTGGCCATAGCGGCCGCGGTACGGGACGTCCGTCCGGACGTTCGCCTGCTGGCAGTGGGAACGCCCAGCGGGATGGAGACCAGACTGGTCCCCGCCGCCGGTCTTGAGCTGGCCACCATCAGCCGGGTGCCGTTTCCCCGCCGGCCTTCCCTGGACCTGCTGCGGCTCCCTGGACGGCTGGCCGGCGCGGTCAAGCAGGCCGGAAAAATTCTCGACGACGCTCACGCGGACGTGCTGGTCGGTGTTGGCGGCTACGTCTGCACGCCGCTGTATCTCGCCGCCCGGCGCCGTAGGATCCCCATCGTCATCCATGAAGCCAACACGCGGGCAGGCCTGGCCAACAAGGTGGGCGCCCGCTTCAGCCGACATGTCGGCGTTGCCTTCGCCGGCACCAAACTCCCGGGCGCCCGTCACGTCGGCATGCCGATGCGCAAGGAAGTCTCCGGGCTGGACCGTGCCGCCGCAAAGCACGCGGCACGCGCACTGCTGGGTCTGGACCAGGACAAGCCTGCCCTGATTGTCACCGGCGGATCGTCCGGGGCACAGAGCATCAACCGGACCATCGCGGCGTCCGTACCTGCCTTGGCCAAGGCAGGAGTCCAAACCCTCCACATCACGGGAAAGGGCAAGGCCGTTCTTGACGACGATGGCAAACCGCTGACTGCCGACGGCTACCGCCAGGTGGAATATGTCGACGGCATGGAGAACATCTACGCCGCGGCCGACCTGCTGGTGGGGCGCGCGGGGGCAGCCACCGTCTGCGAGACCGCGGCTGTCGGGGTTCCGGCAGTGTTCGTTCCGCTCCCTATCGGCAACGGTGAACAGGCACTGAACGCGGCCGGTCCCGTTGCGGCGGGAGGGGCCCTGATGGTGGCCGATGCCGCGTTCACGCCCGAATGGGTAGCCCGCGAAATCATCCCGCTGCTGTCAGATCCTGACCGGCTGGCGAAGATGTCAGCCAGCGCTGAGTCCCTGGGTATCCGAAACGCAGATCGCCGCATGGCTGATCTTGTCCTGGAAGCGGTAAGCAAATGACCACGTCAACGGCAGGCGCCGGCCAGCGGAGCATGGAATCCCTGGGCCGCGTGCATTTCATCGGCATTGGCGGCGTGGGCATGTCGGCCGTTGCCCGCATCATGGTGGCCCGCGGTGTCCCGGTGACCGGCTCCGACGCCAAGGACCTCCCGGTGATGGCAGACCTGGCCGCCGCAGGCGCAGGCATCCACGTGGGCTACGCCGCCGGCAATGTGGGGGCCGCCCAGACCGTGGTGGCAGGTTCCGCCATCCGCGCGGACAATCCGGAACTCCAGGCCGCCCGTGACGCCGGGCTGCCCGTGCTGCACCGTTCGGAGGCGCTGGCGGCCGCCATGGCCGGCGACCGTGTGGTCACGGTTGCCGGCACGCACGGAAAATCAACCACCACGTCCATGATCACGGTGCTGCTCCAGCGTGCCGGCCTGGACCCGACGTTTGCCATCGGCGCCAACGTTCCGGCACTGGGGGTCAACGCTGCCAGCGGCACGTCCGACGTCTTTGTCGCCGAGGCAGACGAATCCGACGGATCGTTTTTGAACTACCGGCCGAACATCGCCGTTGTCACCAATGTTGAACCTGACCACCTTGACTACTACGGAACCGCGGAAGCCGTCTACCAGTCGTTCGACCGTTTCACGGAACTGCTCCCGGCCGACGGCGTCCTCGTGGCGTGCGCCGATGATGCCGGCGCCCGCGCCCTTGCGGAGCGGACCGGCGCACGGGGCAACACCCGGGTGGTCACCTACGGCACCGCCGAAGATTCGCTGCTGCGGCTGCACGACGGCGGACCGGGAGATGTGTGGGTGTCCACCCCCGCGGGACGGTATGCCCTGGAACTGCAGGTCCCCGGCCGCCACAATGCACTCAACGCTGCCGCGGCATTTGCCGTGGCACTGGAACTTGGTGTTGCGCCCGAGGCCGCTGCCAGCGCCCTGGCCCATTTCTCCGGAGCATCGCGCCGCTTTGAATTCAAGGGGGAGGGGCGGGGAGTGCGGGTCTACGACGACTACGCCCACCACCCCACGGAGGTCCGGGCGGCGCTGTCGGCTGCCCGTTCCGTGGCGGGCGACCACAAGGTGCACGTGCTGTTCCAGCCGCACCTGTTTTCCCGGACACGGGAGTTCGCGGCCGAGTTCGCCGAAGCCCTCAACGCCGCTGACAGCGCCCTTGTGCTGGACATCTACCCCGCCCGGGAAGACCCGATTCCGGGAGTCAGCAGTGAACTGATCGCGGACCGCCTTTCCACGGGCGGCCGGCTTGTCGCTGCCGAGGACGCAGTCCCGGCCATTGTGGCCAACGCGGCACCCGGGGACATTGTGCTTACGGCCGGCGCGGGCGACGTCACCGCCTATGGCCCGCTGATCGTCCAGGCACTGCTGGCGGAGGCGCCAGGTGGCTAGCACGCGCCGGCCGACATACAAGACCGGCAGGTCCGCCCCCAAGGGAAAGGCTGAACCGGGCAACGCACACGCGGAAGTGATTTCAGCTTCCAAGGACGCACCCGCAGCCGGCCGCGCGACCCTGGCCGAGCGCCCTGCCGCCACGGTCCTGTCCTTCCCTGAACCCAAAGGCAAGCGGGTCCGGCGGAACCTCGTCCTTGCCGTGAGCATCATTGCAGCGCTGGTGGCCGGGCTGCTGGCGGCTGCCGTCTATTCGCCGGTTCTTGCCGTGCGGACATTCTCCGTGGACGGCACCAAAATGCTGACGGCTGAACAGGTCAAGGCTGCGCTGGAGCCGCTGCACGGCAAGCCGCTGCCGCAGGTGAACGACGACGAGGTGAAGCAGCTGCTGCAGCCGCTCGTCCAGGTCAAGGAAGTGACCACGGAGGCGCGGCCGCCGTCAGTGCTGGTGGTGCACATCCATGAACGCACGCCGGTTGCGCTGGTGAAACAGGGAGACGTCTTCCAGCTGGTTGACGTTGACGGGGTGCAACTGGGCACCACCCAGGATCCCGGAAGCGTCCAGTTGCCCGTGATCGACGGCGGGGCGGGCGTGATCGGCAAGGACCTGTTCAAGGCGATCACCGCGGTTCTGGCCGCGCTGCCGGCCGATGTTCTCGCCCGGCTGTCCGACGCCTCGGCGAAGTCCGTGGACGCCGTCGAACTCAAACTGGTCGACGGCCAGACTATCGTCTGGGGCAATGCGGGGGAGAAGGAGCTCAAAGCCAGGGTGCTCGCGGCCTTGCTCAAAGCGCCCGCTGATCCCAAGAACCCGGTCCGGGTCTACGATGTCAGCGTTCCCCGGCATCCCGTGACACGATAGTGGTCGAGCACCCGGGAAAGCGCCGGGAGGCACCGGGGCAAACACTGACCAACACTGCCAATGCAGCGGGACGGTTTCCGTCGTGAAAGCGGGTTCCTGCTGTATTTAGCGGGTATTCCCACGACACGCGGAGCAGGTCATTGAATGTCTCAGGCATAGGAAATAGCGTCACAACATGAGTTACTTGACATAACTATAACCTTCAAGTCGAAGGTTAAGGTTTGACACTTCAAGCAAGACTCCATCAGTTTTCGCAATAGGACACGAACAAGGGACACGTAACGTGGCAGCTCCGCAGAATTACTTGGCCGTCATCAAGGTCGTCGGCATCGGCGGCGGTGGCGTGAACGCAGTCAACCGCATGATCGAAGTCGGTCTCCGCGGTGTCGAATTCATCGCAATTAACACCGATGCCCAGGCTCTGCTCATGAGCGACGCCGACGTCAAACTTGACGTTGGCCGCGAGCTGACGCGCGGCCTCGGCGCCGGCGCGAATCCTGAGGTCGGCAAGCAGGCCGCCGAGGACCACGCGGACGAAATCGAGGAGGTCCTGCGCGGCGCCGACATGGTCTTCGTGACCGCCGGCGAAGGCGGCGGCACCGGAACCGGTGGCGCCCCTGTCGTGGCCCGCATCGCACGTTCGCTCGGTGCGCTCACCATTGGTGTGGTCACCCGCCCGTTCACCTTCGAGGGCCGCCGCCGTGCGGGTTCCGCCGAGGCGGGCATCGACGCCCTCCGCGACGAAGTCGATACGCTCATCGTCATCCCCAACGACCGGCTGCTGTCCATCAGCGACCGCAACGTCTCCGTGCTGGATGCATTCCGCTCCGCCGACCAGGTCCTGCTGTCCGGTGTCCAGGGCATCACCGACCTGATCACCACTCCCGGCCTGATCAACCTCGACTTCGCAGACGTCAAGTCGGTCATGCAGGGTGCGGGGTCGGCGCTCATGGGCATCGGTTCGGCGCGTGGCGAGGACCGCGCTGTCAAGGCGGCCGAACTCGCCATTGCGTCGCCCCTCCTGGAAGCATCGATCGACGGCGCCCACGGCGTCCTGCTGTCCATCCAGGGCGGCTCGGACCTGGGCCTCTTCGAGATCAACGAAGCGGCGCGCCTGGTCCAGGAAGTGGCCCACCCGGAAGCCAATATCATCTTCGGTGCCGTCATCGACGACGCCCTCGGCGATGAGGCCCGCGTAACAGTCATCGCCG
This sequence comes from Arthrobacter oryzae, assembly GCF_030718995.1. Lineage (NCBI taxonomy): Bacteria > Bacillati > Actinomycetota > Actinomycetes > Micrococcales > Micrococcaceae > Arthrobacter > Arthrobacter oryzae. The sequence continues at coordinate 3,429,572 of NZ_CP132204.1, forward strand.
CAGGCTTCGACGACGTCAAAGCCACGTCGCCGTCCATGGACCAGTCCCAGCCCCTGGCAGCGCCCCAGCGCCCGGCAGCACCCACGTCAGCTCCCGCCCCCGCGCAGGCGCCGGCCCAGCACGTCCAGCCGGTCCACGCCGGCATCGGCGCCTCCGGCCTGAGCAACTGGGGGCAGCAGCGCCCCTCTGCCGTCCCCGCGGACTCGGGTTTCGACGTCGACCTTCCTTCCGTTGTGGAGCCGGACCTGTCCGGCAGCCGCTCGGATGACCTGGATGTTCCCGACTTCCTGAAGTAGGGCCGGCAGGACGTTTTGTCAGCTGGTCAGTTAGCGGTGTTTTGATTGTTTTGGTGGCGAACAGAAGTCCGGCCCGGCGTCTGGGTGGCATTCACTGACGCCGGGGCCGGAAACCTGGCCCTGCACGTCGGGGATGACCCGGCCGAAGTGCATCTTCGGCGCGGTCTCCTGGAGGCTGAAGCAGGCCTGGGGGCAGGCAGATTCCAGTACATGAACCAGGTCCACGGCAATGCTGTGGCCTATATCGGCGATACCTTCATCGGCGACGCGGCGGTCGCCACGGCGGGCAGCACTGGTGCAGGGGGCCCCACCGCTGACGCGATGGTGTCCTCCGGGCGTCCGCTTGCCGTGATGGTTGCGGACTGCGTGCCTGTCGTCCTTGCCGGGCAGACAGCAGCGGGGCGGCCGGTCCTGGCTGTAGCCCATGCGGGCCGCCCGGGCGTGGCCGGCGGCGTCATCCCCGCGACCGTGGCGCGGATGCGGGCCGAGGGCGCGGAAGACATCCGGGCCTGGATCGGCCCGTCGATCTGCGGATCCTGCTACGAGGTGCCCGAGGAAATGAGGGCTGATGTGGCGGCGGCCGTACCTACGACCTGGTGCACGACGTCGTGGGGCACTCCCGGCCTGGACCTTCCGGCCGGTGCACGCAGCCAGCTTGAAGACAACGGGGTTGCCGTGGAGTATTCCGGACCCTGCACCCTTGAAACTGACGGGCTCTTCTCCTACCGAGGCGATCCGGGCACGGGCAGGTTCGCCGGGCTGGTGTGGACCGGTGAGTGAACCCCGGGACGTGACGGCCGCAGATGACCCCCGCCTGATGGACATCCGGGAGCGCCTTGCCGCGGTCCGGCGGAGGATTGAGGCCGCCACCGAAGCCGCAGGCCGCCAGGCCAACCCGCCGGAGCTGATCGTGGTCACCAAGTTCCACCCTGCCGACGACGTGCGCCGGCTGGCGGCCTTGGGTGTTACCGATGTTGCGGAGAACCGGGACCAGGAAGCATCTGAAAAGGCTGCCACCCTGAAGGAACTCCGGCTTCGGTGGCATTTTGTGGGGCAGCTGCAGAGCAACAAGGCAAAGTCCGTGGTGCGCTACGCCCATGCTGTTCATTCCGTGGACCGGCCGCAGTTGGCAGCAGCCCTCGCCAAAGCCGTGCCCGCTGAGCAGGAGAAGACCGGCAGGGGACCGCTGGAGTGCTTTATCCAGGTAAGCCTCGACGAGGACGCGGGAAGCCACCGCGGCGGCGCGGCCCGGCTGGAGGTTCCCGCGCTGGCGGACCAGGTGGCGGGGTCGCCGGGGCTGGTGCTCGCCGGCCTGATGGCGGTGGCGCCATTGGGTTCGGATCCTGATGCGGCCTTCGGCAAACTGGCGGAAATTTCCGCCCGGCTACTCACGGACCACCCCGCAGCTTCGGGGATTTCCGCGGGCATGAGCCAGGACCTGGAGGCCGCCGTCAGGGCGGGGGCGACACACCTGAGAATAGGCTCCGATATATTGGGTTCGCGTCCTGCGTTGCGGTAGCGTCAAAGTATTGGAAGAGAATGGCGGGGATTCCAATGCTGTCAAGTCAACTCAGCGGCCCGCTTACGGACACGATTAGGAGTCGACCATGGCTGGCGCTCTGCGCAAGACAATGATCTATCTTGGGCTCGCCGATGGCGATGAACACTACGAGTCTGAGCACCACACACCGCACAAGGACGAGGACGATTCAATGGAGCATGACCGCGAGGAACGCCGGGCGCCGGCGCCCGTCCGCGAGGTCGTCCGGGAAACACCCACTCCACACGCCGCCGAAGAGGAATATCGCGCACCTGTGACACCTATCAAGCGCGCGGCCTCGAGCCGCGAAGAGACCACCGGACTCCGCCAGATCACCACGATCCACCCGCGGTCCTACAATGACGCCAAGCTGATCGGTGAAAGCTTCCGTGACGGCATTCCTGTCATCATGAACGTCACGGACATGGGCGAGGCCGACGCCAAGCGACTCGTCGATTTCTCGGCAGGTCTGGTCTTTGGCCTCCGCGGCAGCATCGAGCGTGTCACCAACAAGGTGTTCCTGCTCTCGCCGTCGTACGTCGAGGTCATCGGCGATGACAAGAAGGTCAGCGAAACACAGGCCAGCTTCTTCAACCAGAGCTAGCTCCGCAAGCGAACGGATGCCAGACGGGGACACCTGTCTGGCATCCGTGCTGAAATAGATAAGAACGGCAACAGGACACTGCGGTATCCGGAATGAACATGGAGATATGAGTTAACTCATGGGAATTGTTTTCGGACTTGTCTATATCGCTTTATTATTCGTATTTGTGGCATTGATCATCCGTTTGGTCTTCGACTGGGTGCAGATGTTTGCGCGGGAATGGAGGCCGCGGGGAGCAGCCCTGGTGGCGGCCCACACTGTCTACTCCGTCACAGATCCGCCCTTGAAAGTGCTGAGGCGCCTCATTCCGCCTTTGCGGCTCGGCGGGATTTCGCTTGATCTTGGGTTTTTGCTGTTGTTCATCGCTATCAGCGTGGCTATGGCAATCGTGAGGTCTTTCGCGTAATTTTCATTACAGCTTGCGGCGCAGTACCAGGCGGGAAACCGCCAACCACAGCATCGCTAAGAAACTCCGGTTTGACACCTCAGTGTTGAATTAGAGGAACCAGACCATATTTAGGTACCGTAGTTTTGACGGCCGGAAGGCCTACTGACTAACTAGACCAACGAGGTGACCAGATGGCTTTGACGCCAGAAGACGTTGTCAACAAGCGCTTTCAGCCGACCAAGTTCCGCGAAGGCTACGACCAGGACGAAGTTGACGACTTCCTGGACGAAATCGTCGTCGAACTGCGCCGCCTTAACCAGGAGAACGACGAGCTTCGCAAGAAGCTTGCCGAGAGCGGCTCAGGCACGCCCGCCAGCTCCGCAGCAGCGGCGCCGGTGGTGGAAAAGGTCCCTGCTCCGGTCAAGGCCGAGAAGGACGACTCCCGTGCCAAGGCGGAAGCGGAGGCCAAGGCGGCCGCTGAAGCCAAGAAGAAGGCACCGGAGCCGGCAACGGCACTCGCAGCAGTTCCGGCCCCCGCTGCCCCTGCCGCCGCCAATGCGACGGCGGAGTCCGCGGCCGGCCTGCTGGCCATGGCCCAGCAGATGCACGACAAGCACGTCGCCGACGGCCAGCAGCAGAAGGACAAGATCATCGCCGAAGCGCAGATCGAAGCCAGCAGCCTCGTCAACGATGCACAGGAGAAGTCCCGCAAGATCCTCGGCGCCCTGGAGCAGCAGCGCTCCGTCCTGGAGCGCAAGGTTGAGCAGCTGCGCGGCTTCGAGCGCGACTACCGTTCACGCCTGAAGGCCTACATCGAAGGCCAGCTCCGTGACCTGGACGCCCGCGGTTCCGTGGCAGCGCCCGAGATCAGCGACGGCAGCCCCGCCGTTTAGCACGTATTCTGAAAGCCGGTGGCTGAGGACTCCTCGGCCGCCGGCTTTTGCCATTAACTGCCACCGGTGCGGCTAGTGGCAGGCTCGAGCACCCTCCTTCCAGTCCCCGGGACTGGCTCCTGAATGAAAGCTTTATGACTGACGAAACAGCACCTGCCGCAGCGCAGCCAGCAACGACGCACGCCCGGCCCCGGAAGGCGGTCCTGCTGACGCTCTTCGCGGGCTTCGCTGTTTTTGCCTACGTCTTCGACCAGCTCACCAAGCTGTGGGTCACGAGCACCATGGTGGAGGGGGAACGCATCCCGGTGCTTCCGCCGCTGCTGCACTGGTACTACATCCGCAACTCCGGGGCTGCGTTCTCCATTGGCGAGAACGTGACCTGGGTCTTCACCATCATCATGGCGGCAGTCTCGATCGCCATCCTTTTCCAGCTGCGCAAACTTGGTTCGGCATGGTGGGCACTGGCCCTTGGCCTGCTTCTTGGGGGCGCCCTGGGCAACCTCACAGACCGGTTGTTCCGCGAACCGTCGTTCGCCATGGGCCATGTGGTGGACTTCATCCAGCTACCCAATTTCGCCATTTTCAACATCGCCGATTCCGCGGTCGTCTCCGCCGTCGTGATCATCTGCCTGTTGACGCTGCGGGGGATTACCCTTGACGGTTCACGGCTCCAGAAACCGGCGGAGGACAAGGATGCCTGAGAAACTCACCGTTCCCGAGGAACTCGCCGGGACCCGCGTCGATGCGGGACTTGCCAGACTGATGGGCATATCCCGCTCACAGGCGGCCACGCTGATTGCCGAAGGCAACGTCAGCTCCGGGGGAAAAGCCGTGGGCAAGTCCCTGAAACTGACCTCAGGCATCGTGCTGGAGGTTGTTGTCCCGGAACGGCGGGACCCCCTGAAAGTCGTGGAGGAAGTTGTGGAAGGCCTGAAAGTACTGCTGGACGACGAGGACTTCGTGGTCATCGACAAGCCGGTGGGTGTGGCCGCGCACCCGTCACCCGGCTGGGTCGGCCCCACCGTGGTCGGGGGACTCGCCGGGCTGGGGTACCGGATTTCGACGTCGGGGGCTCCGGAAAGGGCGGGCATCGTGCACCGGCTCGACGTCGGAACGTCCGGGGCCATGGTGGTGGCCAAGTCGGAGCGCGCCTATACGGCCCTCAAGCGGGCCTTCAAGGAGCGGACGGTGGACAAGGTGTACCACGCGGTGGTCCAAGGCCTGCCGGATCCCCTCGCGGGCACGATCGATGCCCCCATCGGCCGTCACCCCGGCCATGACTGGCGCTTCGCCGTCCTCGAAGACGGCCGCGAGTCCGTGACCCATTACGAAGTGCTGGAAGCCTTCGGCAAAGCGTCGCTGGTTGAAGTGCACCTGGAAACCGGACGGACGCACCAGATCCGCGTCCACTTCTCCGCCCTGCGCCACCCCTGCGCGGGCGACCTGACCTACGGAGCCGATCCGCGACTGGCCGCAACCCTGGGCCTGACCCGTCAGTGGCTCCACGCCCGGCAGCTGGGGTTCGACAATCCCCGGACGGGGGAGCGCGTGATGGTCACCAGCGACTACCCGCAGGATCTTGCCTACGCCCTCGAAGTCCTGGCCTCCGGGGACGCCTGAGCCGGATCTGCCGCGGCCCGCACTAGAATGGTCCGGTGACTTCCAGCAATGACTCGTTCGTCCACCTGCACACCCATACCGAATACTCCATGCTGGATGGGGCGGCCCGCCTGGGGGAGTTGTTCGACGAAACCGAACGCCTGGGCATGCCTGCCCTGGCTACGACGGACCACGGCTACCTGTTTGGTGCCTTCGATTTCTGGCGCAAGGCCACGGACAAGGGCATCAAGCCGATCATCGGCGTCGAAGCCTATGTGACTCCCGGGACAGCCCGCGGTGACAAGAGCAGGGTCCGCTGGGGCGAGGAAAGCCAGCGCAAGGACGACGTCTCCGGCGGTGGTTCCTACACCCACATGACGCTGCTGAGCTACAACAACGTAGGTATGCGGAACCTGTTCCGGGCCTCGTCGATCGCCTCGCTGGACTCGGTCTTCGGCAAATGGCCCCGGCTGGACCGTGAGCTGCTGAACACGTACTCGGAAGGGCTGATCGCCACCACGGGCTGCCCGTCCGGGGAGGTCCAGACCCGCCTGCGGCTCGGCCAGTACCGTGAAGCGCTCGAGGCTGCAGCCGAGTTCCGTGACATCTTCGGCGCGGAGAACTACTTCTGCGAGCTGATGGACCACGGCCTGGACATCGAGCGGCGGGTCACCGGCGACCTGCTGCGCCTGGCCAAGGACCTGAACCTTCCGCTGGTGGCCACCAACGACCTGCACTACACGCACGAGCACGACGCGAAGGCCCACGAGGCCCTGCTGGCCATCCAGTCGGGCTCCACCCTCCTGGAGCCGACCTATGACAACGGCGGTTCCCGCTTTGCCTTCTCCGGCAGCGGCTACTACCTGAAGTCCCCGCAGGAAATGCGTGAGCTGTTCCGCGACCACCCGGAGGCCTGCGACAACACGCTCCTGATCGCCGAGCGCTGCGAAGTGTCGTTCAACACCGGCGCCAACTACATGCCGCGGTTCCCCTGCCCGGAGGGCGAGGATGAAACGTCCTGGCTGGTCAAGGAAGTCGACAAAGGCCTCCACTACCGGTATCCCCAGGGCATCCCGGACAAGGTCCGCAAGCAGGCCGACTATGAGCTGGATGTCATCACGTCCATGGGCTTCCCGGGCTACTTCCTGGTGGTGGCCGACTTCATCAACTGGGCCAAGAACAACGGCATCCGGGTGGGTCCCGGACGTGGTTCCGGTGCAGGCTCCATGGTTGCCTACGCCATGCGCATCACCGACCTGGATCCGCTGCACCACGGCCTGATCTTCGAACGCTTCCTCAACCCGGACCGCGTCTCCATGCCTGACTTCGACGTCGACTTCGATGACCGGCGCCGCTCCGAAGTGATCGACTACGTCACGCGGAAATACGGCGACGAACGCGTTGCGATGATCGTCACCTACGGCACCATCAAGACCAAGCAGGCCCTCAAGGACTCCTCGCGCGTGCTGGGCTACCCCTTCAGCATGGGCGAGACGCTAACCAAGGCGCTGCCGCCGGCCGTGATGGCCAAGGACATCCCGCTGGCCGACATCCAGAACAAGGAAGCCAAGCGCTACAGCGAAGCAGGTGACTTCCGCCAGCTGATCAGTACCGACCCCGAAGCTGCCAAGGTCTTCGAGACGGCACTGGGCATCGAAGGCCTGAAGCGGCAATGGGGCGTGCACGCCGCCGGTGTCATCATGTCTTCGGACCCCATCATCGACGTGATTCCGATCATGCGCCGTTTTCAGGACGGCCAGGTCATTACGCAGTTCGACTATCCGACATCCGAAGGCCTCGGCCTGATCAAGATGGACTTCCTCGGCCTGCGAAACCTGACGATCATTTCGGATGCCCTGGAAAACATCAAGATGAACCGGGGCATTGACCTCGATCTCGAAACCCTGGAACTCGACGACGCGCCGTCCTACGAGCTGCTGACCCGGGGTGACACCCTGGGCGTGTTCCAGCTCGACGGCGGACCCATGCGCTCCCTCCTGAAGCTCATGAAGCCAGACAACTTCGAAGACATTTCCGCGGTGCTGGCCCTCTACCGTCCCGGACCGATGGGTGCCAACGCCCATACCGACTACGCCCTGCGCAAGAACGGGATCCAGGAAGTCATTCCGATCCACCCGGAGCTCAAGGAACCGCTCGCCGAAATCCTTGGCGGAACCTATGGCCTGATCGTCTACCAGGAGCAGGTCATGGCCGTGGCGCAGAAGCTCGCCGGCTATTCCCTCGGCCAAGCCGACATCCTGCGCCGCGCCATGGGCAAGAAGAAGAAATCGGAGCTGGACAAGCAGTTCGCCGGGTTCTCCCAGGGCATGCAGGACAACGGCTATTCCATGGAGGCCGTGAAGACTCTCTGGGACATCCTGCTCCCGTTCTCGGACTACGCCTTCAACAAGGCGCACTCGGCCGCGTACGGCGTGATCTCCTACTGGACCGCGTACCTGAAGGCGCACTACGCGCCGGAGTACATGGCCGCTCTCCTCACCTCGGTGGGCGATGACAAGGACAAATCGGCGATCTACCTTAACGAATGCCGGCGCATGGGCATCACGGTGCTGCCGCCGGACGTCAACGAGTCAGCGCTCAACTTCACGCCTGTGGGCAACGACATCCGCTTCGGCATGGGCGCCATCCGCAACGTCGGCGTCAACGCCGTCGAAGCCATGGTGACCGCGCGCGAGAAGGAAGGCGCCTACACGTCCTTCAAGGACTACCTCGTGAAGGTACCCGCCGTGGTCTGCAACAAGCGCACCATTGAATCGCTGATCAAGGCCGGCGCCTTCGACTCCCTGGGCCACCACCGGCGCGCCCTGGCCATGATCCACGAAGAAGCCATTGACTCCGTGATCACGCTGAAGCGCAATGAGGCGATTGGCCAGTTCGACCTCTTTGCCGGGTTCGACGAAGCCGAATCCGAGGCGTCCCTGAGCATCGACATTCCCGACCTCCCGGAGTGGGAGAAGAAGGACAAGCTGTCCTTCGAACGCGACATGCTGGGCCTGTACGTCTCGGACCACCCGCTGCAGGGCCTCGAAGGGCTCCTCAGCCAGCACGCCGACCAGTCGATTACGTCGATCATCGCGGAAGACGGCCCGCACGACGGCGCCATCATCACCATCGCAGGCATGATCACTTCGCTGAGCCGGCGGATCGCGAAAGCCAGTGGGAACGCCTATGCCCGCGCGGAGATCGAGGATCTGGGCGGTTCGATGGAGGTCATGTTCTTTGGCCAGGTCTACGGCCCCATCGCTTCGGTGCTGGCCGAGGACCTGATCGTGGTGGTCAAGGGCCGGCTGCAACGGCGCGACGACGGCGCCGTCACCTTGAACTGCATGGAGCTGTCCGTCCCGGACCTCAGCGAGGGCTTGAACGGGCCTCTGGTGATCACGATGCAGACGCACAAAGCCACGGAGGCGGTGGTGACCGAACTGGGGGACGTGCTGAGGACGCACCGGGGCAACTCGGAAGTCAGGCTCCACCTGCAGGGCGACACAAGGGTGGAAGTGATGGCGCTCCCGGTCCACTTGAGGGTCAACCCGAGTCCGTCACTCTTCGGCGACCTGAAGGTGCTCCTCGGACCGACCTGCCTGGACAGCTAGTTGCCCGGCCAGCCACTGACACGGGCGCCGGGCACGGCAGTGATTTCCGGTGCGGGCCGGGGATTCGGCGCCGCCCTGGCCGCCGTTCTCGCGGCTGAAGGATGGGCGGTGTTTGGCATCGTCCGACCGGGCGCGGTCGCCGTCACCGCGACCGCGGCCACGTGCACCGGGCACGGCAGCGTTCGGTTCCTGGAATGGGACATCGCGCATCCCTGCCCGGAAGACGTGGCGGAGGTCCTCGCCGGGGCAACCATCGACGTCGTCGTCAATAATGCCGCAATCGGCAGCAGCCAGAAGACACTGCGGGAAGTTGACGCCAATGCCCTGGTGCAGCTCCTCGACAACAACATCGTGGGTGCCGTCCGGGTGACCCGGGCATGCCTGCCCGGGCTGCACCGGGCGGGGGAGTCCGGCCGGAGGCCCGTGGTGGTGAACGTGTCGTCCAGGCTGGGCTCGGCAGCGCTGCAGGCGGGCGGCGATTTCGCAGGTTTCGGGACGAGCTACGGATACCGGCTGAGCAAGGCGGCGCTCAACATGCTGACGCTGAGCCTGCATGAGGAATTCGGTGCGGAAATGGACGCCTGGTCCGTCCACCCCGGCGCGCTCACCACCGGAATGGGACGGGCCGGTGCGTCGAAGGAGCCCGCAACCGCGGCCAGGGAGCTCCTGCGGGAACTCACCGGCGGCCGCGGGACCAGTCCGCGGTACTTCGAACTGGGAGCGTCCGTGCCCCTGCCCTGGTGAGGCCTTAGATCTCGTAGTCGAGGGGTACGGGCTGGCTGTAGGCGCCCGAATGGTAGAGCAGCGGGGAACCGTCCTCGCCCACCTGCCCTTCCACAACCTCCACCACAACCACCGCGTTGTTCTCAAAGGACAGGCGCATCTGGATTTTGCCGATCAGCCAGCCCGCGACGTCCTTGAGGACGGGTACGTCGTGCGGTCCGAGTTCCCAGTGGTCACCCTCGAAACGGTTCTTCGTCCGCGCGAAGCGGTCTGCGAGTTCCTGGTTTTCCAGCCCCAGCATGTGGACGCCGATGTGCGTTGTGTTGGCAATGGCCGGCCACGAGCTGGAGGTGCGAGCCATGTTGAAGGTAAAGCGCGGCGGCTGGGCGGACAGCGATGCCACGGAAGTAGCCGTGAATCCGTACGGAACGCCGTTGTAGTTCACGGTGATAATCGCCACGCCGGCCGCATGCCGGCGGAACATCTCCTTGAACGTGCCTTCGAAGGCTGCGTTGTCTGAGGTCACTGTGATCTAACTCCCTGCTGAAACTAATTCCGGTTGAATCCTGCATGCCAGCGTAGGGGCCTGCCGGCGCCGTCCGTGACTTGGTTACACGCCGCGTCCTGTGTTTAACGGCGGTGAACATTTGTTAATGTTTGTTTCATGACACAGCCATCCGGCACCGGCCCGGTCCCGCCGAACCCGCAGCATCCCGGGGGTGCCGGCAACCCGCCCGCCTATGGTGAACTTTACCGCGGTGACAGCGGGTCGTGGCGCCTGCCGGCGGCCATAACTGCTGCCGGGATTCCGGTGGGGCTTTTGTGGTGGCTGCTGGCACCCGGCGGCCTGAACCTTCTCTCCGGCAACCCCTCCCTCGCCAGCGGCACGAATGCAGAAGGCTGGCTTCCCCGTGACCTCGTGCTGGCAGGCTTGTTCCTGCTGGCAGGCTGCGTCACCGGATTCCTCCTCAACGGAAATCGAACCGGTGCCCCGATGCCCGGAACAGTGCTCTCCGCGGTGATCGGCGGGGCGCTTGGCGCCGTGATCGCCTGGCAGAGCGGGGTGCTGGCGGGGCAATGGTGGGGACCGAACGAAGACACCGCGGCGAATGCCAGCATTGCATTCTCGCTGCGGGCCTTCGCTGTCCTGGCCATCTGGCCCGCCGCCGTTGCGATTGCAGTCTTCGTGGCTAACCTGATCAGCCTTCTTGGCAAGCCACCCGAACAGGACAGCTAAGCCGAGCCGTTGCCCGGCTGTGCTTAACACGGAACGAGGCGCTCCGGTGGGCACGTAAAATGGTCGGGTGACCATTTCACCGGACAGCCCCGCCCAGACCGCCACCCCGGCCATCAGCTACCGCACCGTTGACCTGCGCGGCCAGCGGCTCTCCCTGGCCGGGCTTCGCGCGGCCGTTCCCCGTGCCCGGCACCAGACCATGGCCGACGCCGAGCAGAAGGTTGCTGACATCATCACGGCTGTCCGCTCGCGGGGCTTCGCCGCGCTCAGCGACCTCGCCAGGACGTTCGACGGCGTGGAGCAGGAACACCCGCGGGTCCCCGCTGCTGCGCTGCGCGCAGCACTGGAGAACCTGGACCCGGCAGTACGGGCGGCCCTGGAGGAATCCATCAGCCGCGCCCGCAGGTTTGCTGACAGGCAGCGGCCGGCAAACATCGACGTCGAGCTGGGCGAAGGCGCCGTGGTGAGCCAGAACTGGGTGCCGGTAGGCCGCGTGGGACTCTATGTCCCCGGCGGGCTGGCGGTCTATCCGTCCTCGGTGATCATGAACGTCGTCCCGGCGCTGGCTGCCGGCGTTGCATCCATCGCACTTGCGTCTCCTCCACAGAAAGACTTCGGGGGACTCCCGCACCCCACCATCCTGGCTGCTGCGGCCCTCCTGGGTATTGACGAGGTGTACGCCATCGGAGGTGCCCAGGCCATCGCAGCCTTCGCCTACGGTGTTCCCGCGGAGGATCCGGACGCAGCCCTGGATCCCGTGGACGTGGTGACCGGGCCGGGAAACATCTTCGTAGCCACAGCCAAACGGCTGGTCAAGGGCGTTGTGGGCATCGACTCCGAGGCCGGCACCACCGAGATCGCCATCCTCGCGGACAGCAGCGCCCGTCCGTCACTGGTGGCGGCCGACCTCATCAGCCAGGCCGAGCACGACCCCAAAGCGGCATCGGTCCTCATCACCGATTCAGAGGACCTCGCCGACGCCGTCCGGGCGGAACTTGACGTGCAGGCGGGTTCGACCAAGCACGCGGGGCGGGTGCGGGAAGCCCTGTCCGGTCCGCAGTCCGGAGTGGTGCTGGTGGATGACCTGGACCAGGGGATCGCGGCCTGTGATGCCTACGCCGCAGAGCACCTGGAGATCATGACGGCGGATGCCCCGGCCGTCGCTGCCCGCATCCGCAACGCGGGAGCGATCTTTGTGGGCGACTACAGCCCGGTCAGCCTGGGAGATTACTGCGCGGGATCCAACCACGTGCTGCCTACGAGCGGCACGGCAGCCTTCTCGTCGGGCCTCAACGTCACCACGTTCCTCCGTGCCATCCAGGTGGTCAATTACAGCAAGCCGGCCCTTGAGCGGGTCAGCGGCCACATTGTCAGCCTCGCCGGAGCGGAGGACCTGCCGGCCCACGGCCAAGCCGTGACGGCGCGGTTCGCCGGCAACGGCTAACCACTACATGTAGTAATTACAGGCTTGTTATTCAGCTATATGTAGTCGTAAACTGGGCTTGGAGGAATATGGCCCGGCACTTTCAATTCAGCCGGCCGGTTCAACCCCGCCAGGGAAGGAAGCAACGTGTATTGTCCGTTTTGCCGCAACCCTGATTCCCGCGTGGTGGACAGCCGGATGGCCGACGACGGCTCAGCCATCCGCCGCCGCCGCCAGTGTCCCGAATGCGGCCGCCGCTTCACCACCGTGGAAACCACCAGCCTCACGGTGATCAAGCGCTCCGGCGTCGGCGAGCCGTTCAGTCGCAGCAAGGTTATCAACGGCGTGCGGAAAGCCTGCCAGGGCCGCCCTGTGACCGAAGACGACCTGGCCCTGCTGGCACAGGAAGTCGAGGAGACAATCCGCGCATCCGGCGCTGCGGAGATCGACGCCCACGAGGTGGGCCTGGCCATCCTTAGCCCGCTCCAGAAACTCGACGAAGTTGCCTACCTCCGCTTCGCGAGTGTGTACCAGGCCTTTGAATCCCTGGAGGATTTCGAAGCAGCGATCGCTATCCTTCGGCATGAAGCGGAAGTCGAAGCCAAGGCTGCCAAGGGCTCGAGCTCAGAAAAGAGCCCACTCTAGACTCCGGTGGTGGCAGCGGAGGGGAAGCCGAAGCCACCACCGGCACCAAAGCCCGGCACGCGTTTGGCCGGGCCCCAGGAGGCCCGGCCAAACATGGGTTCCGCGTCGTGCCGCCTATTTGGCCAGTTTGTGCGTCAGTGCGACCTCGATGGCGGCACCCACAATCCCGGCGTCGTTCTTGAGTTCCGCAGGGACAATCTTCGTGCGGAGCTTCATGTGTGGCAGGTACTCATCGGCGCGCTTGGAAATGCCGCCGCCCACGATGAAAAGTTCGGGGGAGAAGAGAAACTCCACGTGTGAGAAATAGCGCTGGAGGAGCACGCTGTATTCGGTCCAGCTCAGGCCGTCCCGCTCGCGGGCCACGGCCGAAGCCTTGCTTTCGGCGTCAAAACCGTCAATCTCGAGGTGTCCGAGTTCGGCGTTCGGGACCAGTTTGCCGTTGAAGATGAAGGCCGAGCCGATACCCGTCCCGAGCGTAATCACGAGCACGGTGCCGGAAACGCCTTCACCGGCGCCATAACGGGCCTCGGCCAGGCCAGCAGCGTCGGCGTCGTTGATAACCTCCACGGGGCGTCCGAGGCGCTTCGTCAGAAGGGCATCGATGTCCGTGTTGAGCCAGGACTTGTCGACGTTGGCGGCAGAGTGCACCACACCATGCTGGATGATGCCCGGGAAGGTCACGCCGACGGGGGAATCCACGGCAGGGGCGTCTGGCCGTGCGTTGAGCTCCTCGACCACCGCGGCCACCGTTTCGGCAACGGACTCCGGAGTGGCCGGCTGAGGCGTGGGGACGCGGAAGCGGTCGCCAACGAGCTTGCCCTTCTTGAGGTCGACTATGCCGCCCTTGATTCCGGTGCCGCCGATGTCAATTCCGATCAGCGGGGCGTTCTTGGTTGACTTGTCGTCCTTCTTGGCCAATGTGATTCCGTTCGTGGCTGGTGTCGGGCAATGGGCGGAGCAGATAAGAAACCGGCGGGGCCGGCGGAAGATCAGGGAAGGGTGAGGATCTCGGCGCCGGATTCGGTGACGAGCAGGGTGTGCTCGAACTGGGCCGTGCGCTTGCGGTCCCGCGTCACCACGGTCCACTCATCGGCCCACATGTCCCACTCAACCGTACCCAGCGTCAGCATCGGCTCAATGGTGAACACCATGCCCGTTTCCATCACTGTGTTGTAGGCGGGAGCGGCGTCATAATGCGGGATGATCAGGCCGGTGTGGAAGGCTTCGCCGACGCCGTGGCCGGTGAAGTCCCGGACCACGCCGTAGCCGAAACGCTTGGCGTATGACTGGATGGCGCGGCCAATGACGTTGATTTCCCGTCCCGGGGCCACAGCCTTGATGGCGCGGTTGAGGGACTCCTTGGTGCGCTCCACAAGGAGCCGGGATTCCTCGTCAACGTCTCCCACCAGGAAAGTGAAGTTCGTGTCGCCGTGCACGCCGCCGATGAAGGCGGTGATGTCGATGTTCAGGATGTCGCCGTCCTGCACCACGGTGGTGTCCGGTATTCCGTGGCAGATGACCTCGTTGAGCGATGAGCACAGGGACTTGGGAAAGCCCCGGTAACCCAGGGTCGACGGATAAGCATGGTGGTCCAGCAGGAATTCGTGGCCGATCCTGTCGAGCTGGTCCGTCGTGACGCCGGGTTCGATGTGCTTGCCGACCTCCACGATGGCCTGGGCCGCGATCCGGCTGGCGATCCTGATCTTCTCAATAGTCTCGGCGGATTTCACCTCCGAGCCGGTGAACTTCTCCGGACCGGGCTTGCCCACATACTCAGGGCGGGGAATCGACGCCGGCACGGGCATCTGCGGGCTCACCGTTCCGGGGACAAGTGTGCCGGTGGGTGCAGTCGAAGCAAGAGAAGGCATAGATTGATCATATAAGCAGGCATAGAAGCCCATGTAACGGACAGCCGGATCGGCACCCGATGAAGCGCTACGTTACGTGGATCACTTTCAGCGGCGGGAAGCCCGCAGGATGCGAGGAGCAGCGATGACCGAGTACTGGTATAACGTCAAAACCCACGAGGTGGAAGAGGACGCCATGTCCGATTGGACGCAGCTGATCGGGCCATACAAGACGCGCGCCGAAGCCGAGCATGCGCTGGAGAAGGTCAAGGCACGCAACGAATCATGGGAAAAGGGCGACGAGGACTGACGCGTTTTACGGCGCCGACACTTCGGTTCGCGGAGCCTTCAACGAGCTCGACGGCTCCATAACGGTTGACGCAGAGAAGCCGGACCGCTCAAGGGTTGAGCTGACCCTCAAGGTCGCGAGCATCGACACCCGCAATCCCGACCGCGATCAGCACTTGCGGACCAACGATTTCTTTGACGCTCCCCGGTTCCCGGAGATTACGTTCGTGGGCAACAGGGTGGACCAGGTGGACGAGGGCCACTTCATTGTCAGCGGTGACGTGACCATTCGGGGGATCACCAAGGAGATTTCGATCCCGATCGACTTCATGGGCGTCGAGCGGGACCCGATGGGGAACCTCAGGGCCGGCTTCGAAGGTTCCCGTCGCATCAACCGCCAGGATTTCGGGCTCAGATGAAATACGGCGCTGGACTCCGGCGGCGTGCTCGTGTCGGACAAGATCACCCTGGAGTTTGAAGTGTCCGCCATCAAGGTCGGCGTCGGCGCCGCACGGGCCGAAGCCTAAGCGGGCCGAAGCAAGGGCGAGCCCCGTCCCGTTGCGTGGCTAGAACGAGTGCTCGGGGCCGGGGAAGTGTCCCGTCCGCACGTCCTCGCCATAGGCCTTGGCGGCGTTGCTCAGCGACGTGCGCAGATCAGCATACTGCTTGACGAATTTTGCCATTTTTCCGCCGCGAAGTCCGGCCATGTCCTGCCAGACCAGGACCTGGCCGGTCGTCGCGTTGCCGGCACCGATGCCGACTGTCGGAACGGCAATCGCAGCATCGACGGCTGCTGCGGTGGCGGCAGGAACCATTTCCATCAGGACGCTGAAGGCTCCGGCGTCGGCGAGGGCCACGGCGTCGTCGATCAGCCGCTGTGCGTCATCGCCGCGGCCCTGGACCCGGTAGCCGCCCAACGAGTGCTCGCTCTGGGGAGTGAAGCCGATGTGGGCCATGACCGGAATGCCGGCCTGGACCATGGCCCGGACGGTGTCCGCGTAGAACTTGCCGCCTTCAATCTTCACGGCATGGGCAAGGCCTTCCTTCAGGAACCGGACGCCGGTGGCCACCGCCTGCTCGGCTGAAACCTCATAGCTGCCGAACGGAAGGTCCGCGACCACCAGGGCCCGCTTGGCCGACCGGGCCACGGCGCGGCACAGCGGCAGCAATTCCTCCACGGTCACCGGGAGGCTGGTTTCGTTTCCGAAAACGTTGTTGGACGCGGAGTCGCCCACAAGGAGCACCTCGATGCCGGCTTCGTCGAAGATCTCGGCGGTGTACTGCTCGTAGGCCGTGAGCATGGCAAAGTGTTCGCCGTTGGCCTTGGCCTGCTGCAGGTGGTGGGTCCGGATTCGTGCCACAGGCTTCCTCGCAGTGTCCGACGGCGTTGCAGCGCCGGCGGCCGTTGCTGCGGCCCCGGCGGGCCCGTTGCCGTAGGGAGCAGGTACTTCAGTGGACATGCTGGAATCAGAATTGTTGCTTGTGGCCATGGCTAGAGCGTAGTGCGATACTGCAAGTCCTAGCTACCGGACGGCGTGCCCCTGCCGGTGAATCGCGTCACAAATCGGCGTCGCCGGGGCTCTGCACGGAGCCCCCCGCCCGGCGTCATGGGCAGGCGTACATGTTAACGGTGTGTTACGCGGACCTCCGGCTCCAACATTCAGCGGGAATGCTTAGTAAAGTGAATCGTGAGCTGCCGCCGGCCGCAAAAATATACGGACCCGGGGCATCAAAAACGTTGATCCGGAGAAGAGGCCATCATGGACCGCCAGCAAGAGTTTGTCCTGCGGACGATCGAAGAACGCGACGTACGGTTCGTGCGTCTGTGGTTCACGGATGTCGTGGGTTCACTCAAGTCTGTTGCGCTTGCCCCGGCCGAGGTCGAGGGCGCCTTCGAAGAGGGCCTGGGCTTCGACGGCTCCGCGATCGAGGGGCTGGCCCGCGTGTTCGAATCCGACATGCTGGCGCAGCCGGACCCCTCCACGTTCCAGATCCTGCCGTGGCGCGGGGAAACCGAACAGACTTCCCGCATGTACTGCGACATCCTGACGCCCGACGGCGAGCCGTCCGCGGCGGATCCCCGCAACGTCCTCAAGCGCACCCTGGCGAAGGCCGCGGACATGGGCTTCACGTGCTACACGCACCCAGAGATCGAGTTCTACCTGCTGAAGTCCCAGGAACCCGGGCCGGACGGTTCGCCCGTCCCCGTGGACGAGGGCGGCTACTTCGACCACGTCCCGGGCGGCGTCGCACAGGATTTCCGGCGCACCGCCGTCACCATGCTCGAATCCGTGGGAATTTCCGTCGAGTTCAGCCACCACGAAGCCGGCCCCGGCCAGAACGAGATTGATCTCCGTTACGCGGACGCCCTGCAGACTGCGGACAACATCATGACCTTCCGCACGGTCATCAAGGAAGTCGCCCTCCAGCAGGGCACCTACGCCACCTTCATGCCCAAACCGTTCACCGCCCACCCGGGATCGGGCATGCACACGCACTTCTCGCTGTTCGAAGGCGACACCAACGCCTTTTACGAAGCCGGCGCGGAATTCCAGCTGTCAAAGACCGCCAAGCAGTTCATCGCCGGCATCCTTAAGCACGCTCCCGAGTTCACCGCCGTGACCAACCAGTTCGTGAACTCGTACAAGCGGCTCTGGGGCGGCGGCGAAGCGCCCAGCTACCTGAGCTGGGGACACAACAACCGCTCCGCGCTGGTGCGCGTTCCGCTCTACAAGCCGGGTAAGGGCCAGTCCGCCCGCATCGAGTACCGCGGCATCGACTCCGCGGCCAACCCCTACCTGGCCTACGCCGTACTGCTCGGCGCCGGGCTTAAGGGCATCGAAGAGGGCTATGACATTCCTGCCGCCGCCGAGGACGACATCTGGTCGCTGAGCTCGGCCGAACGCCGTGCCATGGGCCACGATCCGCTGCCCGCCAGCCTGCACGATGCGATCAGGGCCATGGAGGAATCCGAACTCATGCCGCAGATCCTCGGCGAGCAGGTCTTCGAGTACTTCCTGCGCAACAAGCGCGCCGAATGGCAGGACTACCGTCTCCAGGTGACGCCCTACGAGCTGCAGCGCAACCTCGGCATCCTGTAGGCGGCTCCGGTGAGCCTTGCCCGTCGCCTGATCTCCGCCGGTTTCAATGACCTGGAAAAGGGGGAGCGGTTCCTTGCTGCCCGGGAGCTGGAGGGGATCGACCAGAAGGCCCTCTTCGCAGGCTTCCACCTGGCCGCCAATCCCGACACCGCGTTGCAGTCGCTGGTTCGCCTGATCGAAAAGCACCCCGACCTTCGGAAACTTGCCGCCGCGGACATTGACACGAGCGAGCCGCTCTACCGGGTCCTGGGGGCCTCGGAAGCCCTGGGCGAATTCCTGATCCGCCACCCGGAGCACCTGGACGCGTTCGATGTCGTGGCGAGCCCGGAGCCCGTGGCGGCAGACGCGGGCGAACTGAGGTCGCGGCTGCTGCGGTCCGTGCAGGCTGACCCGAAGGCCCGCAGACCTGTGGCCGGGCTGTCCGGGGCCGAGGCCTATGTGGCGCTTCGCACCGCGTACCGCCGGGGTGTGGTGGACCTGGCGGTCAAGGACCTGTGCGCCGCCGACCCCCTGGATTTCATGCCCGCTGCCGGTGCCGAGCTGGCAGACCTTGCGGGCGCAGCCATCGAAGCTGCCTTGGCGGTGTCCAGGGCTGAAGCCGGCGAACAGTTCGACCCGGCGGAAATCGCCGACGTCGGCCTGGCCGTTATCGGCATGGGCAAATGCGGTGCCCGCGAACTTAACTACATCTCCGACGTCGACGTCATCTACGTCATTGAAGCGGACGGCCTGGACGACGCCCGTGCAAACACCATCGGGACCGCCCTTGCCACGGGGATCTCCCGGGCCATCATGTCCATCGGCCGGGAACCCGGCCTCTGGGAGGTGGATGCCAACCTCCGGCCCGAGGGGAAATCGGGACCGCTGGTGCGGACGCTGGCCTCGCACCAGAGCTACTACGCCCGCTGGGCTGAAAGCTGGGAATTCCAGGCCCTCCTGAAAGCGCGCACCATCGCCGGCGACACCGAGCTGGGCGCCCGCTACGAGGCTGCTGTCCTGCCGTTGATCTGGGGTTCGGCGAACCGGGAAGGATTCGTGGAATCCGTGCAGGCCATGCGCCGCCGGGTCACGGACAACATTCCCGCGGACGAGGAACAGCGCCAGATCAAACTGGGCCGCGGCGGCCTGCGGGACGTCGAGTTCACCGTGCAATTGCTGCAGCTTGTGCATGGAAAGGCCGACGAGTCCCTCCGTCACCGGGACACCACTTCGGCCATCGCCGCGCTCTCCGCCGGGGGCTACATTGGGCGCACGGACGCTGCCGAATTCGATCACGCCTACCGATACCTGCGCCTGCTGGAACACCGGATCCAGCTCTTCCAGCTGCGCCGTACCCACCTGATGCCGGTGCGGGAAGAGGCCCTGCGCGCCCTCGCCAAGGCCGTGCTGGGCCCGTTCGCGCGTGAACGCCCGCACCCCGATGCCCTCCTTGCTGCCTGGCAGAAGACCAAACGGTCCGTCCGCGAACTGCACGAGCGCATTTTCTACCGGCCGCTGCTGAACACCGCCGCCAAGCTGAGCAGCGAAGACGCACGGCTGACGCCGGAGGCGGCCCAGGGCCGCCTGGCCGCCCTGGGGTACCTGGATCCGCGGGGTGCCATGCGCCATATCGAGGCGCTCACCGCCGGAGTCAGCCGGCGCGCCGCGCTGCAGCGCCAGCTGCTGCCCATCCTGCTGGGGTGGCTGGCCGACGGAGTCGATCCCGACGCCGGGCTGCTGGGTTTCCGCCGCGTTAGTGAGGCGCTGGGAACCACGCACTGGTACCTGGGCATGCTGCGGGATTCGACCGCAGCCGCCGAACGGCTGTGCCATGTGCTTTCCAACTCGCGCCTGATCGCCGACCTGCTTGAGGTGTCTCCGGAATCGGTGGCGTGGCTGGGGACCGACAAAGACCTGGTACCGCTGGGATTCGAGGCCCAGTGGCTGGAAATCACCTCAAAAATGTCACGGCACGAGGACCCGGAAAGTGCCATGCGGCTCATCCGGCTGATCCGGCGCCGGGAGATCCTCAGGGTCGCCATCGCGGACAGCGCCGGACTGCTGGACCAGGACCAGGTGGGCGTTGCCCTCGCGGACACGGACCGTGCAGCCGTACTGGGCGCACTCCGGGTCGCCGAAGGAATCGTCGCTGCGTCCGGTCCGCTGAAGACCAGGGTCCTGGTGGTGGCCATGGGCCGGCAGGGCGGGCGCGAAATCGGCTACGGCTCGGATGCGGACGTCATGTATGTGCACCGCGGCCTGCCGGGGGTTCCCGAGGAAGAGGCGCAGAACCAGGCCGCCCAGATCGTGGGCCACATTTCGAACCTGCTGACCCAGCCGCTTAAGCCGGCAATCCTTGCCGAGCGGGTGCTGATGGTGGACGCCGACCTGCGGCCGGAAGGCAAGAGCGGCGCCATGGTCCGTTCCCTGGATTCCTACGCCGAGTACTACAGGCGTTGGTCCCTGGTTTGGGAAGCCCAGGCGTTGCTTCGGGCCCTGCCCATTGCAGGGGATGACGACCTTGCCGGCGATTTCGTCGAGCTGATCGACCCCCTTCGCTATCCTTCGGAGCTGTCGGACAAGGACGTGCGGGAAATCCGCAGGGTCAAGGCCAGGGTTGAAGCAGAGCGGCTGCCCCGTGGCGCAGATCCCGCACGGCACCTTAAACTGGGCCGCGGCGGCCTGAGCGACGTCGAATGGCTCGTTCAACTGCTGCAGCTGCAGCACGCGGGCAAGCATCCGGAGCTGCGGACCACGTCAACCGTGCCGGCCCTGGAAGCCGCTGCCTCCCTGGGCCTGCTGGGGCAGGATGAGGCGGAGCTCCTGCTCAGCGCCTGGCGGCTGGCCAGCCGCATCAGGTCGGCCAACGTCATCTGGACCGGCCGGGCGTCCGACCTCCTGCCTTCTTCACGCAGGGACCTGGAAGCCGTGGCCCGCTGGTGCGGCTACAAACCAGGCAACGCGGCAGCCCTCGAAGAAGATTACCTGCGGCTCAGCAGGCGCGCCCGCGCGGTGTTCGAACGCGTTTTTTACGGCCAGTAACCCGGTCCGCGGCATGCTGAGCAGGTTAACCGGGGGCTGACACGCGGCGGCGCCCGATGCTAGTTTGAGCGCATGGCCACCCAACTCTTTCTGAACTTACCCGTCAAGGACCTCAACAGGTCGGTCGAGTTTTTCACCGCGCTCGGCTTTTCCTTCAACCCGGATTTCACCGACGAGAATGCCACCTGCATGATCATTAATGACGGCGCGTACGTCATGCTGCTGGTGGAAAGCTACTTCAAGACTTTCATTTCCAAGGGCATAGCGGACACGGGCAACGCTGCCGAGGCCATCGTTGCCTTCTCCGTGGACAGCCGGGAAGACGTGGACGAAGCGGTCCGCAAGGCCCTGGCGGCAGGCGGAGCTCCCGCGCAGGAAGTCCAGGACTACGGCTTCATGTACAACCACAGCTTCCAGGACCCGGACGGCCACCTGTGGGAAGTCTTCTGGATGGACCCGGCCGGACCGCCGGCCGATGCGCAGGCCCCCTAGAGCCTGCACCTAAGGCCACTGCACCGCACTTCCCGTTTGAGGTTCGATGGAACGCGCGACGCCGGCCGTCACCGCTAGAGGTGACGGCCGGCGTCGCGGTTTGTGGGTAGGCTCAATCCATGCCTGATTCCGTGTGGCTCATTGCCCTGAAGAGCCTTGATGACGACGCACGGGCGATCAAGCTCGGCGAAGTTGCGGAGTTGGAACTTGCCGAAGGCCAGCAGGAATTCGCCGGCGATCCGCTGCGCATGATGCTCGTGGCGCTTGAAGAGGATTCACGCGTTCCCTATGTGGTGGACTCGGGCGGAAAAGCAGTTGGCGTGCTGACGCTGCAGCGCGACGCGGCATCCCTCGCCGGCTGGGCTGACGACGGCTCGGTGTGGCTGCTGCGGGGCTTCCTCATCGACCGTACGCACCAGGGCCAGGGCCTGGGCGCCCAGGCCGCTGCTGCTGCCGTCCGCGAGGCGGCGAAACTGACGGCCCGGCTGGGCGGGGGAGAGGCCGGCGTCGTACTTTCCGTCAACGAACGCAATCCAGCAGGCATTGCCGCCTACCGCAGGGCGGGTTTCACGGACCGCGGACAGTACCTGGGCGGGGATGCCGGCCCGCAGCGAACCATGTACCGCTCCTTCTAGGCGGGGACCCGTTGCCGGCTGCGGAACAGGGCGCCGCTCCAGGCGGTTGGACGGCTGTGCCCTTTGGGGTTGCTGTGACTGGAGTGACACATGTATCTTTAGTGCATCCTGAGTGCATCTGTGATAACGGGGGGCCGGTGAATGTCACACGCGATACAAGGCGGAGCGACGCCTCTTACCGACCCGTCCGCGCGGACTGAACCGCACCGCTGTGTCAGGGCCTCAGTGACACACAGCCTGCCCGGCACTATCTGCGCCGGCAGCGCTTCACTTCTTCCCAAGATCCGGTTCGCCAAGATGCGGGGCGCCGGCACCTAGCCTCTAAGGGTCCGTGAATCCGGCCTGCTTCGGCGGGCCGGCGATGCCAGATCGATTCCGGGATTTCGGCAACGGCACGGACGGCACCGGAAGTGGGAACCCCCTGCAGGGCGGTCTCCCAGGTCTCTCCAGCCCTTCATCACGAAAGCCGCCATGCCTCTCCTTCAGCGATCCGCTGCCCTTTTCGCCGCGTTGTTTCTCTCGTCAGCCGCGCTGGCTTACCAGCCGGCTTCACCCGCCATGGCCGCCACGGCTCCTGCGCCCGATACCATCCCTGTGGAACAGGTGGACGGTACCCCCCACGCTGCCCACGCTTCGGAGGCGGGCGTAGCCCAACTCCCGAAGGGCCAGGAATTCGCCACCGAATCCCTCACGAGGACCGGCGATATCAAGGTGGCGCTGGTGACGGTGCAACTGGCGGACAAGAGCAGCACGGAGACCAGCGCCATTTCCCTGGACGCGGCCAAGAACGGAATTACGGCTTCCAGCAACTACTGGAAGGCGATGTCCAACAACAGGCTGTCCATGTCGGTGGCCTCCGTTCGGACGGGTTTCAAATCCTCGGCAACATCAAGCCAGGACTACTACACCATCACCAACACCGTCACCCGCGAACTGGGCTGGGTCAGCAGCCCGTACACCGCCCTGGTCATCTTCATACCGGTTCCCACCCTCTCCTGGGGCGCCCTGGGCTTCGGGGCCAGCAGCGATGGCACGAGCGGACGTATCCTGATGCCCCAGCCCAGCAAGTTCACCAACAACGTGGTCGCGCACGAGTTCGGGCATGTTCTGGGCCTTATGCACGCCGACAGCCTGCAATGCGGCAGCGGCATCGCCGACGTCGGCCCCGCCATCACGGGGGGATTCGCGGACTCGTCCTGCAGCATCCGTGAATACGGCGACACCACCGACCTGATGGGCGCCGCGCAGTACAGCATTCCGGCGATCAGTTCCAGCTTCTGGGACCGCGGGGGATTCGGCCGCGGCGACGAGATCTTCAATGCCGGGCTGGCCTCAGGTACCAAGCAGTACACCTTGAAGGCCTGGGCAGGCAGCGACGCCAACCGCGCGGTCAAATTCACCGATCCGAAGAGCAAAGAGGTCTACTACCTGGAGTTGCGCCTGCCCGTAGGCTACGACACGTCCACGGCCGTCAACGGCAACCGGGGCGTGAAGATCGTCCAGTCAGGAGGCGCCACCGCCGCCAGTTCGCTGATACTGATGCCCTCCACCCTCCCTTTCAGCGGCTACTACGCCTCGAACCAGACCTGGCAGGCCGGCCAGACCTTCACCACCTACACGGGGACGAGGGTGACTGTCGACTACATCACCAGCACCGCAGCGGGGGTCACTGTCAGCACGTCCCCGTTCATCGACTCCTATCAGTCCGCATTCTTCAACGAGATCGACTGGATGTATTACAGCGGACTGTCCACCGGGTGGGCGGACGGCACCTACCGGCCGTTTACGACGATGTCCCGTGAGGCCATGGCCGCATTCCTGTACCGGCTTGCGGGCAGCCCCCTCTACACTCCGCCGGCCGCGTCACCGTTCAGCGATGTCCCGACCTGGCACGGTTTCTATCATCAGATTTCCTGGATGAACTCCACCGGCCTGTCCACGGGCTGGGCGGACGGCACGTACCGGCCGTATGAGTCGATCACGCGGGAAGCGATGTCAGCCTTCCTCAACCGGTACTCGGGGAAGCTCTGCCGGATAGCCGCCGCAGACGTCGCCGCACCGGCGGTCTCTCCATTCATCGACATGACACCCGCGAGCGGCTTTTACCGGGAGATTTCGTGGATGAAATCCGCCGGTATCTCCACGGGCTGGGCCGACGGTACCTACCGGCCGGCCAACTCCGTGACCCGCGAGCAGATGGCAGCGTTCATCTACCGCCTCGACAGCTACCATGCAGCCAATGGCGGCTGCGTGGCCTGATCCGGCCCAGCGTGGTGCGCAAGGGCTGTTCCGCACCACAAAAAAGTCCGCATGTGCTGCCGGGGCAGCACATGCGGACTTGTCAGTGGACTAAGCGCAGCTCAGTCGCGGGGTCTGACTAGACGCCGTAGTAGAGCTCGAACTCGTACGGGTTCGGGCGCAGGGACAGCGGGCGGATCTCGTTCTCGTACTTGTACTCGATCCAGGTGTCGATCAGGTCCTGGGTGAACACGCCGCCGGCCTGGAGGAACTCGTTGTCCTCAGCCAGTGCTTCCAGGGCTTCCTCGAGCGTTCCCGGAGCCTTGGGGATGTCCTTGGCTTCCTCGGCAGGGAGCTCGTAGAGGTCCTTGTCGATGGGAGCCGGCGGTTCAATGCGGTTGCGGATGCCGTCGATGCCGGCCATCAGCTGGGCAGCGAACGCCAGGTACGGGTTGGAGGAGGGGTCCGGAGCGCGGAACTCGATGCGCTTGGCCTTCGGGTTGGAACCCGTGATGGGGATGCGGATACCGGCCGAGCGGTTGCCCTGCGAGTACACCATGTTGACCGGAGCTTCGAAGCCCTTGACCAGGCGGCGGTAGGAGTTGACCGTCGGGTTGGTGAAGGCGAGCACAGCGGAGGAGTGCTTCAGCAGGCCGCCGATGTACCAGCGGGCGGTGTCGGACAGGCCGGCGTAGCCCTTCTCGTCGTAGAACAGCGGCTCGCCGCCGGTCCACAGCGACTGGTGGCAGTGCATGCCCGAGCCGTTGTCACCGAAGACGGGCTTCGGCATGAAGGTCACGGACTTGCCCCAGGCGTCAGCCGTGTTCTTGATGACGTACTTGAACTTCTGCAGGTCGTCAGCGGCGTGGGTCAGCGTGGTGAACTTGTAGTTGATCTCAGCCTGGCCGGCGGAGCCGACTTCGTGGTGGCTGCGCTCGACCTCAAGGCCGGCCTCGTCCAGGGCGACACACATGGCGTCACGCAGGTCGGCCTGCTTGTCGGTGGGGGAGACCGGGAAGTAGCCGCCCTTGACGGGGGTCTTGTAGCCCAGGTTTCCGCCTTCTTCTTCGCGGCCGGTGTTCCAGTGTGCTTCTTCGGAGTCAATCTTGTAGAAGCTGCCCTGCGGGGAGGACTGGTACTGGACGTTGTCGAAGACGAAGAATTCGGCCTCGGGGGCGAAGAACGCGGTGTCGGCGATGCCGGTGGACGCGAGGTAGGCCTCAGCCTTCTCGGCTACGCCTCGGGGGTCGCGGTGGTAAGGGTCACCGGTGCGGGGGTTCACGATGGAGAAGTTCAGCGCGAGGGTCTTCTCCATGCGGAACGTGTCCAGGAACGCCGTGGTGACATCCGGGATGAGCTGCATGTCGGACTCGGCGATGCCCTGGAAACCGCGGATGGACGAACCGTCGAAGAGCTGGCCGTTGATGAAGAAGTCTGCATCAACGCTCTTGGCCGGCACGTTGAAGTGCTGCTGCACGCCGGGAAGGTCGGTGAAGCGGATATCGACGAATTTAATATCTTCGTCCTTGATGAACTTGAGGACTTCGTCCGCAGTCTTGAACATCTATGCTCCTTACGCATAAGTAATAACTGGCTGGAAAGCCATGTGGTCCAGCGCAATCCGACGGTGCGAAAACACAAAAGTGTCCCCGCTCCCAGCTCGCTAGCAACTGTTACCACCCTAGGGACACGGGATTTCCCGTCCGTGTCCGCTATGTTTCCGGCAGGTTACGTAACCGCCTGATATGTAAACGCTATACGGTGTCCACACTGTGGTCCATCCGCATCCATACTGTGAACTTCGCAGCGGGAGCCGCCAGGAGCCGCACAGCGGATAGGCTTAAGCCGTGGTTGATCGCAAAGACATAGGTTCCTGGCTCAGCGGGCCGGACATGTCCGGCATTTCCAAGTACCCGGGCGAGCGTCTTGGCCTGCCCGAGGCGGGCCCCGGTTCGATGGCGCGGGCGGGCAGGCGGATCCTTGCCATCTGCGTCGACTGGGGACTCGCGCTCCTGATCAGCAACTATGCCTTCGGCGGAGACCCCTGGGCGACGCTGGCGGTATTTGCAGCGGAGCAGATCCTGCTCATCGGCACCCTCGGCTACAGTGTTGGCCACCGGCTCCTGGGAATCCATGTAGTCCGCCTGGGCGGCGCCCCGGCTGGCCCGCTGGCTGCCCTGGTCCGCACCCTGCTTCTGTGCCTGGTGATCCCGGCGGTCATTTTTGATCCGGATCACCGCGGCCTCCACGACAAGGCGATGAACACCATCCTTATCCGCAGGTAGCCGGGGTCGCGGGACGAATCCCGCCTACACTCCAGCGTTCTGTTGCTCCAAGGTTGTGTGTTGCGCAGTTGGTGCCGGTGTCAGGTAGCCGCGGTTGCCTGCCCAGCGTTCGAACAGGACCGTGGCGAAGGGGAACACAGCAGAGATGCCCGCGAAGAACGCCACCCGGAAGGGCCACCGCTGCAGCCGCCACAGGGCCAGCGCTGCTACGCCGTAGCCGATGAACAACGCCCCGTGAATCGGGCCGGCAATCTCCACGCCCACCTCGGATGTCCTGGCCACCCATTTGAAGTACATTCCTGTCAGGAGGGCGGCCCAGCTGAAGGCCTCGGCAACGGCGAGGACGCGGAAGAGGCGGATGACGGCAGATTTCGAGGGCAGTTTCACGGTTCTCCGATTTCTCACAATGGCTGTGCTCACGGCGGGCGGGTTGGTGCGGGCGGATGGCCCAAAGCAAACGCCCCGGGTGCCGGCCAGATGGCCGGTGTCCGGGGCGTTGCGTGTGCTGTTAGCGGCCGCGCGCTGCTTTGCGGTCCGGCCGGGCCTTGTAGGGATCGATTCCCTTGGGGATGGGGAGGCGGTTACCCAGCGAGGAAATGCGCTTCGACACAGCATTCACCTCAAGCTTGGTGAGTTCCTTGTCCAGCTTGTTCATCTTCTTGGCGACCTGGCTGATGGGAACCTGGCCCTCGCCGCGGCCGCTCTCGATCCAGTGGACCGTAACGTTGGGCAGGATGCGCGCCAGGCGCTTGCGTTCCGCGTCGACGAGGGGCCGGACACGGTGCGTGGGGCCTTCACTGACAAGCACGACGCCGGGACGGCCGATGGCGCGGAATACGGCGTCCTGGGTGCGCGGGTTGACGGCAACCGGCTGGTCCTCGGTGATCCATCCACGCTTTAGCGTGCCCAGGACGGCGCCGGAGGCGCCGGGCTGGTTCTCGATCTGGGCGAAGGCGGCGCGCTCAGCGCGGCGCGAAAGGATGAGGGTGGCGGCCAGCAGACCGAGGGGAATGCCGATAATGAGGCCCGTGATCCAGTTTTCGAGGAGGAAACCCACCAGGAAGCTGACAGCTACGACGCCCAGGAAGGCAAGCAGCATCATCCAGACCACCATGGGGTCGTGGCGGCGCGTCATCTGGAAGACTTCGTTGATCTGCTTCAGCCTGCTGGGCTTCTTGACCTTGGCTTCCTTCGGCTTGCGAGAGAAGAGGCCACGCTTCGGAGCGTCAGAGGCTGCCGGAGTCGGATTGCTGGAATCAGGGGAATTCGCCATAGTGCCTTAATTCTACGTGATTTATGCCTGAGGGCCGGACGCCGGAATGCTCCGGTGCCGGCCCCCGGGCATATTTGTTACGAAAGGTCCTAGTGGTGTGCTGCGATGAGGGAGCTGGCTTCCTGGCGGGTGCTGCCGGAGGACTCGATGTGGGCGAGTTCGGCCGGGATTTCCCAGCCCTTTTTGCGCATCGCGGTGGCCCAGAGCCGGCCGGCACGGTAGGAAGAGCGGACCAGCGGGCCGGACATGACGCCGAGGAAGCCGATTTCCTCGGCCTCGGTGGCGAGGTCCACGAATTCCTGCGGCTTGACCCAGCGGTCCACCGGCAGGTGCCGTTCGGAGGGGCGCAGGTACTGGGTGATGGTGATCAGGTCGCAGCCGGCCTGGTGCAGGTCGCGCAGGGCCTCGGAGATTTCCTCTCGGGTTTCGCCCATGCCCAGGATCAGGTTGGACTTGGTGACCATGCCCAGGTTCCGGCCCTGCGTGATCACATCCAGGGACCGCTCGTACCGGAACGCGGGGCGGATGCGCTTGAAGATCCGCGGGACCGTTTCGACGTTGTGCGCGAAGACCTCGGGCTTGGAGTCGCAGATCGCGGCGATGTGCTCGGGTTTGCCGGAGAAGTCCGGGATCAGCAGTTCGACGCCGGTGCCCGGGTTCAGTTCGTGGATCTTCCGGACGGTTTCGGCGTAGAGCCAGACACCTTCGTCGGCCAGGTCGTCGCGGGCCACGCCGGTCACGGTGGCGTAGCGCAGCTGCATGGCCTGGACCGAGCGGGCTACCTTGGTGGGTTCGAACATGTCCACCGGGGAGGGCTTGCCGGTATCGATCTGGCAGAAATCACAGCGCCGGGTGCACTCGGAGCCGCCGATCAGGAACGTGGCTTCCTTGTCTTCCCAGCACTCGAAGATGTTCGGGCAGCCGGCCTCCTCACACACGGTGTGGAGGCCTTCTTTTTTGACCAGGTTCTTGAGCTGGACGAACTCCGGGCCCATCTGGACCTTGGCCTTGATCCACTCCGGCTTACGCTCCACCGGTGTGGCCGCGTTGCGCTGCTCGATACGCAGCATCTTCCGGCCTTCTGGTGCCAGTGTCACAGTAGAGCTCCTTCTGGGTTTGAAACGAGTGCTTCTTCGTGCTTGCGGAATTCTTCGACGACCCGGTCCGCGATGTCGGCGGGTGTGATGGTCCTGCCGGCCTCGAGGGACATCGTGGTGACACCTGCGTCCGTGATGCCGCAGGCAATAATCTGGGCATAAGGTGCAAGGTCGTTGCTGCAGTTGATGGCGATGCCGTGCATGGTGACCCCGTCCAGGACCCGGATGCCGATCGCGGCGATCTTGCGGTCCGGTCCCTTGCTGTCGGCTTTGATCCAGACGCCGGCGCGTCCCTTGATCCGCTCGGCGTTGATGCCGTAGTCCGCCATGACCGCGATCATGACGGCTTCGAGCCGTTCAACGTAATCGCGGATACCGGACCGGTTCTTCAGTTTGAGGACGGGATAGGCAATCAGCTGGCCGGGCCCGTGCCAGGTCAGCTTGCCGCCGCGGTCCACGGCCACGACGGGGGTTCCGTCGAACGGCCGTTCGTGGTCTTCTGTGAGCTTGCCTGCCGTATAAACGGCGGCGTGCTCAAGGAGCAGGACTGTGCTGGGTGCCTCAGCTGCGACGACTTTGTCATGGAGTTCGCGCTGGATCTCCCAGCCCTTCATGTAATCAACGAAATCCGGAGCAAGACCCAGCGTGGAAAACTCAAGAGTCATGGCATCCAGCTTAGACCCCGTCCGCCGTCGTGCCTGATTCTGTGCTTAACCTCTCACCGCGGTGCCTGTGGATAACTTCTGCGGAAATTTGCCGATTCCGCTATTCCTTGGGTATGGAAAAAATCGGGTACGACGGCGGGGCCCCGGAGGTTCCCGGCTATGAGGTGGGGCGTGAACTGGGCCGCGGGGGAAGCGCCAGTGTTTGGCTGGTTCGGGAGGAGGTCACTCTCCGGGAGTTTGCGCTGAAGTGCTTTGACCCGGTGGAGAACTTTCCGCAGCCGGGGTCCGACGCCGGTGTTCCCGCCCGGGTCCGCGGGGATACCGAACGCGGCGTGCGCCGTGAAGTGGCGATCCTCTCGGCGCTGGATCATGACCACTTGGTGAAGTCGCACGATGTGGTCAGGCTCCGCGGAGCAGCGGGCGGCGGCCTCGGGGTGGTCATGGACTATGCGGCCGGCGGATCCCTGGCCCAGCTGATCGGCTGCAGGGGGTCGTTAGGCGTGGGCGAAACGGTGACCGTCCTGACGCCCGTGGCCCAGGCTTTGGGCTATCTACACGGCAAGGGCTTCATGCATTCGGATGTGTCACCGGGCAATGTGCTGTTCACTGCGCACGGCAAGCCCCTTTTGGCGGACCTGGGTGTCTCGCGCATGGTGGGCGATGCAGCGGATGCTTCGCCGGCGGGCACCGAAGGCTTTATGGACCCGGCACCTGTCGACGCGCTACGGGCAGGGCTCCAGCCTGAGCGTGATGTCTATTCGGCGGCTGCCATCGGGTGGTACTGCCTCACCGGGAAGGCTCCTGGGCGTGGCCCGGACCGTCCGCCGCTGTCACTGCTGGTTCCGGGCGTTCCCGCTGCCCTCGCGGCGGCGTTGGAGGCGGGCTTGAAAGAGGACCGGCGGGAGCGGCCCTCCGCCCTGGAGTTTGCAGCGGCTGTTTACCGCAGTGCGGAGGCAGCCCCGCTGGATCTGTCCGGTGCGGTGCACCCCACGGTGCTCCCGCAACTGCTGACGCGTCGCAACGTTCCGCCGTCACGAAACGCCCGAAGGGCGGCCAGGCTGGCGTCGAAGGTCCGTGCCTGGCGCCGCCGCCTGGGCAGCCCGGGAGGCCGGGTCCGGCGGGTGCGCCGTACCTCGGGGCGGCACGCGGGGCGCAACCGTCGGTGGATTGGTGCCGTGGTTGCGGCCCTCGCCTGCGCGGGGATCGCCTCGGCCTGGCTCCTGGCGGGGCGGGAGCTGGACATCCGGAACGAGCCTGCGTCCGGGGCAGTTTCTGCGCCGTCGGTACCGGTGACGGACGTCCTCTCGGGGCCCGCCATGTCTGTTCCGGCCGAGGTCCGGGAACTGGCGCTATCTCCAAAGCCCGAAGAGGCTGTGCGGGGACTGGCCGGGATACGGTCCGCTGCGCTGAACTCAGGTGAACTAGAGCTGCTGGACGAGGTCAATCTGGAGAACTCCCCGGCCGCCGTGGCCGACGCCAGGATCAGCGGAAGGCTCAGGGAAACCGGCCATGTCCTGGCAGGCTTCGGCACTATCCTGACGCATGCGGAGGCAGAGCCGGGGGGTTCGGATGCGCGGACAGTGGTGGCAATCACCGCAGGCACGTCGGCGTACCGGGAGACGGACGCCGGCGGCAATGTTGTTGCAGTGGAAACGGCCGGTCCGGAGCAGCGGTTGCGTCTGGTCCTGGTTAGTTCCGGCGGGCGCTGGCGGATCCAGGAGATCCTGCCGGCGGGCTAGCTTTACTAATCCTTGCCGGTGGCCCAGGCGGCACCCTGTTCCAGCGAGGGGTGCTTCCACTGGAATCCGGCCCCGGCCAGCCGCACGGGCTCCATGCGCTGGCTGCCCAGCAGGAGTTCGTCTGCCAGCTTGCCCATGACCATGCGCAGCACCGGCGCGGGTACCCGGAAGAGTGCCGGCCGGTGCAGCGCAGCCGCGAGCCGGGTAATAAGGGCGTTGACGTCCGCGCTCTCGGGGGCGCAGAGGTTGACCGGGCCTGACATCGGGGATGTCAGCAGGAAGCTGAAGGCTGAGGACACATCCGGCAGCGTGATCCAGGGCCAGCACTGCCGGCCGTTGCCCAGCGGTCCCCCGACGCCGAGCCGAAGCAGCGGCAGCAGCCGTCCCAGGGCGCCTCCCGACCTGCTCAGGACCACGCCTGTCCGGGGAGTGATAACACGGACACCGGCGGGAGCCCCGTGCGCGGCCTCTTCCCATTCCCTGCAGATCCGGGCCATGATGCCCGAACCGTTCGGCGAATTTTCGTTCAGCGCCGCGGCGCCGCGGTCGCCGTAATAATTGGAGCCGGACTGGCTGACGAAGACCGTCGGCGGCTGGTCCAGTTTCGCCATGGCAGCCGCCAGGGTCCGGGTGGGGTCCAGCCGGGAGCGGAACAGCTCGTCGATGCGGGACCGCGTCCACGGTCGGTCTCCGATCCCGGCTCCGGCCAGGTTGATCACGGCGTCCGCGCCCTCAAGATGGGCGGGATCAAGCTGTCCGGATGCCGGATCCCAGGGGAGTTCGCCTGCACCTGCGGGTGCCCGCCGCACCAGGCGGACCACGTCGTGGCCGCCCGAGCGAAGATGGGCGGACATGTGGCTGCCGATGAGGCCGGACGCGCCGGCCATGATGATTCGCATGATCCATCTCACCATGCCCGGCACGGCGGCGGAACCTCCCGTTCGGCCCACCGACTTTGACTATGATCTAACGATGACCTCTTCGAGCTACTTTCGTTTCCCGCATCTGCACGGCGATCTGGTCACCTTCGTGGCCGAGGACGACGTCTGGATCGCGCCCCTGGACGGAGGCCGCGCATGGCGGGTTTCCTCCCTTCAGCTACCGGCCAGGAACCCCCGCTTCACGCCCGACGGCAAGCGGCTGGTGTGGACGGTAGTGCAGGGGACGGCGCCTGAGGTCGTCACCGCGGATGTCGACGGCGGAGGGTACCGCCAGCTGACCTATTTCGGCCATGCGTCCACCCGGGTCAAGGGCTTCACGGCTGCGGGCGACGTACTGGTCACCAGTGCGTTCCGGCAGGCCGAAAGCCGCCACACGCACGCCTACAGTGTTCCGCTGGAAGGCGGCTGGTCCGAGGAGCTGGCATTCGGGCCCGTCGAGTCCGTGGCGTTTGGCCCGGAGAACGGCGATGAACGCCCGGTGGTCGTGGCCAGTGTGCTCTCGCGCGAGCCGGCCTGGTGGAAGAGGTACCGCGGCGGGACCGCCGGCAAGCTCTGGATCGACGCCGACGGAAACGGGGAGTTCGAACGCCTGGTCCCCGAACTGGACGGCAACCTCGCGGATCCCATGTGGGTTGACGGGCGGGTGGCTTTCCTGTCCGACCACGAGGGCTACGGGAACTTGTATTCGGTGCTTCCGAACGGCACGGGACTGCGCCGCCACACCGATCACGAAGACTTCTACGTGCGCCACGCCGCCACTGACGGCAAGCGTGTGGTGTTCGAATCCGCCGGCGAGCTTTGGCTGATCCCCGACCTGGCATCGGACCCGGTAAAGCTCGACATCTCGCTGGGATCGGCCTCCCAGGGGCGGAGGCCGGCACTCCTGAAAACCACCCGCCACCTTGGCAGTGTGATTCCGGACCACAGCGGCTCCTCCAGC
The DNA here is from genome assembly GCF_030718995.1 of Arthrobacter oryzae. Lineage (NCBI taxonomy): Bacteria > Bacillati > Actinomycetota > Actinomycetes > Micrococcales > Micrococcaceae > Arthrobacter > Arthrobacter oryzae. Next base: position 3,463,096 of record NZ_CP132204.1, read on the forward strand.
GCGGTGGAGGCGCACGGCACCATCCACTGGCTCCGCCACAAGGACGGGCCCTCACGGATCGTGGAGGCCACACCCGGCGTTCGCGCCCGCCTGCCGCGGCCGCTGAGCGAAGGCCGTATTGCCTACGTCGCCGACCACGACGGCGGAGAGGCCCTCTACATCAACGACATCGCCCCGCAGTTGGCCGACCCGCAGGCAGCCCCTGCCCCGCGGCCCCGGCAGGCCGCCGGGCAGGAGCCGGGAGCCTTGCTGCCGAAGCCCGTACCGGCTTCCGGGATCACCCGTGCCGCCGAACACGGCACTGACGGCGGAAGCGACGTAGCGGGCGGTGCGCCGGAGGATGCCGCCATCACGGCCGGCGGCGCCGTTAACGCGCGGCTGCGGAAGATCGATTTCCCCAAGGCGACGCGGGCGAGTGCCATGGAGGCCAGCCCGGACGGCCGCACCATCGCCGTCGGGACATCCTTCGGCGAGGTCTACCTGGCCGACACCCGGACCGGGACCATCAAGCTTGTGACCAGCATCGGCGAGGGCACGATCGACGGGCTGTGCTGGTCCCCGGACTCAGCCTGGCTTGGCTGGTCCGAACCGGTCACTTCCTTTGGCTCACGCAGCCGGCTTCGGATTGTCAAGGCGGACGATCCTGAGTTCAGGATCGTGGACGTCACGGACGGCCGCTTCCGCGACGCCTCGCCGTCGTTCACTCCGGACGGAAAGTTCATCGCGTTCCTGTCGAACCGGAGCTTTGACCCTGTCTACGACGGACACTCTTTTGACTTGTCCTTTCCGAGCCCCATCAAGCCGTACCTCGTCGCCCTCGCTGCGGACACGCCGTCGCCGTTTGGCCCGTCGGTGGACCTCGCCGACGAGCCGTTCGACGAACCGGCCGGCTCTGACGGAGCCGTCACGGACTCCGCCGGAAACGGCAACGCATCGGATGCCGCGCGATCCGCAGCGCCGGCCGTCCGGGTGGACGCCGACGGGCTGGCCCACCGGGTTATCGGAGTACCGGTGCCGCAGGGAAACTACTCAGCACTCGAAGCCACCCCGGGCGCCTTGCTCTGGCTGGACAACGCCCTGGCCGGTGTCACCGGCGACGGGCGGGCCAGCACTGACGACAAGGACGCCGCCCCCAGCCTGGTCCGCTTCGACATGGCCAAGCGCAAAACGTCCACCATAGTGGACGCGCTGGACAGCTACCGCGTCTCCGGTGACGGCAGGAAGGTGGTCTTCCTGCACGACAAGCAGATTCGCGTGGCGCCGGCCGATGCCAGAGGCGACGAAGATTCCGGCCAGCTGGTGAAAGTGGACGTCAGCCGGATCCGTGTGCTCCTGCACCCGCTGAGTGTGTGGGGCCAGGCTTTTGACGAGGCCTGGCGGCTTCAGCGTGACTTCTTCTGGACCGAGGACATGGCCGGGCAGGACTGGGAATCCGTGCACCGCCGGTACCGTCCCCTGGTGGACAGGCTCGGCTCGCATGACGACCTCGTGGACCTGCTGTGGGAGCTTCACGGCGAACTCGGTACGTCGCACGCCTATGTCCGTCCGGCTGCTGTCACCGAAAACGGCAGCAACGGGCAGGGCCGCCTGGGGGCGGACCTGGCGTTCACCGCAGCGGGCTGGGAAATCACCCGCATCCTGGCGGGGGAGTCGTCTGACCCGCTGGCAACCTCGCCGCTGACCAGGCCGGGGGCGGACGCCAAGGCAGGGGACATCCTGCTGGCCATCGACGGCGTGGAACTGTCGGAAACGCTGACTCCCGCCATGCAGCTCGTAGGCGCCGCCGGGAAGGCCGTGGAGCTGACCCTGCGCAACGGTGCCGCCCACGGCGAGGCAGCAGGCAGGCAGCGCCGCATTGCCGTGGTGCCGGCCAAGGATGAGGAACGCCTGCGGTACCAGGAGTGGGTTGCCGGTAACCGCAGGACAGTGCGTGAAGCTTCCGGCGGAACGTACGGCTACCTCCACATTCCGGACATGCTGGCCAACGGCTGGGCCCAGTTGCACCGCGACCTGGACACGGAGACCGCCCTGGACGGACTGATCGTGGACGTTCGCCGCAACCGGGGCGGGCACACCTCCCAGCTTGTTGCCGAACTTATCGGCCGCAAGGTGACGGGCTGGAGCATGCCGCGCGGGGAGCGGCCCCGGACCTACCCCCACCACGCGCCTCGCGGCCCGGTGGTCATCCTCACTGACGAATTTGCCGGTTCGGACGGGGACATCATCACGCAGGTGTCCAAGCTGCGCGGTATCGGGCCGGTCATCGGCACCCGGACCTGGGGCGGTGTGGTGGGCATCGACAACCGCTTCTCCCTTGCCGACGGCACCGGAGTGACGCAGCCGCGCTACGCCACCTGGTTCAGCGGCGGCGTGGGCTGGGGCGTCGAAAACTATGGCGTGACGCCGGATATTGAGGTGACGTTCCCGCCGCACGCCTATGCCGCCGGCCGGGACCCCCAGCTCGAGTACGGCATCGGCGCCCTCAAGGAAATGATCCAGGAACTCCCCACGGACCGGCCCCCGCTCCGTGAGGGCTACCGGCGGCTGCGCCCGGCACCGCTGCCGGCCCGCAAGGACTGACCCGCAAGGACTGGCACGCAAGGACTGGCACGCAAGGACTGGCCCGGCCGGTTCCCCGGACAAACGAAGGCCCCGCCCCCGCCCTGGTAACCAGGGCAGGAGCGGGGCCTTTGCTGTCAGGGGAGCGGCGTCGCTCGGAAGCGGCGGCGCTGCGCGTGTCCCCAGGCAGCCCGGACTAGGAAGCCGCGAGCGTGGCGTCCAGGGTGATGTCGATGCTTGCCAGGGCGCCGGAGACAGGGCAGCCGACCTTGGCTTCCGCTGCGATCTTCTGGAATTCCTCTTCCGAGATGCCCGGGATCCGGGCGTTCACCGTGAGGTGGCTGCCCGTGATGCCGGTGCCCGGCTTGAAGGTCACGTCCGCCTTGGTGTGGACCTCTTCCGGAGTGTGGCCGGCCTGCGCCAGCATGTTGCTGAAGGCCATGGAGAAGCAGGCCGAGTGCGCTGCTGCAATCAGTTCCTCGGGGCTGGTCTTGCCTTCGGCCTGCTCGGTGCGGGCCTTCCACGTGACGGCGTAGGTGCCCAGGCCGGAGCTGTCCAGCGTGGTGTTGCCGGACCCCTCGAACAGGTCGCCGTTCCATACGGTGTGCGCGGTGCGTGTTGCTGCCATATCCACTCCTCAGCTTAGATTCGATCCGGTCCAGGCTTCCGCCCGGACCTTCCGCATCAATCCTAGGGATTCATGAGCCGCGGCGCACGGGGTGTCCGCTGTCAGAGGATTATGACCGGCTAACGGGACGGAAATGGGTCTCACCCCTCCGGCCAAATTTGCAGATCCGGAGCGCTAGGATAACTAAATGAGCGCGCCCGAAGGTTCAGGCGAAGCTCTGCGGAAACTGCCAGCGGGAATGCCGGGAAGGTAGGCGGACTCCCGCCAGCTAACGTCGGCGGATATGAGGAACTCCTCAACCATTTCCAAGAGCGAGGTCAAACACTGCTCACGATCCAGCCTTTGAGCAAACGCGATTGCGGGAGCAGGACTCAACGTGAGCGGTAAACAATACCGGCAGCCATTGGCCCGCAAGAAGAAGAACCGTCGTAACGTCTTGCTCTGGTGGGCCGGAATTCTGGTTGGCTTGGCCGCCGCCTCGGAGCTGATCTCTGTTTTCACCATGGGCGTCCACCTCAACGGCAAGGAGGCTCCACCCTACATGAGGGACGTGGCAGAGCAACTCGAGACTGAGCCGGAGTGGAAGCTGGTCAGCGATTCCGAAACGCTGCACACCGGTTCTTACTGCCTCGTACCAGCATGCCCTGAGCTTAACCAGAAGTGGGATCTTGGGGCGGATTCCATAAGCTGCCCGGAGCTGCACCAGCTTCTTACAGATTCCGGATACAACGTCATCACCCGCAGGTCCAGCTTCACTCCGGAAGCAAATGAACAAGCGGAGAACTGCACACAAAAGGCAATGAACGCCGTCTCATCCGATGCTGAAGCAGCGGGAGGGCTGGTACGAATTGAAGTAGTCATCTTCCCTCCCAGCGACCACCCGACATCGAAGCGCGACCACTACGAACTTACGCTACGCGTTATCAAATAGGGCCAGTCATCGAATGGATGCAGCCATTTGCGTGCCAGCGGCAGCTTTCATATCCAAACGAATACTTCCAGCAACTGAAATCCCCCGCACGAAACAACACCACTTTCAGTCGGTGTTGCGACGATCCTTGGAAACCGCCCTGTCTACACTGGCTCAATGGGAACTCAACGCCGCCGGGACCGGTCCGCCAGCACTTCTCCGCAGGCGAGGATCGCCGCCATCATGGTCAATGCCGGGAACGCCGAAGAGCTTGCGGCGTTTTGGGCTTCTTTGCTGGGAACCACCGTTTCCGCGCGCTTCGACCAGTTCGTCTGGCTGAAGCCTGCCTCTGCCGGAGCGCCGCAGCTTGCCTTCCAGGAGGTCGCGGATGCGACTCCGGGACGGCGGCGTCTGCACCTTGATGTGCACGGCCCGGACCCGGTCAGCCTCCGCGCCCATGCTGAAGCGCTGGGCGCCGTGTTCGTGGAGGGGCATGACATCGGTGACTTCCACTGGGACGTGATGCAGGATCCCGAAGGGAACGAGTTCTGCATCGCCCGTGACTAACGTGTGAGTGACGCGTGACTGACAGCGACTGCCCGGCGGACCCGGCGGGGACTGCCCGCGGGAACGACGACGGCGACGCCCCCGCCCCGGGGTGCGTCGCCGTCGTCGTGAGCGTAGTTTGCGTTACTGCCAGAGGGTGGCGATGGCCACGTTCAGCAGCGCCAGGCCGCCAACGCTGTGCGCCAGGCCCTTGCTGATCGGCTCGTCCTTCTTGTATTTCCGGCGACCCATGAAGGCGAGGACGGCCACAGCCAGTGCTATGGCGAACTTGATGCCGAGTTTGAAGTAGTTCGCCTCCATGTCGAGCGCCGGGATGAGCCCCATCATCACGATGCCTGTGATGAGCTGCAGGGCTGCGCCGTCGAACTGCCGCGGATGTACCGTGGGCTTTTTCATATTGCCGATCCAGATGCCGACAATCATGGCGGCGCCGACGATGTGCAGGAAGACCATGATGTTGTAAACGATGTCCATGCGCCCAGTTTAGCCAGAGGGTTCTACGCTTCGTAGTAAGCCCCGCGGGCGGGGAGTGCGACGATTTGGTAACCACAACGGTCTGGTGACCAAACGAGGCAACAACGACGGCGGCGCAGGCCTTCCGGTGATAACCACCGGTGCCTGCGCCGCCGTCGTGTGTGCTGCTGTTTGCCCTGCTGGGGCTTAGATCCCCAGGTCCGCCTCGAAGGCGCCGGCCTCAAGGCGGGCCTTGAGGGTCTGCAGGAAGCGTCCTGCGTCGGCGCCGTCCACCAGTCGGTGGTCGTACGTCAGGGAGAGGTACATCATGGAGCGGATGGCGATCGAGTCGTCGCCGTTTTCGTCAGTGACCACCACAGGGCGCTTGACGATCGCACCGGTGCCCAGGATGCCTACCTGCGGCTGGTTGATGATCGGGGTGTCGAACAGTGCGCCAACAGAACCGATGTTGGTGATGCTGAACGTTCCGCCGGACAGCTCGTCCGGGCCGATCTTGCCGTCGCGGGTGCGGCTTGCGACGTCTGCGATCTTGCCGGCGAGGCCGGCGAGGTTCAGGCTGCCGGCGTCGGAGATGACCGGAACCAGCAGGCCCTTGTCCGTGTCCACGGCGATGGCCAGGTGCTCGGCGTTGTGGTAGGTGATTTCCTGCTTGTCTTCGTCGTAGGCCGCGTTCACCTTCGGGTGCTGCTTCAGCGCTTCGGCGACTGCCTTGGCGATGAACGGCAGGAAGGTCAGCTTCACACCGTTCTGGGCCTGGAACGAGTTCTTGGCCTTGACGCGCAGCTTGGCGATCTTCGTCATGTCCACTTCGTGGACCTGCGTCAGCTGCGTGGAGATGTCCAGGGACTCACGCATGCGGCGGGCGATGACCTGGCGGATGCGCGGTGCCTTCTGTACGGTGCCGCGCAGTGACGAGGCGGCCGCGGAAGGCGCTTCCTGCTTGGATGCAGCCGGAGCCGGTGCCGCAGCCGCGGGAGCGGCCTTGGCTTCAGCGGCGGCCAGCACGTCCTGCTTGCGGATGCGGCCACCCACGCCGGTGCCGGTCAGCGAGGAGATGTCCACGCCCTGCTGGTTGGCGAGCTTGCGCACCAGGGGAGTGACATAGCCTGACTCGGCCGGTGCTGCGGATTCTGCTGCCGGGGCTTCCTGCTTGGGAGCAGCCGGTGCTTCTTCCTTGGCGGGGGCCGCTGCCGGGGCTGCGGGTGCAGCAGCAGGAGCCTCCTGCTTGGGGGCCTCGGCTGCGGGCGCTTCCTGCTTGGGAGCCGGTGCTGCCGGTGCGGCGGCCGGGGCGGCAGCACCGGAACCGATCACGGCAAGGACGGACCCGACTTCGGCAGTCTCGTCTTCGTTGACGCGGATTTCCTGCAGCGTGCCGGCAACCGGCGACGGGATCTCGGTGTCCACCTTGTCGGTGGATACCTCGAGGAGGGGTTCGTCAACTTCGACGGAGTCGCCGACGGCCTTGAGCCAGCGGGTCACGGTGCCTTCGGTGACGGACTCGCCGAGGGCAGGAAGGGTTACTTCGTGGCTTTCGCCGGAAGCGGCGGGGGCTGCCTCGGCAGCCGGGGCTTCAGCCGGTGCGGCAGCCTCGGCGGAGGGGGCTTCCTCGGCGGCGGGTGCTTCTTCAGCGGGTGCTTCTTCTGCGGCGGGCGCAGCCTCGGCGGGAGCAGCTTCTTCGGAAGCGCCGGCGGAACCGGAGCCGTCACCAATGCGGACGAGCGGGGCGCCGACTTCGGCGGTCTCATCTTCGGCGACGAGGATTTCCTCAATCACGCCAGCAATCGGAGAGGGGATTTCGGTGTCTACTTTGTCGGTGGAAACCTCGAGCAGCGGCTCGTCCACCTCTACCCGGTCACCTACCTGCTTGAGCCAGCGGGTGACGGTTCCTTCGGTGACACTCTCACCGAGGGCGGGCAAGTTAACGGATTCAGACATGTCGTCCCCGTTCTCCTTATTGATCTTTAGTGCGGATGATTGCTGCCGTGTTCGAGCTTAGTGCACCCTGCGGATCAGGCCGGGTGCACTAAGCTCAGGGTTCTTGCGGTGGTGCGGGCGGAATTTCTAGCCGTGGAGGGCTTTGCCCGCGAGGGCAAGGTGGGCCTCGCCGAGGGCCTCGTTCTGGGTCGGGTGGGCGTGCAGCAGCTGTGCCACGTCCTCCGGGTAGGCTTCCCAGTTCACGATCAGCTGTGCTTCGCCGATCTGCTCGCCCATGCGGGAACCGATCATGTGGACGCCCACCACGGGACCGTCCTTCTGCCGGACCAGCTTGACGATGCCGCCGGTGCCGAGGATGGAGCTCTTGCCGTTGCCGGCGAGGTTGTACTCCTGGGTTTCCACCTGGTCGTCGCCGAACTTTTCCTTGGCGGCCTTTTCGGTGTAGCCGACAGTGGCGATCTCAGGCTCGGAGTAGGTGACCTTGGGGATGTTGACGTCCTCAACGATGACCGGCTTCAGGCCCGCGATCTCTTCGGCCACGAAAATGCCCTGCTGGTAGCCGCGGTGCGCCAGCTGGACGCCGGGGACGATGTCGCCCACGGCGTAGACATTGCCGACGCCGGTGTGCAGGCGTTCGTTGGTGATGACGAAGCCGCGGTCGATCGTGATGCCGGCTTCTTCGTAGCCGAGGTTGGCGGTGACCGGTCCGCGGCCGACAGCCACGAGCAGCAGGTCGGCTTCGAAGGTCTTGCCGTCGACGAGGGTGACCTTGACGCCGTCGTCGTTCTGTTCAACGCCCTGGAAGAAGACTCCGGTGGAGAACTTGATGCCGCGCTTCTTGAACGCGCGCTCGAAGTTCTTGACGATCGCGGCGTCCTCGTTGGGGACCAGCGACGGCAGGCCTTCCACGATGGTGACGTCCACGCCGAAGGACTTCCAGACTGAAGCGAACTCGACGCCGATCACGCCGCCGCCCAGGATGATGGCGCTCTTGGGGATGGTGTCCATGACGAGGGCTTCGTCGGAGGTGATGACCTTGCCGCCGATGTCCAGGCCCGGCAGGGTGCGGGAGTAGGAACCCGTGGCGAGGACAATGTTCTTGCCCTTGTAGGCAGTGCCGTTCACGACGACGGTGTCGGTGCCCTGCAGCTTGCCCTCACCTTCAATGACGGTGATGCCCTTGGACTTGATCAGGCCCTGGAGGCCCTTGAACTTGCCGGCGATGATGCCGTCTTTGTAAGCATTGACAGCGGACATGTCGATGCTGTCCAGCGTGACGTTGACGCCGTACTTCGCGGAATCGCGGGCGTGGTCGGCGAGCTCCGCGGAGTGCAGGAGCGCCTTGGTGGGGATGCAGCCGTTGTGCAGGCAGGTGCCGCCGAGCTTCCCCTTCTCCACGAGGCCCACAGTGAGCCCAAGCTGAACGGCGCGGAGGGCCGTGGCGTATCCGCCGCTGCCACCGCCGAGTACCAGGATGTCGAATTCTTGCGCAGTTGCCTGATCGGCCACTTAGACGCTCCCTCGCGTGAACGATGACACGAGAGTACGCATCATCTGGTCTTGGAACTTGCTCTGCCGTGATTATGCCAGCAGGCCGGTTCTCTTGCATTTGTGACTACCGCAGTTCACCTTAGCGAACCACTTATCCATGCTCCACCTTGTCACGGTGTTTGTGGAGCGCTTGTGTCCAGTGTCACGCGGCTTTGTGGCGGAGGGATCATGACCCGCCACAAAGCCGCGGACCGCCTCACCGGCCCTGCGGAGGGCCGGTGAGACGGAGCCGGTTAAACGGAGGCCGCCAGGACGTCTTCGACGTAGGCCACCAGGGTGCGGACAGTGCAGCCGGTGCCCTGCTTGGGGGTGTAGCCGTAGGGGCTGCCGTTGTTGAAGGACGGGCCGGCGATGTCGATGTGGGCCCACGGGATCTGCTCGCCGTCCTTGCCCTTGCCGACGAACTCGCGCAGGAACACCGCAGCGGTCATCATGCCGCCGTGGCGTTCGCCGATGTTGGCCAGATCCGCAACCTCGGAATCAATGCTCGCGCGGAGCTCTTCCGGCAGGGGCATCGGCCACACCAGCTCGCCGGCGCGATCCGCCGCGGCCTTGAGCGGTCCGGTCACGCTGTCCGAGCCCATGACGCCGGCCGTGCGGTTGCCGAGCGCGATCAGCTGTGCACCCGTGAGGGTTGCGACGTCGATGATGGCGTCCGGGTACTCCTGGCTGGCGGCCACGATGCCGTCGGCCATGACCAGCCGGCCCTCGGCATCCGTATTAAGTACCTCGACGGTTTTGCCGCCGAACATGGTCAGGACGTCGGCCGGGCGCTGCGCGGCACCGGAAGGCATGTTTTCGGCAATGCACAGCCACGCGGTCGCCTTAACGGGAAGGCCAAGGCCTGCGATCGCCAGCACGGTGTTAAGTACGACGGCGGCGCCCGCCATATCGCTCTTCATGTCACCCATGCCGAGGGCGGGCTTGATCGAGATGCCGCCGGTGTCGAAGGTGATGCCCTTGCCCACAAGCGCGATCTTGGCGGTGGCCTTCGCCGGCGCGTACTCCACCTTGACCAGGCGCGGCTGCCTGGTGGATCCCTTGCCGACACCCATGATTCCGCCGAAGCCCTCCTTCTCGAGGCGCTTCTCGTCCCAGACGGTGACCTTGACCGGCAGGCCCTTGGAGAGTTCCTTGGCGGCATCGGCAAAGGACTCAGGGAACAGGTGGCTCGGCGGCTGGTTGACCAGGGAACGGGTGGCGTTGACGGCCTTGCCGATCAGGGCCGAACGGTTAAGGACCGGCTGCAGGTCCTTGTCAGCGGCGAAATCGGTGAAAATCACCACGTTCTTTACCGGCTCCTTGCGGCCGTTGGCTGCTGACTTGAACTCGCTGAACGAGTACGAGCCCATGGCGGCGCCTTCGGCGATGGCCGCGACGTCGGCGAGGGACGCCGTCGGAAGGGCGAGTGTCACGGTGGTGAGACCGGCCAGTTGGCGGACGGCGGAGCCGGCGGCGCGTCGCAGCGCCTCTTCGGTGAGTTTGCGTCCGGCGCCGGGCTTGCCGACTCCGGCGAGTACCAGGACGGAGGCGCCTGCTTCCGGAAGGCCCGGCAGCCTGTGCACCTGGTCGGCCGCGCCGGTGAGGCCAAGAACCTTCAAGGACTCCGCGACGGCTTCGGCGGACTTGGCCGACAGCGGGTTGTCCAGCAGCACCGGACCGTCCGGACCCTGGGCGACTCCAATCACCAGGGCGTCCGTCGGTGTCTTCTTAACGTCATGCGCAATGACGCTAAGTTTGATTTCAGTATTCTTGACCACGAGGATCAGTCCTCAATTCTCTGTGATTTTCGGCAGGAAGCGCATGTTGGGCGCCCCGCCATGGGAACGGGCCGTCGTCGGCTTGAGACGCAACCCGGTGTCTGCAAGGCCGTCCGCAGGGCCAGTTCCGATCGTAGTCTCTCCGCCCCGGCGGCGCTGAATTTGATGAGACCTGCAGCACATTGCGCTGGTGCGGACCTGTGCCGGAATGCTTCGGAGGGCCGGTGCGTTGTACGACATATCCGGCGGATCTGCCCGGATCACTCCGCCCCGAGCGCTGCCGATCCCGCCTCCGCCGCCACTTCGAAAGGAACATGCCGTGCTTGAACGGATTTCCGGCTCCCTGCTGGACCCCGATGCTCTTTATGTGAGCAACGCCGAGCTGTTCGACGACCCGGCCCTCCGCGGGCTCAATCTCGTGATGGGATTCACGGGCTTCGCGGACGCCGGCCATGTGGTCAAGCAGATTACTGCCGAACTGCTGGACACGCTGGACTCGCAGGTCGTGGCAGTCTTCGACGCCGACCAGCTGATGGACTACCGCTCGCGCCGTCCGCACGTCACGTTTGTGGAGGACCACCTCCAGGACTACCAGGCACCCACCCTTGCCCTCTACCGGTTGGTCGACGGGCTGGGTAAGCCGTTCCTGTTCCTGGCCGGCTTCGAACCCGACCTCCAGTGGGAGCGGTTCGCCCGCGCCGTCGTCCGGATCGTGGAGCACCTCGACGTGAACCTCGTGACATGGATCCACTCGATTCCCATGCCCGTTCCCCACACCCGGCCCGTGGGCGTCACTGTCCACGGCAACCGGCCGGAGCTCATAGAAGGTATTTCAGTCTGGAAGCCAACGGTGGAGGTCCCCGCCGCGGTGGGCCACATCCTTGAACTGCGCCTTACCGAAGCCGGCCGCAACATCGCCGGGTACGTGATCCATGTCCCGCATTACCTCGCCGAAGCCGAATACCCCAACGCGGCCGTGGCCGGGCTTGAGTATCTTGGTGCGGCCGCCTCGCTGATGCTGCCGACTGACCGGCTCCGGGAGTCCGGCCGTGAAGTCGGCCGCCAGATCGCCGAGCAGCTTGAGGCTTCGGAAGAGGTGCAGCAGGTGGTTTCACGCCTCGAGACCCGCTATGACGAGAAGGCAGAGGGTACAGTGCGCCGTTCCCTGCTGGCGGATGAAAACGATGAACTGCCCAACGCTGATGCTCTTGGCGCGGCGGTGGAGGCCTACCTCGCCCGGGAAGAGCCCGGCCAGTAGCGCCGTCAATAAATAGGACTTATCCCGGCAGCGGGCATAATGGAGACGTGACTGCACCGCGCGCCTGGCTCATCTGGACCGTCGGTATATTCGCGTATCTTGTCGCGGTCAGCCAGCGAACGTCCTTTGGCGTCGTGGGCCTTGAAGCGACCGAGCGTTTCCACGCCACGGCAGCGGAGATCTCCTTCTTTACGGTGCTTCAGCTCCTGGTCTATGCGGGACTCCAGATCCCGGTGGGAGTACTCGTTGACCGCCTGGGGTCCCGGACCATGATCGCCGGCGGAGCCGTGCTCATGGGCCTCGGCCAGCTCCAGTTGGCTTTCGCGGACAACATTCCCGGCGGCGTGCTCGGCCGGGTGCTGGTGGGCGCCGGGGACGCGATGACCTTTATTTCCGTGATCCGGCTGATTCCGCTGTGGTTCGCTCCGGCCAGGGTGCCGCTCATCACCCAGCTGACAGGAATGTCCGGGCAGCTCGGGCAGCTCTTCAGCGTGGTCCCGTTTGCACTGATCCTCCATTCGGCCGGCTGGACCCCCGCCTTCCTGACCCTCGCGGCGATGTCCGCGCTCGCCGTTGTCCTGGTGCTGGCCGTGCTGAAGGACCACCCGCCTGGCCACGCCGGCCCCGAACCCGGTCAGGGACTCAGGGCCACCGGCATCTCACTTTCCAGCGCCTGGCGGCAGCCCGGCACAAGGCTGGGACTCTGGAGCCACTTCACCATCCAGTTCAGCGGGACGGTGTTCGCCATGACCTGGGGATATCCGTTCCTGATTTCCGCTCAGGGCCTCGACGCCGCCACGGTCTCCGGCCTGATGGCCGTCTACGTTGCTGCCGCCATCGCTGCCGGTCCGCTGATCGGCAGGTTCGTTTCCCGGCACCCCCTCCGACGCTCCACAATGGTCCTGCTGATTGCAGCCACCACCGCCGCTGCCTGGGCTGCCGTCCTGCTCATGCCCGGCCGCTCGCCGCTGTGGATGCTCGCCGGACTCGTTGTGGTGCTGGCCATCGGTGGGCCGGGATCCATGATCGGCTTCGACTTTGCCCGCACCTTCAACCCGGCCCACCGGATTGGAACCGCCACGGGAATCGTCAACGTGGGCGGATTCATCGCGGCGCTCGTCGCCATCTACCTCGTGGGCGTGGTGCTGGACGTCCTCCACGCCACCGGCTTTTCCCGGGGCGAGCTGTACGGCCTCGACCCGTTCCGGATCGCGCTGAGCGTCCAGTTTGTGCTGATTGGAATCGGCGCCGCCGCGATCATCGCGACCCGCCGGAAGGTGCGGCGCCAGATGGCTGCCCAGGGCGTCGTGGTGCCACCACTGCTCACGGCCCTCGCGCAGCAGCGCCGCCGCAACCTGGAGCGCCGCCGCGGGGAGTAGCGGCCCGGCTATCCACATAGCAAAGGTGGGTTCTTAACGCCGGGCGCCGGCCGCTCCAGTCTGGATGCATGACATCTCCAGAACGAGCGACCCCTGAACGACCGACTCCGGAACGACTGACCATCACCGGCCCGGAGGACATCCTGGGCTTCATTCCCCACTCGCTTGGCTACTGGCCCGCCGACAGCCTGGTGGCCATGACCATGCAGGGCAAGCGGCTGGGTGCCACTCTCCGCGTTGACCTGCCTGAAGTGGATTCCGGTCCCGGGCTGCAGCGGTTTTCGCGTAGCGTCAGGGAGTACCTCGAGGCGGACCATGACGCTGACGGCATCCTCCTGGTGCTCTTCAGCAACGACGGATGGCCTGGCGGCTCAGATCCTGCTCCCTCCGGGGTTCCTGCCGGGCCGTCCGCGGAGGGGGCCCTGCCACGGCTGCTTGCAGCCTTGGAGGTCGAGCTCGAATTATCCGGGCTCCCGGTCCGCGATGCCTGGTACGTCGGCGATGACTACTGGCGGAACGCCTACTGCCTGGACCGGTCCTGCTGCCCGTTTCCCGGCCGTTCCGTGGACGAGATCCGGGACAGCAAGCTGAATGCGGAGATGGTGTTCCGCGGGAGCAGTGTGGGAGAGGACCCGTTCTCCACCGGCAGTACGGAGGCCGCGGCGTTGCAGGCCGATCCATCAGTGATGGAATCGGAGCAGCAGTGGGCCGCGCAATTTGCCGTGCTTCGGGGGAACCGCTCCCAGTTTTCAACGGTGCTGGACGTCTGGTGCCGTGTACTGGCGGCAGAGCCGGACGGGACCCTGCCGGCCGGGCTGGCCGGGTACCTCCGAGCCTCCCTGCGCATACCCCACTGGCGTGACGCCGTGCTGGTGATGAGTGCGGCGGGCAGGCAAGCTGCGGAGCTGGGAGCCGATGACTTCGGGATCTTTGCGCCGGAGTCCGGCCTGCCTGCCGTGACGCCGCCCCTGGACGGGCTGCCGGCGGCCGGCCCGCGAGACGAAGCCGCCTACCCCGTACCCGGGTACGGCGAAGTGCTGCTAGGGCTGGCACCGCCGGCTCCCCGCTGGGAGCGGATGAGGGCGCTCGAGCGGACGCTGCAGGGGATCGGGGCGGCGGGCGGGGGAGAAGGCGGAGCGGCAGCACTGACGGGACGGGGCTGGATCGAGTGGTGCCGCGGACGGGGTTCGTTTGCGCACGCCCTGCTGGAACGGGCCGCCGCCGAGCACCCCGGATACCGGCTCGGTGAACTCCTGTCGGAACTGGTCAGCCGGGGGACGCTGTGCGGGTGGGCCGGGCGCCGTGAGGCGGCGTGGCAGAAGTTCGAAACGGACGCGGCCTAGCGGCGGGCCCCGGGGGGAGCGTGTGGAACGGGGCCACGCCGGCAGGCAGTTGCGTGGCCGAAACATTCGGGTCCGCGGACCGCACTGAGGCGCCGATTGGGAAAATCGTGAGACAATGGATGCCGAGACCCGGTTGGGTCCGTGAATCAAGTGCGTGTAGTGGTGCCCGGAAACGGGAACATTACGGCAGCTCCGGCAGTTCTACTTAGTGACTCTGCCGGCCGCGATCGCACCTGATGTGAATCACGGACTTGACAGGGTCATAGTGGTGTTGCCCGCATGGTGATTCCACAGACCGCCGCTAGAAAGGTTTTCTGTGACCCCGTCTTCCGCGAAGAAGGAACCCGCCGACCAGGCCGAATTGTCCCCTGAGGAGAAGAAGGCGGCGACGAGCGCCAAGCGTGCCGCCACGCGTGCAGCCAATAAGGCTGCTGCAGCCGAGGGCGGCGCCCCGGCAAAACCCGAGCCCAAGAAGCGCGGACCCAAGCCCGGTGCCAAGGCCGCCGCTGAGGCTGCCGGCAAGTCCGACGACGATGCAGAGGACGTTGAGCTGGATGAAGATCTGGACGACGTCGCTCCGGATCCGTCGGAGCTGAGCGAGGAGGAAGCCGCCAGCAAGACAGGCGCCGCAGCCACCGGCTCAGGCTTTGTTTACTCCGACGCGGACGATGACGACGCCCCGGTCCAGCAGGTCATGTCGGCCGGTGCCACGGCCGACCCCGTCAAGGACTACCTCAAGCAGATCGGCAAGGTTGCGCTGCTGAATGCAGAGCAGGAAGTTGACCTTGCCCTGCGCATTGAGGCCGGCCTGTTTGCCGAGGAGAAGATCGCGGCGGACGACGGCTCCATGGATCCGAAGCTGAAGCGCGAGCTCGAATTCGTCATCCACGACGGCAAGCGCGCCAAGAACCACCTGCTGGAGGCCAACCTCCGCCTCGTTGTGTCGCTCGCCAAGCGCTACACCGGCCGCGGCATGCTGTTCCTTGACCTGATCCAGGAAGGCAACCTGGGCCTGATCCGTGCGGTCGAGAAGTTCGATTACACCAAGGGCTTCAAGTTCTCCACGTATGCCACCTGGTGGATCCGCCAGGCCATCACCCGTGCCATGGCTGACCAGGCCCGCACCATCCGCATCCCCGTGCACATGGTGGAAGTCATCAACAAGCTGGCCCGCGTGCAGCGCCAGATGCTGCAGGACCTCGGGCGCGAACCCACTCCGGAGGAGCTGGCCCTCGAACTGGACATGACACCCGAAAAGGTTGTTGAAGTCCAGAAGTACGGCCGCGAGCCCATTTCGCTGCACACCCCCCTCGGTGAGGACGGCGATTCCGAGTTCGGTGACCTCATCGAGGACTCCGAGGCAGTTGTCCCCGCCGACGCGGTCAGCTTCACCTTGCTTCAGGAGCAGCTGCACTCGGTGCTGGACACCCTGTCCGAGCGCGAAGCCGGAGTGGTGGCCATGCGCTTCGGCCTCACCGATGGACAGCCGAAGACTTTAGACGAAATCGGAAAGGTCTACGGTGTGACGCGCGAGCGTATCCGCCAGATCGAATCGAAGACGATGTCCAAGCTCCGGCACCCGTCACGTTCACAGGTCCTGCGCGACTACCTGGACTAGGCGCCGCATGAGAAGGGCCCCGCCGACTGACCATGTCAGTCGGCGGGGCCCTTCTCATGCGTGGAAACGGACAAACAAACAGGGCCCCTCCATAACGGAGGGGCCCTGTGTCAATCAGAGAGTTGCCTAGTCCACCGATACCGGCGGCTTCTCGTGAAGCCGGCCCGTCTCGTCGTGCCAGTCGGAGCTCAGCGGCTTGAGCGTCGCTTCGACTGCCCGCGCGTGGTGGCCGCAGAAGAGCAGCTCCCCGCCGGAGGTCTCAAGAACAACCCGGACGTACGCCTGTGCTCCGCAACGATCGCACCGGTCCAGTGCGTTGAGCGTGCGGTCCGCAACTGCTGTTGTCATTTTCGGCCTCCTTAGTAGATCTGTATATCTATATAACCAGCATTCGTAGCAAAACCATGACAAGGATGGATCACTTTCGCTGTGCGCGTATCACCGTTCCGTAACGGCTGCCGCCGGACAGCGCCGATGATGGAGTGGCTGGCGGGCGTGCCTGCGCGGGCCGACTAACCTAGGAAGAGCGTCAAAAGCCTTAGCTGTCCCGTCACTGAAGGAGTTCACAACCCGTGGCACCAAGTTCTGATTACACTGCCCGGCACCTGTCTGTACTGGAAGGCCTCGAGGCCGTCCGCAAGCGCCCGGGCATGTACATCGGTTCCACCGACTCCCGCGGCCTGATGCACTGCCTCTGGGAGATCATCGACAACTCAGTCGACGAGGCCCTGGCGGGCTTTGGCCACGATATCCAGATCATCCTGCATGCGGACAACTCTGTGGAGATCCACGACGACGGACGCGGCATCCCCATCGATGTTGAACCCAAGACCGGACTGACCGGCGTCGAGGTCGTCTTCACCAAACTGCACGCGGGCGGAAAGTTCGGCGGCGGCTCCTATACAGCGTCCGGCGGCCTGCACGGCGTGGGTGCGTCCGTGGTCAACGCGTTGTCCTCCCGGCTGGACGTGGAAGTGGACCGCGGCGGCAAGACCTACAGGATGTCCTTCCGGCGGGGCGAACCAGGACGGTTCAAGGATCCGGGGACCAAGCCTGATCCGGCGGCGCCATTCGAACCGTTCGTCAATGACTCGGTCCTGGACGTTGTGGGCAAGGCCAAGCGCGGCGTGACCGGCACCCGGATCCGGTACTGGGCTGACCGCCAGATCTTCACTCCGGACGCCAAGTTCTCCTACGAGGAACTGGCCGCCCGTGCCCGGCAGACGTCCTTCCTGATTCCGGGCCTCAAGCTGACCGTCCGCGACCAGCGCCGGCTCCCCGGCACTCCCGGCGAATTGGCGGGCCACGAGGAAGTTTTCCACCACGACGGCGGCATCTCCGAGTTTGTGGACTTCCTCGCCGCAGATCCTGCTGTCACGGACACCTGGCGGCTGCACGGCTCGGGCAAATTCAAGGAAACCGTACCGGTCCTGGACGAGCGCGGCCACAGCCAGCTGGCCGAGGTGGAACGCGACTGTGAAGTGGACGTGGCCCTCCGCTGGGGAATCGGCTACGACAGCACAGTGCGCAGCTTCGTCAACATCATCTCCACCCCCAAGGGCGGGACCCACCAGTCCGGGTTCGAGCAGGCACTGGTCAAAACCTTCCGCAAAGCCGTGGAAACGAATGCCCGCAAGCTCAAGGCCGGCAACGACAAGATCGAAAAGGACGACATCTTCGCGGGGCTGACCGCGGTGCTGACCGTGCGGCTGGCGGAGCCGCAGTTCGAGGGCCAGACCAAGGAGATCCTGGGCACGTCCGCCGTCCGGGCCATTGTGGCCCGCGTGGTGGAAAAGGAAATCAACGCGAAGCTGACCTCTGCGAACCGCAATGACAAAGCGCAGTCCGCGCTGCTCCTTGAAAAAATCGTCAGCGAGATGAAGTCCCGCATTTCGGCGCGGGTCCACAAGGAGACGCAGCGCCGGAAGAACGCGCTGGAAACATCGTCGATGCCCACCAAACTTGCGGATTGCCGCACCGACGACGTGGGCCGCTCGGAACTGTTCATCGTGGAGGGCGACTCCGCGCTGGGTACTGCGAAGCTGGCACGCTCCTCGGACTTCCAGGCGCTGCTGCCGATCCGTGGCAAGATCCTGAACGTCCAGAAAGCCTCGGTGGGTGACATGCTCTCCAACGCCGAGTGCGCAGCACTCATCCAGGTGGTGGGCGCAGGGTCCGGGCGGAGCTTCGATATCGCCGCCGCCCGCTACGGAAAAGTGATCCTCATGACCGACGCCGACGTGGACGGCGCCCACATCCGCACCCTGCTGCTCACGCTCTTCTTCCGCTACATGCGGCCAATGATCGATGAGGGCCGGGTGTTCGCCGCGGTGCCCCCGCTGCACCGCGTGGAGGTGATCAACGCCGGGCAGAAGGCCAACGAGATGATCTACACCTACTCCGAGGCTGAACTCCATGTCCTGCTGGCCCGGCTGGCCAAGGAAGGCAAGCGCTACAAAGAGCCCATCCAGCGCTACAAGGGGCTCGGGGAGATGGACGCCGAACAGCTGGCGGAGACCACGATGGACCCCCGCCACCGGACGCTGCGGAAGGTGGGGATCGAAAACGCCAAGCAGGCCGAGGAAACGTTTGACCTGCTGATGGGCTCCGACGTCGCGCCGCGCAAGGACTTCATCATTGCCGGAGCTGCGAGCCTGGACAGGGAACGGATCGACGCCTGATCCCTCGTGTCGCCGGATACTGACGGGCCGGGCTCAGCTACCCGAGCAGTCCGGGGACAATCAGCAGGGCTGTGGGAACCGCCAGCAGCAGCAGGCAGGCCGCCAGGACCAGCGCCCTCAGCGGTGCCGGCAGCGGCTCCTTGGGGGACAACAGCCGGCTGACCCGGGACGCCGTGGTCCGGGCCGAACCGGCGCCGCCGGACGCGCCCTGGAGGCCGCCGTCGACAATTCCGTCCGCTGCTGACGGCATTCCGGCGTCGTTGAAGTCCAAGCGGCTGCCGGGGGCGCCGGCCGGCCCGCTGGCAACGATGGCGATGGCTTTGATCAGCGTGGCTTTGCTTTCCGTCTTCAAAGCGACGTCGTCTGCAAGCATTTCGATCAGGGAGCTCACGGCTTCCTGCGCGAGGCGGGTGGTGGGAAGCCATGGGAGGGCCTGGCGCCAGGCCGCGAAAGCCCACAGGAGGAGGTGGTGGCGCTGGCTCAGGTGGGCGTTTTCGTGAATGAGGACCGCCCGCAGTTCCGCAGGCTCCAAGGCGGCCATCAGGCCGTCGCTCAGGACCGTGACCGACCGGGCGCCGCCGGGAAGGCAGTAGGCCACGGGGGAATCGTGGCTGATGACCACGGTTCCCGGGCCGTCGGTGGAGGGGGACGCCAGGAGGGCCAGGAGTTCGCGGTGGCGCCGGCGCTGCCGTTCGATCCGGTAGTAGGTCAGCAGCAGCGTAAAGACGAGGTGGGCCGTCAGCAGGGCTGCCGCCGACAGGGCGAACAGATGCCAGAAGCCCAGCGCAGTAGTGGGTGCGTTGAAGAGGACCATGCCGGCCAGTCCCCGCAGGCCGGCCAGGAGGTTGTCACCGATCGGCTCGAGGCCGTAGACCAGCATGGCGCCAATCATGGACAGGCCGCCGGCGAGGGCGATTGCCTGCCAGAGCAGCATGGCGGTGAATGGTGACCGGGCCGGCCATTGCGCGCGCGAGAGAAGGATAGGCACCGGCCACGCCAGGACTATCGCCAGGACCGCCAGCAAATATGAGGTCCAGAACATGCGCTGCTAGATGTGGCCAAGCAGTTTGCGCAGTGTTTCGGCTTCACTTTCGGTGACGGAACCAATGAACCGGGCGAGCACGGCTTCACGGTCCGGCGCCGAGCCCAGAACCTCGTGCATGAGTTCCGCGGTGTGGTCCGCCCGGCTGGACACGGCCTGGTATCGGTGGGGGCGGGTGCCGCGTTCGCGTTCCACAAGCCCCTTCTTCTCCAGACGGGAGAGCACGGTCAGGACGGTGGTCACGGCGAGATCCTTGCCCTCATGGCCGGCGGTGCCGCCCTGGGCCTGGGTGCTCTGCGCCAGCAGGTCCCTCAGGGTGTTGGCGGTGGCCGCTTCCTGGCCTGCCCAGAGCAGATCCATCACTGCCCGTTCCAGTTCACCAAGACTTGCCATTCCGTACATCCTTCTTAAAGGTCCGATCCGCGGGGCCGGAGCGGCCGACGCGGAACGTGGTTGCGAATACTTAGGTTCTAAATTTACCTCTTTTTGGATTTTCTTTCTACATGAGGTAGAACAATCGGCGCGTCGCGCCCTTGCCACCGGCTCAGGCCGGTGGAACTGTTGGTTACACTGCATGCCGAAAGTGTTCTACACTCTGTAGAAGTTAGTTTTCTACGAAGCGTAGAAGACTTGGACTGATGAAAGCCTAGCCAAAAGTAGGGACTGCCTTGGACGCTTTGGAAATCGCACGCTGGCAATTCGGAATCACCACCGTGTACCACTTCATGATGGTCCCGCTGACCATCGGTCTGGGCCTCGTCGTGGCAGTCATCCAGACGGTCTGGTACCGCACCGGCAAGCCGGAATACCTGCGCATGACCAAGTTCTGGGGGAAGCTGTTCCTCATCAACTTCATCATGGGCGTGGCCACGGGCATCGTGCAGGAGTTCCAGTTCGGGATGGCGTGGAGCGAATACAGCCGTTTTGTCGGCGATGTGTTCGGGGCGCCGCTGGCACTGGAGGCGCTCCTGGCCTTCTTCGTCGAGTCAACCTTCCTGGGCTTGTGGATCTTCGGCTGGAAGCAGCTCAAGCGCGGCGTCCACCTGGCCTGCCTCTGGATCGCCGTCATCGGGTCCGTCTTCTCCGCCTACTTCATCATCGTGGCCAACAGCTGGATGCAGCATCCGGTGGGCGTGGAGATGATCGACGGCCGCCCGGTGATGACCGATGCATGGGCCGTCTTCACGAACAACACCGCCCTGGTCGCGGTTCCCCACACCCTCTTCGGCGCGCTGGCCGTGGCAGGCGGCTTCCTGCTAGGCATCGCCTGGTACCACCTGTGGCGCCGACGCCATGACGGCATCGACACCGTGGGCCCCGACGGCAAGGTCATCCCGGGCGAAGCGGACATCCCCGGCCGGGACAAGGCCGACTACAAGGTCTGGATCCGCTCGCTGCGGATCGGCGCCGTCGTCGCCATGATTTCCTTCGCCGGAACCGCGCTCACCGGCGACCTCCAGGGCAAGCTCATGTTCGAACAGCAGCCCATGAAGATGGCCGCCGCCGAGGCCGCCTGCCACGACGGCACCGGCTTCTCCATCCTCAGCGTCGGCAACCTCGGTTCCAAGAACTGCGACGAAATCGTGGCGCTCATCGAAGTGCCCGGGATCCTGTCCTTCCTCGCCAAGGGTGACTTCACCACGGAAGTGCGGGGTGTCAACAGCCTGCTGGACCAGTACAAGGCCGACTACGGAACCAACCTCCCGGACAACCCCATCTACGGAGACCGCGCCGGGCAGGAAATAGAGTATGTCCCGGTCATGGAAGTGACCTACTGGGGCTTCCGGATGATGATCGGCTTCGGCGGCCTGGCAGCCCTCGCAGCACTCGTGGCCCTCTGGCTGACCCGCAAGGGCACCGTTCCGGCGTCCCGCGGCCTGATGCAGCTCGCCGTCGTCGGCATCATGGCCCCGTTCGGCGCAAACGCCGCCGGCTGGATCTTCACCGAGATGGGCCGCCAGCCGTTCGTTGTGGCTCCCAACCCGGATCCCAGCGGCATCGACCAGGTCTTCATGTTCACCGCGGCCGCGGTGTCACCCGGTGTTTCCGCCGGAGAACTGCTGACCTCCCTCGTGGTCCTGACGGCCGTGTACGCCGTGCTGCTGGTGGTGGAGGTGAAGCTGCTGGTGAAGTACATCCGCGGCGGTGTGGTGTCCGCCATGCCCGAGCTCGCCCATGCCCCGGTCGATGAGAACGAGGATGCCACGCCTGGTCCCGGCACCGGCAAGCCCGGCGGCTCCGACGACGTCCTGGCATTCGCCTACTAAGCGCAGAGGAAATTCGACAATGGAACTGCTGCCCACCATCTGGTTCATCGCCATCGCGGTGCTGTGGACGGGATACCTCTTTCTCGAAGGATTCGACCTTGGCGTCGGCATGCTGATGAAACTCTTCGCCCGCAACAACACCGAACGCCGGGTCCTGCTCAACACGATCGGGCCTGTCTGGGACGGCAATGAGGTCTGGCTGCTGACCGCCGGCGGCGCCACGTTTGCAGCCTTCCCGCTCTGGTACGCCTCGCTGTTCTCCGCCCTGTACCTTCCCTTGCTGCTGGTCCTCGTGGCGCTGATCTTCCGTGCCGTGGCCTTCGAATACCGCGGAAAGGTGGACACTGACCGCTGGCGCGCGCTGTGGGACTGGGCCATTGCGGCAGGATCCCTCGTGGCCGCCTTCGGCGTCGGCGCGGCGCTGGCCCTGACCACCACCGGGCTTCCGCTCAACGCCAACGGTGACCGCGAGGGCGGACCCTTCGCCTGGTTCAGCGGCTACGCCGTCCTGGGCGGCCTCGCCGTCGTATGCTTCTCGCTGCTGCACGCGCTGGCGTTCCTGGCACTGAAGACCGACGGCGACGTCCGGCACCGGGCCCGTAACTGGTTTGTCCGGCTCCTTCCGGTGCTGCTGCTCCCCATCGCCGGCTGGGCCATCAGCGTCCAGCTCCTCAGCGGTGAGGCCTGGACGGTCGCCGCGGTTGCCGCGGCCGTCGTGGCAGCGGTGTTCGCCTGGCAGTTCGGCCGGAACGGCCTGGAAGGAAAGGCGTTCCTGTCGCTCGGTGTGTTCCTGCTCCTCGGAAGTGCCTCGATCTTCGGTGCGGCCTTCCCGGTGGTGCTCCCTTCCACCCTCAACGCGGACTTCAACCTAACCATCTCCAACGCCTCATCCTCGGATTACACGCTGGGCCTCATGACCATCGTCGCCTGCGTGGGGCTGCCGCTGGTGCTGGCTTACCAGGCGTGGACGTACTGGGTGTTCCGTCGGCGGGTCAGCGCCGCGCACATCCCCGAAGCCCATAGTTTCCTGCCCGCCATCGCCGCCAGGGCGCTGGCGCCCAAAGACTAGGACCACATGCGACCGCAGTTCCCGGCCGGCCCCGCAAACCGGCTAGCACTCTATTGGCTCGGCCTCCTCGCCTCCCTGAAGGCATTGTCCCTGGTGCTGATGGCACAGGCGGTGGCATCCATGCTGGCCGGGCTGGTCTCGCACAGTCCGGCCTGGGCCGACCAGCTGGGCTGGGGGCTGGCCGGTGTTGCGCTCCGGTCCCTCACTGTGTGGGCCCAGGGCGTGGCCTCCCGCCGGGCCGCACTCGGCGTCAAAGAGGAACTGCGCGCGGCGCTGCTGGCCCGCGCCCTGCGGAACGGTACGCGGGCGGCCGGTCCGTCCGACGGCGGCCTGGCCATTTTGGCCACCCGCGGCCTGGACGCCCTGGACAGCTACTACACCCAGTTCCTGCCTGCCCTGGTCAACTGCGCCGCCATCCCGCTCCTGCTGGGCGCCCGGATCCTGCTCGCCGACTGGGTCAGCGCGGTAGTCGTCGTGCTGACCGTGCCGCTGGTGCCGCTGTTCATGGTGCTGATCGGCCGCTACACCGAAGACCGCGTCCGGGCTGCCCAATCAGCGCTCGCACGGTTGTCGGGACACATGCTGGAACTGGCCAAAGGGCTGCCTGTGCTGGTGGGACTGGGCCGCGCCACCGCCCAGCGGAAGGCGCTGGAGGACATTTCGGAGCAGTACCGGTCCAAGACCATGGACACCCTCCGGACGGCCTTCCTCTCCGCCCTCGCCCTGGAACTCATTGCCACGATCTCTGTGGCCGTGGTGGCCGTGTTCATCGGCGTGCGCCTGGTGCACGGGGACATGGCACTCGAGGCCGGCCTGCTTGCCCTCATCCTGGCGCCTGACTGCTACCTGCCGCTGCGCGAGCTGGGCACCGCCCACCACGCCAGCGACGACGGCCGTGCCGCGCTGGCCGAGGTCACCGCGGTCATGGACGCCCCCGAAGTCCAGCGGTTGCGGCCGCAGGACGGCAGCCTGCCGGGCGGGGAAGCGTCCGACGACGGCGCGGACCTTCCGGCGGTGACGGCCAGGAACCTGATGGTGGCGTACGGCGGACGGCTGGCACCCGCCGTCGGACCGCTCAGCTTCGACGCGCCCGCCGGGCTAATCACCGCCCTCGACGGCGCCAGCGGTGCCGGCAAGAGCACCATCCTTGGTGTCCTGGCGGGGATTGTCGGAACGGGCGGCGGAACAACCGTGAGCGGAACCATTGCCGGGTTTTCGCCGTCGGATGTCGCGTGGGTGCCGCAGCATCCGGTCATGCTGGCGAAGAGCGTGCTGGCCGAGGTGCAGCTCTATCTGGCGGACGGCGCTGCCAACGGCGCAGCGGCCACAGCCACCGCCACTGCTCCAGCTGCCACAGCCACTGCTGCAGCCGCCGCACAGCGCTGCCTGGAGGCGGCCGGAGCCGGACACCTGGCCGGGAAGCATCCTGCCGAGCTCAGTCCGGGGGAGCTGCGCAGGGTTGCCCTGGCGCGCGGGCTGGCCCGGATTGAGGCCGGCGCCACGCTGCTGCTGCTGGACGAACCCACCGCCCATCTGGACCGTGAGTCCGCCAACGTGGTCAACGAATCCATCCTGAAGCTCCGCGGCCGGGCCACCGTCCTGCTGGTGGCCCACGACCGGCTGACCCGGGAACTCGCGGACCATGTGGTTGCCGTGGCGGCCGGCACCCAGGCGGGGCCGGCGGCGGAACTAGCCGCCGCCCCCACAGCGGCCCGGGCAGCTGCGGCCCTGGCCGCCCCCGCGAAAGCCAGTGCAGACGCAACCGAAGAAGCCACCGCAGCCGGCACTGCCGCACGCGCGGCGGCCGGCACGCTCGCCGGGGACGCCGCCCGGGACGGCGCAGGGGACGGCGGCCTGGTTCCGGCTCAAACGGGCGTCAACACGCCCGCCCGGATTTTCAGGCTCCTGCGGCCGGAGCTCGTCAAATTCGGCTCAGCAGGCGTGGTGGGCGTCCTTGCGGCGCTGTTCGCCGTGGCCCTGGCGGGGCTCTCCGGCTGGCTGATCATCCGGGCCAGCGAGCAGCCGCCCATTCTCTACCTGCTTACCGCCATTGTGGGAGTCCGGTTCTTCGGCATCGGCCGGGCAGTGCTGCGCTACACCGAGCGGCTCCTGCTGCACGACGCCGTTTTCTCCTCGCTCACCAGGCTGCGCGGCCGGCTGTGGGATTCCCTGAGCCGCGGGGCCCTGTCGCTGCGCCGGCTCCTGCAGGGAGGCAATGTCCTGGGAACGGTGATTGACGACGTCGACACGGTCCGTGACCTGCTGCCCCGGGTGGTCCTCCCGCCCGTCACCGCGGTGGCGGTGGGAACCTGCGCTGTGGCGGCCACTGCGCTTCTGCTGCCCGTGGCACTGCCCGCAGTGATCGCCGCGGCGGTCGTGTCCCTGGCAGCCGCACCGGCGGCAGCCCTGCTGGCGGACAGGATGTCCGCGCAGGCCGAGCAGCGGCTCCGTTCCGGCGTGCTGCGTGACGTCGCCGCAGCGCTGGATGCCAGGGCTGAACTGCATGCCAACGGTGTTGCGGGGCCGGTCTTGTCCGCGATCGGTGAGTCCGACAAGGAGGCGACAGTTGCCTCGCAGCGGTCCGCGTGGGCGGAAGGCCTGGGCCAGGCGCTGACCGTCCTGGCCTGCGGCGCCGCCGCGCTGGCCACTGCGGTGCTGGCCGGGCCGCAGGTGATGGACGGATCCGTGGCACCGGCCACGGCCGCCGTCGTGGTGCTGATGCAGCTTGCGCTGGTGGACCCGTACGCCGCCATGACGACGGCGGTGCGCCAGTACCCGGCGCTCCGACTGGTCCTTGACCGGATCAGCGAGGCCGGTGTGCTGGACGCCTCCGACGCGCAGGATGACGGCATTGCGGGCCCCCGCGCCGGAGACACTCGCGGACGGCAGGGCGGCGGGCTGGAGCCCGTCGCACCCCGCGCCGGCGCGCTCGCCGGCCTGGAGCTTGACGCGCTGTCCGCAGCCTGGCCGTCCGGACCGGATGTCTTCACCGGTGTCTCCGCGACGGCGGTGCCCGGCCGGTGGCTGGCCGTGACGGGAGCGTCCGGATCCGGCAAATCCACCCTGCTGGCCGTGATGCTGGGGTTCCTGCCGCCGCATGCGGGCCGGATCGCCGTCAGCGGGCGCGCCGCGTGGTGCCCGCAGGAAGCACATCTCTTCGATTCGACCATCCGCGGCAACCTCCTGCTCGGCCGCCCCGAGGGCAAAGCCGGCGACGCCGAACAGGAAATGGCTGACGCCCTGGCCGCCGTGGGGCTGGAGCCGCTGCTGCGCCGGCTGGAGCACGGCTCCGAGACGCGGATCGGGCCCGGCGGTGCGTTCCTGAGCGGCGGGGAGCGCCAGCGGCTGGCGGTGGCCCGGACGCTCATGACCGGGGCGGACGTGATCCTGCTGGATGAGCCCACGGCGCACCTCGACGCCGAGGCGGGCCGGGAGATGCTGGCCGACCTTCGCCAGGGGCTGGCCGGGCGGACCGTGGTCCTGGTGACCCACAACCCCGACGACATCGACCCGGCCGACGAACGCCTGGACCTCGATGCGGCGGCGGGCACCGCGGCGGGTGCCGGCAACGGTGCCGGTTTCGCGGCCCCGTCTCCCGGTGCCACCGGAGCCGGAGCGGTTCTGGCGCGGGGCGTGGCCGGCAGCTAGCCTGTTGCCATGCTGAACCACGACGCTCCGGCGCCCGGATCCTGGCGGACATCCCTCACGGACGCGGGCCTGGCCTGGCGCCCTGCCGCTGAGCCGGACACTGAAGCGTGGGCGGCACTGATCGCCCGGACGGCTGAGACGGAAAAGCCTGTGTGGTTCGAGCGTGCCGCCGACCTCGAACAGATCCTGCAGTCGAAAAAGAACCATCCTGCAGACAACACCCTCCTGGTGCTGGACGGCGGCGAGGTTCCCCGCGCCTACGCCCGCATCACGAAGAACAAGGACGGCGACAAAGCCTACGGCTTCGGCTGCGTCGACCCCGCCTGGCAGCGCCGGGGGATCGGCACGGCCCTTCTGGGATGGCTCAGCGAGCGGACGGTCCAGCGCTTCGCCGAGGACAGCGGGCCCGAAAACAGCCTTCCCGCACACCAGCGCGCTGTGCCTCGGCTGCGGATCCACATGGAGCAGCAGCACGAGCACCAGCAACGGCTGCTCCGCACGTCCGGATTCCACGTGGTGCGGTACTTCAACGAGATGCACCGGCGCCTGGACGGCGTTCAGCTTCCCGCCGTGCGGCTCGACGACGGGCTGGACCTGGTGACCATGCGCCCGGAGCTCAGCGAGGACGTCCGGCTGGCCCACAATGCCGCCTTCCGCGACCACTGGGGGAGCGAACCGCGGGATGAGGAGTCCTGGGGATTTACCGTCAATGATCCGCAGGCCAGGCCGGACCTGAGCGCCGTGGTCCTGGACCGCAGCTCCGGAATAGTGGCGGGCTACCAGCTGGCCAGCCACGACCCCGACAGTGCGGTGTCCCGGGGCTACAGCGAGGGATACACGGACCTGCTGGGCGTGCGCCGGGAGTACCGTGGCCGGGGCATCGCCCAGGCGCTGCTCGCCGATGCGATGCGCCGCTTCGCAGCAGCCGGAATGGACCGCGCATCGCTTGATGTTGATTCGGAGAACCCCACCGGCGCCCTCGCCCTCTACGAGAAGATGGGCTACGCCGCCGTCAACAGGAGCCTGGCCTGGGACAAGGAGCTAACGGGGCGCAACTGACCCGGCAGCCAACGGTCGCTAGCCGCGCCGGTCAGGCGTCGACGTCGTGCAGGTGATGGACGACGTCGTGCAGGAAGTACTGCGCAAGGGTCATCACCGTGAATTCCGAACCGTTGCTCCGCAAACCCTTCCGGCCCCATTCGTCCTCGTGCACGCCGGCAAACGACTCAGCCACCTGCTCACCCTCGGCCGTCAGTTCGGCACTCACCACGGCGGGATCCGCGTTGGCATAGTCCTGCTCCACCGCGGTCTTGTCCTGGTCCCAGTTCTCGAACCGGGCGTTGTCCTGGCTCAGCATCAGGTTCAGGCGGTGGTCGAAAAGGCTGAAGACGTCCCGGACGTGCGATGCGTACTCCAGCACGGACCACGTGGCGTCGTCCGGGCGTTCCGCAACGTCCGGCCGCCGCAGCGCCGCCCGCCAGCGCGGAAGCATGTTGGCCACGGTCCCGGGAACCGTGGCCGGGGTGACCGTTGAGGCGTCGAAACCGCATTCAGGGCAGGCCCGGGTCAGCACCCAGGTCCAGTCCTTTTCGTCGGGGATGATAGGCATGCCAGTAGTCTAGGCCCAGGTCATGCTGGGCCCAATGGCTTCCACCGCCTGCGACAGCGGGATGCCCGAACCGTCCCGGCGGCCGTGCTCCTGCGGCAGCGAACGCGCCACCCCTGCCAGTGAGGACGCCTTGGCCGGCCCGTGGCCCGCCCAGGCGATGAGCAGCGTGTCTTCGCCCTTCAGGAACCGGTGGGCCCGCACTCCGGCAGTGGCCCGGCCCTTGGCCGGATACTCCTCGAACGCCGTCACCTTCCCGGCCCCCGGAGCGGTACCCGGCAGGGCGCCGTCGGTCCCGGAAACGGTCACCACGACGGCGGCGCCGTCGCCGGGGGCTACGGTTCCGAAGAACAGCACCTGGTCCCCGGCGCCCAGCTTGATGCCGGCCATGCCTCCCGCGGTGCGTCCCTGCGGCCGGACATTAGCCGCGCTGAAGCGCAGCAGCTGTGCCTGCCGGGTGAGGAACACGAGGTCGACGTCGTCCGCGCCGGCAGGTTCAACGCCCACCACGGTGTCCTTGTCCTTGAGGGTGATGATCTCCCAGTCCTCGCGGTTGAGTGGGTAGTCGGGCTGCACGCGCTTCACGATGCCCTGCGCCGTGCCGATCGCCAGCACCGTGTCCAGCGGCACGAAAGCAACGAGCGCTTCGCCCTTCAGCAGCGTGATGAAGTCCTTGGCCGGCACTCCGCCGGTCAGGTTGGGGAGCCCGGACATCGGCGGCAGGACGGGCATGTCCATGACCTGGAGGCGCAGCATCCGGCCCAGCGAGGTGACGGCGGCGATCTCGCCGCGCGCGGAGGTTTTCACCACGGACCGGAAGACATCGTGCTTAGACCGCGGCCCGGACTCGGCCAGCGGCTCCTGGTTGGAGGTCCGGGCGATCTGCCCGCTGGCGGTGAGGATGGCCCAGCAGGGGTCGTCGGCGATCTCCAGTGCGAGGGGTGCAGCCTTTCCCTTGCCTCCCGGTGCAGCGGCCAGCGCGGCGACGGTGGGGGAGACCGCTTCGGATTCGAGCAGGACAGTGCGGCGCGGTGTGCCGTATTTTTCGGCGATATCAGCGAGTTCGTCGGACACCAGTTCGCGCAGCAGCTGGTCCGAGCCGAGGATGGCTTCCAGTTCTGCGATCTCACGCTTGAGCTGTTCCTGCTCCTTTTCGAGCTCGATCCGGGAGTACTTGGTCAGCTGCCGGAGCCGGAGTTCCAGGATGTAGTTCGCCTGGATTTCGGTGAGGTCGTAGATGGACATGAGCCGTTCGCGGGCAGCGGCCACCTCGTCGGAGGAACGGATGATCTGGATGACCTCATCGATGTCCACGATGGCGATCAGCAGGCCCTCCACCAGGTGGAGGCGGTCCTTCTTCTTCGCCAGCCGGAAGGCCGTGCGCCGCCGCACCACGGTGATGCGGTGGTCGACGTAGACAGAGAGGAGCTGCACCAGCCCCAGCGTCTGCGGCTGGCCGTCCACCAGCGTCACGTTGTTGATGCCGAACGAATCCTCCATCGGCGAGTAGCGGTAGAGCTGCTGGAGCACAGCGTTCGGGTTGAAGCCGTTCTTCAGTTCGATGACCAGGCGCAGACCGTGCTTGCGGTCGGTCAGGTCCACGATGTCGCTGATGCCGGTCAGCTTCTTGCCGTTGACGGCGTCCTTGATCTTTTCGATCACCTTCTCCGGGCCCACCATGTACGGGAGTTCGGTGACCACCAGGCCGGTGCGGCGGGCGGAGAGCTGCTCCACTTCGACCTTGGCGCGGGTCTTGAACGAGCCGCGGCCGGTGGCGTAGGCATCGCGGATGCCGTCCAGGCCCACGATCCGCCCGCCCGTGGGCAGGTCCGGGCCGGGAACGAACCGCATGAGGTCCTCGAGCGTGGCCTCCGGGTTCGCGATCAGGTGCCGGGCGGCGGAGATGACTTCCACCAGGTTGTGCGGGGCCATGTTCGTGGCCATGCCGACGGCGATGCCGGTGGCGCCGTTGACCAGCAGGTTGGGGAACGCCGCCGGGAGGACGTCCGGCTGCGTGAGCTGGTTGTCGTAGTTGGGGACGAAATCCACCACGTCTTCGTCGAGGTGGTCGGTGAGGGTGAGCGCCGCCGCCGCGAGGCGGGCCTCGGTGTACCGCGGGGCCGCCGGTCCGTCGTCGAGCGAGCCGAAGTTGCCGTGCCCGTCGATCAGCGGCAGCCGCAGCGAGAAGTCCTGCGCCATGCGGACCATGGCGTCGTAGATCGCGGTATCGCCGTGCGGGTGCAGCTTGCCCATGACCTCGCCCACCACGCGGGCGCTCTTCACGTGGCCGCGGTCCGGGCGCAGGCCCATCTCGCTCATCATGTACAGGATGCGCCGCTGTACCGGTTTCAGGCCGTCGCGGGCGTCCGGAAGGGCCCGGGAATAGATGACCGAATAGGCGTATTCGAGGAACGAGCCTTCCATTTCCGACGTGACGTCGATGTCAACAATGTTCTCGGTGTAGTCCTGGACGGCGTCCCCTGCCGGGGCGGAACTTTGGCGGCGGGCCATGGGGCTGGTGGATCCTTAACGGTTTACTGGCGAGTTTTAGCTAGGCTAACCCTATGGTGGATCAGCCCGGGGACGGCGTATATCCGGAATATTGGGAAGCCGATGTCGTTCTAAGGGACGGCGGGACGGCTCATGTGCGCCCCATCCACCCCTCAGATTCCGACGCCGTGCAGGCTTTCCACACCGGCCAGTCGCAGAAGTCCATTTACATGCGGTTCTTCGCCTTCAAGGCGCGGCTCTCCAGCAAGGAGCTGAAGCGCTTCACGGAAGTGGACTACAAGGACCGGGTGGCGCTGGTGATCACCATCGGCGGCGAAATCCTGGGCATCGGCCGCTACGACCGGCTGGCCGATCCCGAAGAAGCCGAGGTTGCCTTCAATATAGCCGACGCCCACCAGGGGCGCGGCATCGGGTCGATCCTGCTGGAACACCTGGCGGCCGCCGCCCGCGAGAACGGGATCCGTAAATTCAGCGCCGAAGTGCTGCCGGAAAACCGCAAGATGCTGATGGTCTTCTCCGACGCCGGCTACGACGTCAAAAGGCATTTCGACGACGGCGTGGTGAGCCTGGAATTCAACATCGACCCCACGGAAAAGTCGCGCGCCGTGATGGAATCCCGCGAGCACCGCGCGGAGGCGCGCAGCATCCAGGAACTGCTGGCGCCGTCGTCGGTGGCGGTGATCGGTGCCAGCCGCAAATGGGGCACCGTCGGTTACCAGCTGCTGGAGCACATCATTGAGGGCGGCTTCACCGGGCCGGTCTACGCCATCAACCCCGAGGCGCTCGAACTCGCGGGCATGCTGTCGTTCGGGAAGCTCTCCGACGTGCCGGACCCCGTCAGGCTGGCCATCATCGCCGTCCCCTATGAGGAAGTCCCCAAAGTCGTGGCGGATTGCGCGGCCGCAGGAGTGAAGGGCGTCGTGGTGGCGACAGCCGGGTACGCCGACGACGGCGATCGCGGACTGGCACGGCAGCGCGAACTGGTCCGCCAGGCACGGTCCAACGGCATGCGCGTGATCGGGCCGGCATCCCTGGGCATCGTCAACACCAACCCGGCCGTGTCCCTGAACGCGTCCATGGCGCCGAGCCTGCCGCGCCGGGGCGGCCTGGGCCTGTTCAGCCAGTCGGCCGCCATCGGAGTGGCGCTGTACGCGGCGTCCAGCCGGCGCCGCCTGGGCATCTCCACCTTCCTTTCCGCCGGCAACCGGGCAGACGTCTCCGGCAACGACATGATGCAGTTCTGGGAAGACGACGCCGACACCGCCGCCGTGGGGCTCTACCTCGAATCCATCGGCAATCCGCGCAAGTTTTCCCGGCTGGCGCGGCGGCTTGCCCGCACCAAACCCGTCATTGTGGCGAAGTCGGACTCCATGGGCCTGCAGTTGCCCCCGGGGCATGCCGTGCGGACCACGCAGGCGCCCCCGGGAGCCCTGGACGCGATGATGCGCCAGTCAGGTGTGATCCGGGTGGAAACCATCGAGCAGCTGATGGACGTGGCACAGATCGTCGCCGGCCAGCCGCTCCCGGCCGGGGCGGACATCGCGGTTTTCAGCAACTCCGGGGCGCTCGGCAAAGTGGTGGCGGACAGCGCCGCCGCCAACGGGCTCGGCGTTGAACGGATCGTCACCGACGTGGATCTCGACGCCGGGATGTCACTGGCGCTGCCCGCCCTCCGCCAGAGCCTGGCCGGAATACTCGCCGCTGACACCATCCACGCCGTGGTGGTGGCGCTGCTGCCGGCACGCGGCCTCACCGTGGAAAAAATTGCAGGCGTCCTGGCGGAATGCTCGGCAGCGGCCGGAAAGCCGGTGGTCGCCGCCTTCACCGGGATCCTGGACCCGTCCGTCTATGTCGAGGGCATGGTGGGCGCCGAAGCTACGGTCCACTCCGTGGAGGATGAGTCCGCAGGCGGATCAGTGCCGTGCTACTCCAACCCGGGCGCCGCCGTCGCTGCGCTCGCCGCCGTGGTCAAGTACGCCCAATGGGTGGAACGCGACAAGGGCCTGTTCGTGGAGCCTGCCGGCTGCGACGCGGAAAGTGTCAGGACCGAGCTGGAGGAACTGCTCCATGACGTCCCCGGTGAGCAGCTGCTGCAGCTCGACCCGGTCAAGGCCGCCACGCTGCTCTCCCACTACGGCATCCATGTGGTGCCGTCCGCCGGCTTCGAAACGCCGGACGAGGCCGTCGCGGCAGCGGAACGGCTGGGCTGGCCGGTGGTGCTCAAGACCACCGACCCCGCGCTGCGCCACCGGCTGGACCTTGGCGGCGTGCGGCTGGACATCCAGGACGCGGATTCCCTGCGGCGCAACATCATCCAGATGCACCGCGCCCTGGCACCCTACGGCTCGCCGTCCATGGAGGTCCAGACCATGGCGCCGGTGGGGCAGGCCTGCACCTTCAGGGCCATTGAGGACCCCCTGCTGGGTCCGGTGATTTCCTTCGGCCTTGCCGGCGACGCGGTGAACCTGCTGGAGGACTGGGCCCACCGGGTTCCGCCACTGTCCGGAGCCGATGTCCACGACTTCATCCGCGCCCCCAGGGCGGCCCGGAAACTGTTCGGCTACCAGGGATTGCCGGCGGTGGACGTTGCTGCGCTGGAGGACCTGGCCGCGCGGCTGACCCGGTTGAAGGACAACCACCCCGAGATCGCGCTGGTCGAGTTCAACCCCGTGCTGGCCGGGCCCCGCGGGGTGTCAATCCTGGCCGCCGATGTCCGGATAGCGAACGCCGCCCAGCGGACCGACAGTGCGCGCCGGGCGATGCGGAGCTAGCGGACCGGGCTCACAGTTAGCAAGTGTTCAGTCGATCTGTGAAAATGGGGGAATGAGCCCCCAGCCTCCCACGTCGAAGCCACAAGCACCCCGATCCGGTCACCAGGCCTCACACAGCCACGGCGCGCACGACCACGGTGCCCAGGGCCAAAGCCTGGAAGGCGCCCTCCAGCAGGCAGGTTTCTATCCACGGCTGGTAGCTGACGTTGTTGACGACGCGCTGGACGGCCGCGACTGCATGGCGCACCTGGTGCACCTTGAGACCCACTTCGACCGCGCCGAGGTGCGCCGGCACATCACCGTGCTGGTGCTGACGGACGACATGCTGGTGATCGCCCACGTGGACGACCAGCAGCTGGACGAGGCCGGAGAACAGATCGTCGCCCAGATTTCCACGGAGTCCGTGCCCGTAGCGCAAATCCGTTCCGTGGTGCTGAGCTACATGTACGCCCAGCCGCAGAACTACAAGCCCTCCGACCCCGTCCGGGAACTCACCCTCTCCATCGCCTGGTCCGGCGGCCAGCGGCTGGACATGGGCCCGGCCAGCTGCGGGGATCCGCAGTGCGAAGCCGACCACGGCTACAGCGGCACCATCGCCCAGGAGGACATCGTGCTCCGCATCAGTGCGGAAGCTGACGGCCTGCAGGCCGTCCAGGATGCCAAGCTGTTCGCCCGGGCGCTGCGCGCCGTGAACACCGGTTCGCCCGCGCCCGTGCCGCACAGCGGCCCGGTTGCCCCGCCGCGTCCCCGCACCGGTGTTTTCGGAAACCGGCTCAGCCGCGGGCACCAGCGCTGAGATGACGCCAGGGAACAAATCTGAACCGTCCGCCGTCGCCGTCGCCGAGGGTGCCCCGGCTCCATCGCTTGTGCCCCCGGCCCCGGCCTACGGGCAACGTTCCATCGCCGAAGTGCTCACCAGCGCCGCAGCAAGCCTCGGGATTGAGGGCTTTGAGAACCGGTTGAACCTGCCGGCAGCACGGCGGGTGTGCGTTGTCCTAGCCGATGGCCTGGGCCGTAGCCTGCTGAAGCAAAAGGCGGCACATACCCCGTTCCTGCGGTCCGTGATGCAGCAGGGCCAGGGAGCGGTGCCGGTATCCCTCGACTCGGCTTTTCCTTCCACTACCGCGTCCTCCCTCGCCAGCTTCGGCACGGGGCTCCCGGCCGGCCAGCACGGAATGGTGGGCTACGACGTCCTCGATCCGCGGCAGGACAAGGTGGTCAACTTGCTGGGCAACTGGGACGCCGGTGTGGACCCCCGTGAATGGCAGCCGTTTCCCACCGTGTTCGAGCGCGCAGCTGCCCACACTGACGTCACCACCATCAGCCTGCCGCAGTTCGGCGGCTCGCCCATGACGCAGGCCGCGTTGCGGGGCGGACGATTCATCGCCGCGGGCACCCCGCACGCCAGGACGGCCGCTGCGGCGGACGCCATGCTTGCCGCTGAAAGCTCGCTGATGTACTTCTACGTGAACGACCTGGACAAGGCCGGCCACCGTTACGGCTGCCAGTCGGCCCATTGGGAGCACCAGCTCGAAGAGCTCGACGCCACGGTACGGCGGCTCAACGCAACCCTTCCGCCGGGGACCACCGTCCTGCTGACGGCGGACCACGGCATGCTCGACGTCCCCGAGTCGCAGCGGATCGACTTCTCGGCGGAACCTGCCCTGATCGCCGGTGTTCGTCACACGGCGGGGGAGCCCCGCATGGTCCACCTGTACCTTGAGCCCGACGCCGGGGAAGAGGACCGCACCCGGCTGATTGGATCGTGGCGGGAACGGTTCGGCGACAGGATCTGGGCATTCAGCCGCGGCGAGGCCGTGGCGGCCGGACTGTTCGGTGACGTCAGGCCGGAGGTCAGCCCGCGCATCGGGGACGTCCTGGTGGCCGCCAGGGACGCCCTGGCGTTCTATGACACACGGCGTGTCCGTCCCGCGGCGCTGGAGGTGGTCGGGCAGCACGGGTCCCTGACCAAGGCGGAGCGCGAAGTCCCGCTGCTATGTTTCCAGGCTCAAGGCAGAAAGGGAGCGCGTGGCTGAACTCGTGTTCTTCTCCGGGACCATGGACTGCGGAAAATCCACGCTTGCCCTGCAGATGGACCATAACCACCGGGCCCGGGGACGCGGCGGTGTCCGTTTCAGCCGCAACGACCGGGCCGGCGGTGCACGGATTTCCAGCCGGCTCGGACTGGAGACCGACTGCGTGGAGGTCCTGGACGGCACGGATTTCTGGGATGAGGTCATTGAACGCCGCACGCGCGGCCTGCGGGTTGACTACCTCATCTGTGATGAAGCGCAGTTCTACTCGCCATTGCAGGTGGAACAGCTGGCCCGGATTGTTGACGAGATCGACGTGGACGTGTTTGCTTTCGGCATTACCGCGGACTTCCGCACCCGGCTCTTCCCGGGATCGCAGCGGCTCATCGAACTCGCGGACCGCGTCCAGGTCCTGCAGGTGGAGGCGCTGTGCTGGTGCGGCCGCCGGGCCACCCATAATGCACGCACGATTGACGGCGTGATGGTGACCGAAGGTGCGCAGGTGGTGGTGGGCGACGTCGACATGGCCGGGGACGCGTCGTCCGCCGGCGCTGCGGAGCACGAACCCGTGGTGGGCTACGAGACGTTGTGCCGGCGGCACTTCATGCGGCGGGTCACGGCCCACGGCGCCAACGTGATGGCCCAGCAGGACCAGTTGCTGCCGTTCGAGGTGGACGCCTGCCTGTGGCATGGCTCCGGGGAAACCCGGCGCGGTTAGGCCGCTGACTCAGGCTGCTGCCGACTCGGGCTTTGGACCGCGCCTTCAGTCGCCGCGGGGGCCGAAGACTATTTCATCCCAACTGGGGACGCTGGAGCGCTTGGGTTTGGACGGCTGCCGTTCGGGCTGCTCGGTTTCCCGTTCGCTCCTTGACGCCGCCGGAGCATCGTCACGCTTCCGGCGCGGACTCCCTCCGCCCAGCAGTTCATCCAGGCCGACGTTCGGAGCAGACTCGCGGTTCCAGCCGGACTGCCGGACGGGGGCCGTGTCCTTGGCGGAAGCCGGTTCGGTGCCGGCAGGGGCATCGCTGTGCGGGCCGGCGTCGAGTGCCGCCGTCGTACTGCCGGACTCTTCCGGCGGTGCGTCATCCGGCCCGGTTACCGGGCGCAGCGGGGACGCCACAATGGTGATCTCCCGGGTCTCGGTGCTGACGCCGTCGTGAAGTTTCAGTCGCTGGTCTTCATCACCGGCGGGCCGGGGAGCGAGGCTCAGGCGCGAGAGCATGGATGCCCGGCCGTCGCGCTTGCGGGTGAACGAGTCCCCCTTGGCGGCCGGTGCGGCGTCTTCTTCGCCGTTCCCGGCCCCCGTTGCGCCGTCATCGGGTTCAGGTTCGGCCACCACCTCGGAGGGGCGGGGGTGGGCCGCCGGAACTCCGTTGGTGAGCAGCAGTGCCAGGGCGTCATCGGCGTCCTCGTCGACTCCCAGCCGCTGGCCGCGGCGTGACCGCAGCATGTCCAGCAGCCCGTCTGAATCCTTGCCGGGCTGGCCGGATGCGGTCCGGGCGGCGGCTGCGTCGGCGTCTGTCTCGAAGTCAAACGGGCGGTCGGAAACGGCCGAAAGGCGCCGAGCCGGTATGGGACCGTCGAGCGGTTCCAGTTCGCTGAGCTGCTGAGCCCAGCGGTTGGCGTTCTGCAGAGACTTCCGGGCCGGGCTGAAGGTCCACATGGCAGGCGGCTCCTCGCCGATGCTGGCATGGCCGCCGGGATTGGTCTCAAAGCGGGCAACGACGGTCCAGGTGCCGTCCGGGCGCCGCCAGGAGTCCCATTCCACCGATGAGGACTCGATGCCGTGGGCGTTGAGCCGGTGGGCCACCATTTCACCCAGGGTGGCCGGGTTGTCCCCGAAAGCGGAGCGGTAGACATCATGGCCCGGTGCAGGGGATGCCACCTCGATTTTGCGGGCCTGCTGTGCCACGTATTCGCGTTCCGCGAGTACGGGTCCCTCATAGCGCTGGACCTTGGCGAGGGGAATACCGGACAGTTCGGAGACTTCGGCGGCCGTGGCCCCGCTTCTGATCCGCGCCTGGATGTCCCGCGGGGACATGGCGACGGGCGTGATTTTAGCGGCAACTTTCGCCGGAGAGCGGCTGGCCGCGAGCCGGAGAGCTTCGTCGATCGGCAGCTGGAACATCTCGCCGCCGGTGCCGCTCAACAGGAGATGCTCCCCGTCGTCGTGGACGCCTACAAGCCGTAGATCCTGCATACAAATCCTCCACCCTGGCATTACTGACATTCGAAACTCTGCCACCCGGCAGTCACAATTCCGGGGAAGGCAGAGGGCGCGCCGCGATATTCCGGGACTTTCAGGCCGTCGCTGCCGCCGCAAGCCAAAAACGGGCACGTGCCGGGCACAAAACCAGGCGGATCTGCGTTGACATCGGTGAACCGGGGATCCGGTGACTCAACCGAAGATAGCGGAGTGTGACCAGCACATAATGGCGACAGACTACGATGCGCCGCGGAAATCTGCAGAAGACTTAAACGAAGATTCCATCGAGGAACTGAAGACCCGGCGCGCGGACAAGCCCACGGCAGTGGTGGATGAAGACGAGTCCGACCTTGCCGAAGGCTATGAACTCCCGGGTGCCGACCTGTCCGGCGAGGAACTCATGGTCCGCGTCCTGCCGGCCCAGGCTGACGAATTCACCTGCTCGTCCTGCTTCCTCGTCCGTCACCGCTCGCAGATCGCCCGTGAAAAGAACGGATTGCTTTTCTGCAAGGACTGCGAAGGCTGACCGGCGCTACGGGAGCCGGTGCTTCTACGAGCCGGTGAGGGCCGCGGTCAGGCGTGCCGGGTGCCGCGTGGACGTGAGCCAGTACGGCGTGGGATCGGACGGATCCGTGATCTCGATCCTGACCACCGGGTCCACCCAGCCGCGGATGCACAGGTAGGCCAGGCCGTTCAGGCGCGGGCCGCGTTCCGCCGTCGCCTCCTTGCCGCTGAACTGTGCCACGGTGCCGATGTAGCGTCGCTCGATGGTGGCCCGCCCCACCTGTAGGGTGTCCGTGGTCACCGTGATGGAGGGTGTGGACAGGACCAGCAGCACCGCAATGATGGTGAAAAGCACCAGTGCCGCCGTGATGCCGGCCGCCAGGCTGATCGGGGCGAAAACGAGGATGCCGGCGCCGGAGAGCCCTGCTGCCACCAGCCAGATCCACAGGTTCGGGTGGAGCTTCTCACGGTAAAGAACGGTGGTTCCGCGGGGTGTGCTGTTGGGGGCAGGCACAGCTGCACTAGATTCCGGCATAGCCCCAGCTTTCCACTTTTCCCGGGGTATTTCACCTTGGCCCGGCACCGCCTGGTTCCCCCGGCGGCTAGGCCCGGATGCGCCGCTGGCGTTAGAGTGAATGACTGTGACTGAAGAAACTGCAGCCGTGAGTACTTTGCCGCCGAACTCCCCGGAAGGCAGCGCCGCGGCCTACGGATCGCCCACCCTGTCCGTCCAGCTGAAAATGCTCGACGCCGGCCTCGAGGCCCCGTCCTACGCCCACCCCGGCGACGCCGGAGCGGACCTCCGTGCGCGCGAGGACGTCGTTCTCGAGCCGGGTGAACGCCGCCTGGTTCCCACCGGAGTCTCGATCGCCCTGCCGAACGGCTATGTCGCCCTTATCCACCCGCGTTCCGGGCTGGCCACCAAGCACGGGCTGACCGTCGTCAACGCCCCGGGAACGGTCGACGCCGGGTACCGCGGCGAGATCTCCGTGACCCTGCTGAACACGGACCGGGAGAAAGCCATTGAACTGCGGCGCGGCGATAGAATTGCACAGATGGTCATTCAGCGCGTGGAGTACGCGCAGTTCGTGGCCGTTGCGGAATTGAGCGACTCGGTCCGCGGTGACGGCGGATTCGGTTCCACGGGTGGCTTTGGTTCCACCGGTGGTTTCGCGACACCGCAGGCCTAGCCCTCGGGCGCTGCCCGGCTCTGCGGGCGCTGCAGGATTCCCCGCGGCCCAGGCGGCACGGCGGACAAGATCACAACTAAGGAGACAACCCGATGGTTTTTGGGCGTGGCAAGAAGGCCAAGAAGGACCAGGCAGTAGAGCCCGGGGAAACCCTGGAGACTGCGGACTCCGCTGCCGGGGAAAAAACCGGCAGGGCAGCCACCGGACCGTTTGACGTCTCGGAAATCGACAGCACCGACGGTTACGTGGACCTCGGCGCGCTCCTGATTGCACCCCGTGAAGGTCTCCAGCTGAGGCTCGAGATTGAGGAAGCCACGCAGCGGGTTGTGGCCGTCACCATGGACCTCGAGGGTTCAAGCCTCCAGCTCCAGGCCTTCGCAGCGCCGCGCACCGAAGGACTCTGGGATGAGATCCGGGAACAGATCGGGCAGTCCGTGGGAAGCCAGGGCGGCCAGGTCGAAGAGATCCCCGGCGTCTTCGGCACCGAACTGGTGGCTAAACTTCCGGCCGGAACGGCCGACGGCTCAGGCGGCTACCGCGTGGCCCGCTTCATCGGGGTCGACGGTCCGCGCTGGTTCCTCCGCGGAGTCCTGGGCGGGGAAGCTGCCCTGGACCGCGACGCCGCCGCAAACCTTGAATCCCTGTTCCGCCAGATCGTGGTGGTCCGGGGCGAAAGCCCCATGCCGCCGCGTGACCTGCTGCAGCTTCGCCTGCCGAAGGATTCCGCGCCGGCGCCGCAGCAGGGCGCACCCGAATTCCAGCAGCCGGAGCGCGGACCGGAGATCACCCAGATTGGCTGATCCGGCCGCCGACTTTCCGCAGCCCGAACTTTCCATCAGTGGATTGCCGGACCGTGGGCGTGTGCTGTGCCGTGGCTATATTGAGTCTGTGACCTACGTGCCGGCCACCCAGGTTGCCACCTTCACCGCCATCGTCACCGACCACGACCTCCCGCGCAAAAAGGCCGGCCCCGCCCCGGCCGCCGCGGAACCGGCGTCGGCCCGGCGGCCCGGGGGACCGGGCCGGCGCGACCGGCTGCGTGTCGTGTGGCTCGGCCGGCGACGGGTTCCCGGCGTGGAACCGGGCTGTGAGCTCAGGCTCCAGGGCATGCTGACCCTGCGCGACGGCCTTCCCACCATGTTCAATCCCCGCTACGAAATACTGTCCCGCCAGGAGAACGAATGACGCCGTCCGAGAACCCGGATCCCGCTGCCGGTCCGGCCGCGTCCGAACCGCGCAAAGCACAGCCCGCGCCGGAAACGCCGTCAGTGGCCAACCTCGCGGAAGGCTACGCAGCGAAGGCCGGCCTGCACCGGTCGAAGAACGGCAACATCGACGTGCTGAAGAGTGCCGGCGGCGTGCAGGGCATCGCGGAGACCATCGTCCCCGGACTCGTGTTCCTCGTGACCTTCACCATCACCCGCGACCTCACCCTGTCCCTGGTGGGCGCCCTGGCCGCGGCTGCCGCCTTCACCGTGGCGCGGCTGGTCCAGCGGCGGCCCCTGACCCAGGCGCTGGCCGGGGTCGTCGGCGTCGGAATTTCGGCGTGGCTGGCGAATACCACCGGCAAGGCGGAGGACTTCTACGTCCCGGGGTTCTTCACCAATGCGGCCTACATTGCCGGGATGGTGCTGTCCATAGCGCTCCGCTGGCCCATCGCCGGCCTGCTGTTCGGCTTCATCAGGAACGAGGGGCTGGACTGGCGGAAGGACCCGGCCCGCGTCAGGGCCTACCGACTGGGGACGTGGGTGATCGTGGGCGTCCTGGCGCTGCGGCTGCTGGTCCAGGTGCCGCTGTACTTCATGGGTGAACAAGGCCTGGCCGCCCTCGCCACCACACGGCTCCTCATGGGTACTCCGCTGTACATCCTGGGTGTGTGGGTTGCCTGGCTGATCACCCGTCCTGCCGTGCCCGCGGTTGACCGTCCGGCTGCGTCGCGTCCCGGTGGTCCGCCGCAGCCGTAGGCACAGCCCTAGGCACCGTACCGGTGGCTTCGGCATCAGCCGTCGAAGCCGTCGTCCTCGGGAGCCTGCTGCTCCGGCTGCCGGCCCTCATGCTCGTCGTCCTGCAGCTCGCCGTTATGCGGCGGGTGCGACTCTGTGTCCCGGTCCACCTGCTGCTCGGGGGAGAGCAGCGCCCTGAGCTCGTCTTCGGCAGCAATCGTCGTGACGAAAAACAGTTCGTCACCGCCGTCGAGCACGTCGTCCCGGCTGGGGGTGATGGGGGCCTGGTCCCGGAGGATCGCCACCAGTGTGGAGTCCTCAGGCCAGTCAATGCCGCCCACGGTGAGCCCGATGACGTGCGAGTCGTGGGGCACGGTGAACTCGACCAGGGACGAGACGCCGGTCTGCAGGGTGAGCAGCCGGACAAGGTCGCCGATTTCCACCGCTTCCTCGACGAGGGCGGTCATGAGCTGCGGGGTGTTGACTGCGACGTCGACCCCCCAGGAATCGTTGAACATCCAGTCATTCTTGGGGTTGTTTACCCGGCCCACGGTGCGGCCGACGCCGAACTCCGTCTTCGCGAGCAGCGAGACCACGAGGTTGACCTTGTCGTCTCCCGTGGCTGAAACCACCACCTCCGCGTCTTCGAGCTTGGCGTCCTGAAGGGTACTCAGCTCGCACGCGTCGCCGACCAGCCAGTGCGCGCCCCGGAGCCCGCTGCGGCCAATCACTTCCGGCTTCAGGTCGATCAGCAGGATCTCGTGTTTGTGGGCAAGGAGCTCACGGGCAATCGAGGAACCGACGCTGCCTGCCCCGACGATAACGACTTTCACTTACTGCTCCTTGGGGGGTTCTTTGGCAAGAATGTGGCCTACCTCGGCGCTGCGGTCCACGCGCAGCATGGCATGGACGGTGTCGCCCTCCTGGTAGGACGTGGTGGCGGCGGGCAGCATCCCTTCTCCGAACCTGGTCAGGTAGGCGATCCGGATTCCGGCCGCCTTTTCGATGGCAGCCACGGAGTGGCCGATCCAGGCAGGGTCGAGGTCGATTTCGGCCAGGACCAGCCGGCCGGACGGCTCACGGAAGTCACCTGCGAGGTGCTGTTCGGGCAGGATCCTGCGGAGCACCTGATCCGCGCTCCAGCGCACCGCGGCAACCGTGGGAATGCCCAGTCGCTGGTAGATCTCGGCGCGGCCGGGGTCATAGATCCTTGCCACCACGTGGGGGACGTGGAAGGTTTCGCGGGCAACCCGGGTGGCCAGGATGTTGGAGTTGTCGCCGCTGGACACGGCGGCGAAGGCGTACGCCTCACTGACGCCGGCCTGTTTCAAGGTTTCCCGGTCGAACCCGACTCCCGTGACCTTACGGCCTGAAAAACCGGTGCGGAGCCTGCGGAAGGCACGGTCGTCCTGGTCGATGATGGCCA
Organism: Arthrobacter oryzae; assembly: GCF_030718995.1. Classification (NCBI taxonomy): domain Bacteria; kingdom Bacillati; phylum Actinomycetota; class Actinomycetes; order Micrococcales; family Micrococcaceae; genus Arthrobacter; species Arthrobacter oryzae. Next base: position 3,505,975 of record NZ_CP132204.1, read on the forward strand.
CCGAATGGCCGGCATCCTCGAGGGTGTGTGCGAGCGTTGCTCCCACGCGTCCACAACCCATGATCACGAAGTGCGCCACCCGTGCCTCCTCAGTCTTTTCCCCGTTGCTGCGTACGACTCTACCGTCATGACATCGCGTCCGAATCAGACTAGCTTTGTGGAGTGCTGACTATATTGAATGCCGCGAAGCGGGTGCTCGTGGGGAGGCCCTTCCGGAACGACCGGCTGGCCCACACCCTGTTGCCTAAGCGGATCGCGCTTCCGGTCTTCGCCTCAGACGCCCTGTCCTCCGTGGCCTATGCACCCGATGAAATCCTCCTGACCCTGGCACTGGCGGGTGTGAGTGCGGTGGCGTTTTCCCCCTGGGTGGGCCTCGCCGTCATGGTGGTCTTGCTCACAGTGGTGGCCTCCTACCGCCAGAACGTGCACGCCTACCCGTCCGGCGGCGGCGACTATGAAATAGCCAACGTCAACCTCGGCAAGCATGCGGGGCTGACGGTCGCATCGGCGCTGCTGGTGGACTACGTGCTCACCGTGGCCGTCTCCATGTCCTCGGCGGCAACGTACCTCACCGCCGCCGTGCCCGCGCTCCACGGCCAGCAGGCCCTGATAGCCACCGTGGGAGTGGTCATCCTGGCGCTGGTGAACCTTCGCGGCATCAAGGAGGCCGGAAGCCTTTTCGCCGTCCCGACCTACATCTTCATGGCGTCCATCCTCGGCATGACCGCCGTTGGCATCTTCCAGGCAGCCACCGGGCAGTTGGGCGAGGCCCCTTCCGCGAATTTCACGATTGTTCCCGCACCCGGTTTCGACGAGGGGCTTGTCGGGCTCGCCGGCGCCTTCCTGCTGCTCCGTGCGTTCTCCTCCGGTGCCGCCGCCCTGACCGGCGTGGAAGCGATCAGCAACGGCGTCCCCAACTTCCAGAAACCCAAGAGCAAGAACGCGGCCACCACCCTGCTCCTGCTGGGCGTCATCGCCTCGGCCATGCTCGCCGGCATCATCTACCTGGCCAACGCCACCAAAGTGCACATCGTGCTGGATCCGGCCACGGAATTCCTGGTCAACGGCCAGCCCCCGCCGGAGAACTACATCCAGAGCCCCGCCATCAGCCAGATCGCGCAAACCATCTTCGGGCCCGGCTCCCTGCTGTTCTACATCGTGGTGGCAGCCACCGGCGTCATCCTGGTTTTTGCCTCCAACACCGCGTTCAACGGCTTCCCGGTCCTCGGGTCCATCCTGGCCCAGGACGGCTACCTTCCGCGCCAGCTGCGCACGCGCGGAGACCGCCTGGCCTTCAGCAACGGAGTACTGGCCCTCGCGGCCGGCGCCCTGGTGCTCATCCTGTCGTTCAACGCCGACGTCACCAAGCTCATCCAGCTGTACATCGTCGGCGTCTTCATTTCCTTCACCGCCAGCCAACTGGGAATGGTGCGGCACTGGGGCCGTGAACTGAAGCTTGCCCGGGACAAGGCCGTGCGCCTCCGGATGCTCAAGTCACGCACCATCAACATGATCGGCTTCGGCATGACCGCGCTGGTCCTGACGATCGTGCTGATCACCAAGTTCGAGCAGGGTGCCTGGATCGCGCTGCTGGCGATGTTCGTGCTCTACCTGATCATGTGGAGCATCCACGCGCACTACGACAACGTGGCCAAGGAGCTGGCCGTGGACGAGGACTCCTCGCCCCGCGCCCTTCCGTCCCGGGTTCACGCCGTGCTGCTGGTATCCCATGTCCGCAAGCCCGTACTGCGGGCACTCGCCTACGCCCGTGCGTCGAGGCCCTCGCGGCTCGATGCCATCACCGTGGACATCAACTCCGAGGAAACCGCGCACACACTGGCTGACTGGGAGAAACTGGAAATTCCGGTACCGCTGACCGTCCTCGCCAGCCCCTACCGGGAAACCGTGACTCCCATCATGGAATACGTGAAGAACATGCGGCGGGACTCGCCCCGCGACCTCATCGTGGTGTACATCCCCGAGTACGTGGTGGGCAAATGGTGGGAACAACTGGTCCACAACCAGACCGCACTGCGTATTAAAACCCGCCTCCATTTCGAGCCGGGAGTCATGGTGGCCAGTGTGCCATGGCAGCTCAAATCGTCCGAAGAAGCCAAGAAAATGCAGGATATCCAATGAACCCCGAGACCCAGACCCGCACGGACGCCGAGCTCGTGGTGGATGTCGGGCCCATCGCCCACGGCGGGCACTGTGTAGCCCGCCACGAAGGCCGCGTGGTGTTTGTCCGCCACGCCATTCCCGGCGAGAAGGTCCGGATCCGCCTGACCGACGCCGGCGACGGATCGAAGTTCTGGCGTGCCGACGTGGTGGAAGTGCTCGAAGCGTCGCCGGACCGCGTGCCCCACTTCTGGCACCTGGCGGATTCCCGGCGGGCGTGGTCCCACGGCCACCCCCCGGTGGGCGGCGCAGAACTGGGCCACATATCGCTGGAACGCCAGCGAAGCCTCAAGGCTGACGTCCTGGCGGAACAGCTGAAGCGGCTCGCCGGCGTCGAACGCGTCACCGGGGTGGAAGCCGTCGGGGGAGGCAGCGCCACAGGCAGGGACTCAGGCGGCGAAGCCGGCAGCGACGCCGGGCTGGGCTGGCGGACGCGGGCCAGCTTCGCCGTGACGCCCGCCGGCAGGCTGGGCATGCACGCGCATCGCTCCGATCACGTCATTGCCATCCGCGAAATGCCGCTGGCTGTTCCCGGCATCAACGGGCTCAGGCTGTGGGACATCGATCTTCAGGGCATTGACCGCGTGGAGGTGGCGGCCCCCGCCAACGGATCGCGCCCGCTGGTGCTGCTGGCCCCGGCCGCCGGCACCCGGGCCAAGCGACTCGGCACGATCCTCGCGCAGCTGCCCGAAGAGGTCTCGGTGGCCAGCTTCGACCCCGCCAAGGGCGAGGTCCTGCAGCTGCGCGGCCGCACGTGGGTCCAGGAGTCGGCCGCCGGGCACGAATACCGGGTCACGGGGGATGGCTTCTGGCAGATCCACCGGGACGCACCGGACACCCTCGTCGGGGCGGTCAAGGATTTCCTGCACGACGGCGGCTACCTGGAGCCGGGCGCCGTGGTGGCCGACTTGTACGCCGGGGCGGGCCTGTTCACAGCCGCACTCGCGGACGCCGTCGGTGTGACCGGCTCCGTACTGTCCGTTGAGGGTGCTCCGGGCACCAGCCGCGATGCGCGGAAGAACCTGCACGGGGCGCCGCAGGTGGAGATCGTGCAGGGGCGGGTGGAACGCGTCCTGCGCCAGAAACCCCGCAACTTCGATGCAGTGGTGCTTGATCCGCCACGCGCAGGGGCGGGCAAGGCGGTGGTCAGCCAACTGATCGCCGCAGGTCCCCGGGCCATCGCCTACGTGTCCTGCGATCCGGCGTCGTTCGCCCGGGACCTGGGGTACTTCCGGGAGGGCGGCTGGCAGCTTGCAGGGCTCCGCGCGTTTGATCTGTACCCGCACACCCACCACATGGAGACAGTGGCGTTGCTGACGCCCCCGGCCTGATGTGACTAGGATGGGCGTAGTAGTCCCACGTCGCGCGCCGAATTCCCGGCTGACCCCATGCTCTTTTGTAAGGCCTTGTACTAATTAGGATGACCTAACTAGCAAGCGGTCTACCGCGCGACAAAGATGAAACTGTTGCGAGAGGAGTCCTGCGATGAGCATTGTGGACAGCTTCGGTTCAAAAGGCAAACTTAATGTAGCCGGTACCGAATACGAAATTTTCCGGTTGAACTCCGTTGAAGGTGCAGAAAACCTTCCGTTCAGCCTCAAGGTATTGCTTGAAAACCTGTTGAGGACCGAGGACGGCGCGAACATCACGGCCGATCACGTCCGAGCACTGGCCGGCTGGGACCCCAGCGCCGAGCCCGACACTGAAATCCAGTTCACGCCGGCGCGCGTGATCATGCAGGACTTCACTGGCGTGCCCTGCGTTGTGGACCTTGCCACCATGCGTGAAGCAGTCAAGGAACTTGGCGGCGACCCCAAGCGGGTCAACCCGCTGGCACCTGCCGAAATGGTGATTGACCACTCCGTGCAGATCGACGCCTTCGGCAACTCCGGCGCACTGGAGCGCAACATGGAGATCGAGTACCAGCGCAACGGCGAGCGGTACCAGTTCCTGCGGTGGGGCCAGACCGCGTTCGACGACTTCAAGGTCGTCCCGCCGGGAACCGGCATCGTGCACCAGGTCAACATCGAGTACCTGGCCCGCACTGTGATGACCCGCGAAGTTGACGGTGCGCTTCGTGCGTACCCGGATACCTGCGTCGGCACCGACTCGCACACCACCATGGTCAACGGCCTGGGCGTGCTGGGCTGGGGCGTGGGCGGCATCGAAGCCGAAGCCGCCATGCTGGGCCAGCCCGTGTCAATGCTGATCCCGCGCGTTGTGGGCTTCAAGCTGACGGGTTCCATCCCGGCCGGCGCCACCGCCACCGACGTCGTCCTCACCATCACCGAGCAGCTGCGCAAGCACGGCGTCGTGGGCAAGTTCGTGGAATTCTACGGCGAAGGTGTGGCGGCAGTGCCGCTGGCCAACCGCGCCACCATCGGCAACATGAGCCCGGAGTTCGGCTCCACTGCCGCCATGTTCCCGATCGACGACGTCACGCTCGACTACCTGCGCCTCACCGGCCGCTCCGAGGGGAACGTCGCCCTCGTGGAGTCCTACGCGAAGGAACAGGGCCTCTGGCACGATCCTTCCAAGGAGATCAAGTTCTCCGAGTACCTCGAGCTGGACCTGTCAACGGTTGTTCCCTCCATCTCCGGCCCGAAGCGTCCCCAGGACCGCATCGAGCTCACGGATGCCAAGGAGCAGTTCCGCAAGGACATCCACAACTACGTGACCATTGAAGACGGCAGCGTGGACGAGTCGCTGGAAGAGTCCTTCCCGGCTTCCGACCCGCCCTCCTTCACGCACGCTGACTCCCACACCACGGAAACGGCCCGCGTTGAGTCTGCCGCCAACGGTGCCGAGGGACGTCCGTCCGTTCCGGTGCATGTTGTCACTGCGGATGGCCGCGAGTTTGAGCTGGACCACGGCGCGGTGTCCATCGCCTCGATCACGTCCTGCACCAACACGTCCAACCCGTCCGTGATGCTCGCCGCCGCACTGCTGGCCCGCAACGCCGTGGACAAGGGCCTTGCCGCGAAGCCGTGGGTCAAGACCTCCGTGGCCCCCGGCTCCAAGGTGGTCACCGACTACTACGAGAAGTCCGGCCTCACCCCGTACCTGGAGAAGCTCGGCTTCTACATCGTGGGCTACGGCTGCGCCACCTGCATCGGCAACTCCGGCCCGCTGGACGCCGAAATCTCCGAGGCCATCCAGGCCAACGACCTTTCCGTCACCGCCGTGCTGTCCGGCAACCGGAACTTCGAAGGCCGCATCAACCCGGACGTCAAGATGAACTACCTGGCCTCGCCGCCGCTGGTCATCGCCTACGCCCTGGCCGGAACCATGGACTTCGACTTCGACACCGACGCCCTGGGCCAGGACGAAGCCGGAAACGACGTCTTCCTGAAGGACATCTGGCCGAACCCGGTCGAGGTCCAGCAGGTCATCGATTCCTCGATCGACAAGGAAATGTTCGCCCGCGGCTACGAGGGCGTCTTCGACGGCGACGACCGCTGGAAGGCCCTCGACACCCCCGCCGGCGACACCTTCGCCTGGGACGAGAAGTCCACGTATGTCCGGAAGCCCCCGTACTTCGAAGGCATGAAGGCCACGCCGGAGCCCGTCACGGACATCACCGGTGCCCGCGTGCTGCTCAAGCTCGGCGATTCCGTCACCACCGACCACATCTCCCCGGCCGGTTCCTTCAAGTCGGACACGCCTGCCGGCCAGTACCTGCTGGCCAACGGAGTGGAGCGCAAGGACTTCAACTCCTACGGTTCGCGCCGTGGCAACCACGAAGTGATGATCCGCGGCACGTTCGCGAACATCCGCATCAAGAACCAGCTGCTCGACGGCGTCGAGGGCGGCTTCACCCGCGACTTCAGCCAGGCGGACGGACCCCAGGCGTATGTTTACGACGCCGCCCAGAACTACCAGGCAGCCGGCACCCCGCTGGTGGTCCTGGCAGGCAAGGAATACGGCTCCGGCTCGTCCCGTGACTGGGCAGCCAAGGGCACCGCGCTCCTGGGCGTCAAGGCAGTCGTGGCCGAAAGCTACGAGCGCATCCACCGCTCCAACCTGATCGGCATGGGCGTCCTGCCCCTGCAGTACCCGGCCGGCGAATCAGCCGCAACCCTGGGCCTCACCGGCACGGAAACCTTCGCGGTTGAGGGCGTGACCGCCCTCAACGAAGGCACCACCCCGAAGACCCTCAAGGTCACCGCTACGGCTGAAGACGGCTCCGCCAAGTCCTTCGATGCGGTCCTCCGCATCGATACCCCGGGCGAAGCGGACTACTACCGCAACGGCGGCATCCTGCAGTACGTGCTGCGCCAGATCTCCGCCAACTAACGGCAGGGTTCCATACCGGCATCAGCGAAAGCCCCGGCCCGTCATTGACGGGCCGGGGCTTTGCGTTGCGGGAGGTCGGTCCCTGCGTCCGCACCGCCTGTGAGGCGTTAGAGTTAAAAGGCATGTCTACCACCCGAAGGAGGCCCCGTTGGGAATCTTGGACACCATCCGGAATCCGCAGGACCTGAGCAAGTTGACCGAAGAACAGCTGTCCCAGCTGGCTGCGGAGGTCAGGAGTTTCCTGATCGGCAACGTGTCGCAGACGGGTGGCCACCTCGGACCGAACCTCGGCGTGGTGGAACTGACCATGGCCGTACACCGCATTTTCGATTCTCCCCGGGACAGCATTGTCTTTGACACCGGGCACCAGTCCTACGTCCACAAACTCCTCACCGGACGCCATGACTTCAGCACGCTCCGCCAGGAAGGCGGCATGTCCGGCTACCCGGACCGGGCCGAATCCGAGCACGACATCGTGGAAAGCTCCCACGCCTCCTCGTCACTGTCCTGGGCCGACGGCATCTCCCGCGCCCGGCAGCTGACCGGCGACGGCGACCGCTACGTGATCGCGGTTGTGGGCGACGGCGCCCTGACCGGCGGCATGGCCTGGGAAGCGATCAACAACATCGCCGCGGACAAAAAGCGCCGCGTGGTCATCGTCGTCAACGACAACGGCCGTTCCTATGCGGCCACGGTGGGCGGCTTCGCCGACTACCTCGCTTCCTTGCGTCCCACCATCGATTCCTTCCGGGCCGCCCCGGCCTACGAGGGCACCCTCGACTGGTGGAAGCGGAAGCTGCAAAACGGCGGACCCGTGGGCCAGTTCACCTACCGTAGCCTGCACGCCATGAAGAAGGGCATCAAGGACTGGTGGGCGCCGCAGGGCATGTTCGAGGACCTTGGCATGAAGTACATCGGCCCCGTGGACGGCCACAACCTCCAAGCCATGGAGCACGCCCTCTCCACCGCCAAGAACTACGCCGGCCCGGTGATTGTGCATGCGATGACCGAGAAAGGCCACGGCTATGCGCCGGCCCGCGCCCACGAGGCTGACCAGTTCCACGCCGTAGGCATCATCGATCCCGAAACCGGGGAGCCCACCGAGGCGGGCGGCGCCCAGTCCTGGACGTCGGTCTTCGCCGATGAAATCGCAGCCATTGCCGATGAGCGCAAGGACATCGTGGGGATTACCGGTGCCATGCTCATTCCTGTTGGCCTGCACAAGTTCGCCGCGCGGCACCCGGACCGCGTCTTCGACGTCGGGATTGCCGAGCAGCACGCCCTGACCTCGGCGGCCGGCATGGCCTTCGGCGGGCTCCACCCCGTGGTGGCCGTCTACGCAACCTTCCTGAACCGTGCCTTCGACCAGCTGCTGATGGATGTTGCCCTGCACAGGGCAGGAGTCACCATTGTGCTGGACCGCGCCGGTGTCACCGGCCCCGACGGCGCCAGCCACCACGGCATGTGGGACATGGCCATGGTGCAGATCGTTCCGGGCCTCCACCTCGCAGCGCCCCGCGACGCCACCAGGCTTCGGGAGGAACTCCGCGAAGCCGTGGCCATCAAGGACGCCCCCAGTGTGGTCAGGTATTCCAAGGGGAACGTGGGCGCCGAAGTGGAAGCCCTCGAACGGCTCAGCGACGGCGTGGATGTCCTGGCCCGCCGCCCGTCGGGCTCCAGTGAAAACGACGTGCTGATCGTGAGTGTGGGGGCCATGTCCGAGCTCGCCCTGGACGTATCCAACCGGCTTGGCGCGCAAGGCATCAGTTCCACTGTGGTGGACCCCCGCTGGCTGTTGCCGGTCCGGAAGTCGATCATTGCGCTGGCTGCCCGCCACCGGCTGGTCATCTGCATCGAAGACGGCGTCCGCGCCGGGGGTGTGGGCTCCCGCATCCGGCAGGAAATGCGCGCCGCAGGGGTGGACACCGCCCTCAACGAAGTGGGGCTTCCGGTAGAGTTCCTGGACCACGGAACGCGCGCGCAGGTGCTGGAACGCGTCGGATTGACGGCCCGCCAGATCACGCACGACGTCGTTGCGCAGGTTTTGGGGACCAAGGTGCCTTTCGCGCGTCCCCTGCCCGGCCAGGAGCACCCGACTACGGGCAGCCTGCCGAAACTGTGATTCCGCACGAGGCCACACCTCCCGAGAGCCTCAAACCGGGAGACCTGGTGGTGGCGCGGAACCGGAAATGGGACGGCGGCGCCCACTGGGTGGTGCCGGGCAGCTACCTCGGCGAGGACCGCCACGGCTGGTGGATCTTCCAGCCGGAGGGATCATTCATCTCACGGCCCGGAGCGGCTTTTCATGCCAGGTCCGACGCCGTCCTGCTCGTGCCGCGGAACGGCGACTACGTCGCCACCTTCTACGACGACACCTATCCCGGAGACTTCCGGGTGTACGTGGACCTCGCCGTGGGCCACGGCTGGAACGGCATCCGGCCCGGCACCTTTGAGTTCCACGTCATCGACATGGACCTCGACGTGATCCGGTCCGTGGCCCGGGGAGTCTACATCGACGACGAGGACGAATTCGCCGAACACCAAGCGAGCATGGAGTACCCGCGGGACCTTGTGGACCGCATGCTCGAGGAAACAGAACAGCTTTACCAGGCCGTCAAGGCACAACACGCACCGTTCGACGGCACAGACGCCGAGTGGTTCAGGAGAGGACGGGCATGAGCGGAATTATCAGGGTCTACAAACGCGACGACGAAGGGGTCCTGCTGTTCCGGGAAGCCTGGTTTGATGAGGACTATAGCCAGTTCGTGATGAATCACGGCGTAGTGGGCCACCAGAGCAAGACGGACGAAACCGACGTCGCCGACGCCGCGGCGGCCGAAGGCCTGATGGACGCCTTCGCGGTGCAGTGTGCGGAGGACGGCTATGCCGAGATTCCCGACGAGGAACAGTTTTGGGTGGTGGCCCAGTACGCCCTGAAAACCAAGGACGGCACCGACCGCGACCGCTACCTGGAGGAAAAAGCCAAGGACGCCCTCATCAGCCATCTTGCCTGGCGCGGGCTGGGCACCGTGGAACGGTCGGAATTTGGCAACGCCAAGCTCAACATCTTCTGCCTGTGCCCGGACGTCAACAAGGCCGTCAACGCCATCAAGGTCTGCATCCGCGGCGAGGACCTGGACTTCACCAAACTCAGCATCGCTGCGGCGCCGTTCGGGGACCCGGAGGCGTTTAAGCTCAAGCACTCGCCGAAACCTGCTTCGGGCTTTACCCTCTAAGAGGGGGCAACCGACTTTCTGGGAGGCATCCGCTATGACGCGTAAATCCGTTCAACCAGGCCACACCCCGATTCCCCACGGAATCGGCGCGCCTGCCCGCCGGGCCATGGCCCACGCAGGACTGGAAACCTTGGAACAGGTTGTCCAGTTCGGCAGGCGGGAACTCTCGAAGTTGCACGGAATGGGCGTCAAAACCATGGCCCAGCTTGAGGATGCCATGGACGAGCACGGACTCGAGTTCCCCGCCACCTGACAGGCGCTCCGGATGCCGCCGTCCGGACCGTCGGCGCGGCCGTTATAGGCTGAATTCATGACTGAATACCGCCGTGTGGGAAATTCCGGATTGACCGTCTCCGTCGTGGGACTCGGCTGCAACAACCTCGGCCGGGCCAACACGGTGACGGAGTCGCAGGAGGGGACCGACGCCGTCGTGCATGCCGCCCTGGACGCGGGCATTACGCTTTTTGACGTCGCGGACACCTACGGCCGGGAGCCCGGGCTCAGCGAAACCATGCTGGGCAGGGCCCTTGGCGGCCGGCGCGGGGACGCGATCGTTGCCACGAAGTTCGGCATGGACATGCGCGGAGCCAACGGCAACGACTTCGGCGCCCGCGGATCACGCCGCTACATTGTCCAGGCCGCCGAGGCCTCCCTGCGGCGGCTCGGGACCGACTGGATCGACCTCTACCAGTTCCACACTCCGGACCCGTCGACCCCCATCGACGAAACACTTGCCGCCCTGGATGATCTCGTGACCAGCGGTAAGGTCCGCTACCTCGGCCACTCCAACCGGGCCGGCTGGCAGATCGCCGAGGCCGAATTCGTAGCCCGTGCCCGCGGAGGGGCGCGCTTCATCTCCACCCAGAACCACTACAACCTGCTGGACCGGCGCGCCGAGCTCGAAGTCACGCCCGCCGCCGAAGCCTACGGCCTGGGCGTGCTGCCGTACTTCCCGCTGGCCAACGGCCTGCTGACCGGCAAGTACGCGCCGGGCAAGGCGCCGGAGGGCTCGCGCCTCAGCCACACCCGGACCAATTTGGTGAACGACGCCGACTGGGACCAGCTGGACAAGTTCAGCGCCTTCGCCGCGGAGCGCGGCCTCAGCGAAATCCAGGTGGCATTCTCCTGGCTGGCGGCCCAGCCGTCCGTCAGCAGTGTGATTGCGGGCGCCACCAGGCCCGAACAGGTCCGCGAAAACGCCGCCGCTGCAGCATGGGTGCCCAGTGCTGACGAACGTGCCGAGCTGGACGCGATCTTCCCCCGCACGCCCAAGGTGGCACTCTTCTGATGCATTCGGTCCTGATGGACGTTGACACCGGGATCGACGACGCGCTGGCCCTGGTGTACCTCCTGTCCCGCCCCGATGTGCGGGTGCAGGCCATCACCTGCACGGCCGGAAATGTGGGGGCGCGGCAGGTTGCGCTGAACAACCTGGCCCTCCTGGAGCTGTGCGGTAACCCGGGAATCGAGGTGGCCGTCGGAGCAGAGGTGCCGCTGGAGATCCCCCTGGTCACCACGGAGGAAACCCACGGGCCGCAGGGGATCGGCTACGCCGAGCTGCCGCTGCCCGCGCAACAGATCTCCGCGCGGCATGCCGTGGATGTGTGGGTGGACGAGGTGCGAAAGCACCCCGGCGAAATCACCGGCCTCATCACCGGCCCGCTGACCAACTTCGCCCTCGCCCTTCGCCGGGAACCGGAGCTGCCCCGCCTGCTCAAGGGGCTGGTGATCATGGGCGGCTGTTTCTACTACCAGGGCAATACCACCCCGACGGCGGAATGGAACGTCTCGGTTGACCCGCATGCAGCGAAGGAAGTGTTTGCCGCCTACCGGGGCCTCCCGGAGGACAAGCTGCCGGTGGTGTGTGCGCTGGAGACCACCGAGCTGATTGAGATGCGGCCCGAACACCTGCAGCGGCTGGCCGAAGCGGCGGGCACCGGGCCGGAACGTGTGCTGCCGGAGCAGCCTGAGGGCCTCCGGAGCCAGTCCGGCAACAAGCTGGTGGCGTGCCTGTCCGATGCCATCCGCTTCTACATGGAATTCCACCGGCTCCACGACCAGGGCTTCGTGGCCCACGTGCACGACGCCTTCGCTGCCTGCGTGGCCGTGGGGCGCACCGACGTGGCCACGGCACTGGCAACGGTGGATGTCGAAACCCGGTCCCCGCTGCTGGTGGGCACCACGGTGGCTGATTACCGCGGGCTGTGGGGCCTGCCGCCAAACGCCCGGATCGTCACGTCAAACAACCCGGAACAGTGCTTCGATGAGCTGATCGGTTCGGTGGGGGCGCTGGCCGGCCGGCTGGCCTAAGATGGTAGCTGCGCCGAGGTGACATAGGCGCGTGTTTGCCGATCCGGATACCCGCGTCCCGCTGAGCACAGCCCGCGGGACACAGCCGGCAGAACGCAGCCCGCAGCCACAGCCAAAAGGAACAGCCATGTCACAGCAATCCCGGACCCTTGCCGCCCCTGGACAGGCGGCGGTCCGCAACCGTCGCCTGCTCGAAGTCCTCGGTGCTGTGTCCATTGCAGCCACTTTCGTTTTCCTCGTCCTCACGCAGCCGGCCGACATCACGAACGGGCTGGCGAGCGGTTCCACCCTGGTGGCGCTGGGCGGGTTCCTGCTGGGAGCCATCCTCCTGATCGTCGGCGTGCTGCCGACCCTTCCCACGTCCACGCTGGTGCTGATTCCGGTGGCCCTCGTCCTGAATATTGCGCTCGGGCAGATCATGGGTTCCACCGGCCTGCCGTTCTATTTTGACGCGATCGGCACCGTCCTCATCGCCGTTCTTGCGGGTCCTGCGGCCGGGGCGGCAACGGGCGCCCTCAGCAGCGTCGTCTGGTCCTTCATCAACCCCACGGTGCTGCCCTTCGCAGCCGGGGCGGCTCTCATCGGTTTCCTCGCGGGACTGGCTGCGCGCTCCGGACTGTTCCGCCGCTTCTACCTGGCCCCGGTGGCGGGTTTCGTCACGGGCATCCTGGCCGGCGTCGTCTCCGCTCCCATCGCGGCCTTCGTTTTCGGCGGCACGTCCGGCGTCGGTACCGGCGCAATCGTCGGGGCCTTCCGGGCCATGGGCGATACCCTCCTGGCCGCCATCACCAAGCAGGCACTCATTTCGGACCCCATGGACAAGGCCATCGTCTTCGCCGTTGTCGCCATGCTGGCCTACGCCCTGCCGCGCCGGACCACGCTGCAGTTCGCGTTCGTGCGGCGCTACAACGTGCTCGCCGGCAAGAAGCAGGAAACGCCGGACGCCTGATTCCGTGCCTGCCCGCCTGAACATGCCGTCCGCCCTGAACCCCCTGACCGCGCTGGCTGCGGCTGTAGCCACAGCGGCGATGACGACGGCGGTGTCCAGCTGGGCTGTGTCCGTTGCCGTTGCGCTCGGCTGCGCGGTGCTGGCGGTGCGGGCGGGGTTGGCCGGCCGGATGGTGCCGGCCGCCGCCGTGATCCTGGCGCCCTTCTGGTTGTCGCTGCTGATCATGCACGGGCTGTTCTTTCCCGAGGGCCGGATGGTCCTGGCGCAGTGGGGTGCGGTCCGGGTCACGGCGGAGGGTCTTGGTTTCGCATTGGACATGGGTGCCCGGACTGCGGCCTACGTCCTGGTTTTCCTGCTCTTTTCGTTCACGGTCCGCGTGCCGGACCTGGTGGCGGCCATGTCAGCGCGGCGGGTGCCTCCGCAGTTCGGCTATGTCCTGGCATCCACCCTGACCCTGGCCCCGGCCATTACCCGTCGGCTGGCGCGGATCCGGCATGCCCAGGAATCCCGGGGCCTGGTGTTCGGCGGCGGGCCGCTGGCACGGCTGGCGGCGGCACGGCTGCAGATGCTTCCGCTGGTGCTCTCGCTCATCCAGGATGCCGGTGAGCGGGCCCAGGCCCTTGACTCCCGCGGCTTTAGCGGCGCCAGGACCCGCACCAGCTACCGGGAAGTGACGGACAGTGCGGCCCAGCGCGTATTCCGGGCCGTTGCCCTGCTGCTTGCAGCAGCCGCCGTGGCGCTGCGGATCTCCGGGCAGTGGCCCGAAGGGTTGTCCGCATGAGGATTGCGACTGTTCTGGAGGCCAGGATTGCGGCCTTCACTTACCACGGCGAGGACACCGCTGCCCTCCACGACGTCGACGTGGCCGCGGCGCCAGGCACGCTGACCGCCGTGCTCGGTGGTTCCGGCAGTGGGAAGTCCACCCTCGGCAGGCTGCTGGCCGGCTGGTCGTTCGGCGGGCACACCGGCAGGTTCACGGGCAGCCTGCACCTGCCCGCTGCATCCGACGGGGCGCCGCCGGAGAACAGCGCACCCCTTGTGTTCCGCGGCGCTCCGGATGACCCCCGGATCAATCCCGCCCTCTGGTCGGAGCACGTGGGCTTCGTTCCGCAGGATGCGGCGTCGCTCCTGTCCACTGTGGCGTCCACGGTGGCCGAGGAACTGGCGTTCGGCCTGGAGAACCGGGGCATGGAACGGCACCTGATGCGGACGGAGGTGGCGCATGCGGCCGGGGCGGCGGGCCTGACGGCCCTGCTGGAACGCGACCCCGCCACGCTCTCCGGCGGTGAACTGCGGCGCCTGGCCGTGGCCTGTTCCGCCATAACGCGCCCCGGCGTGCTGGTGCTCGATGAACCGCTTGGCTCGCTGGATGACGCCGGCGCCGCGTCGGTCCGGGCGCTCGTCGACCGTCTCTTGGACTCCGGCACCGCGGTCATTGTCCTGAGCCAGGCTGCCGATGACCTGGCCTTCTCGGCTACCCGCTGGCTGGTGCTCGACGGCGGAACGGTCACCGCACGGGGCACCCCCGCCGAACTGGCGGGCAGCCCCGTGCTGCTGCGCACCGGCGTCGTGCTTCCCGCCCGGACGGGCGGTGGTCCCGGCCTTCAGCGCCGGGCGGGAGTTGCCGCTGCGGAAACAGTCCTGGAGCTGGAGCGGATCAGCTTCGGGTATCCGGCCGGACGCCGCAGGACGGGGCCGGCGGTGTTTGGCGACCTCAGCCTCACGGTGCGGGCGGGAGAGGTCGTGGCCGTGACCGGCCCGAACGGGGCAGGCAAGTCCACCCTGCTCCGGCATTTCAACGGCCTGCTCCGCCCGGATCGCGGGTCCGTCCGGATTCACGGCGCGGACATCGCCGGCGTTCCTACCGGACGCATTGCTGAGAGGGTGGGCCTGCTCTTCCAGCACCCCCGGGACCAGCTTTTCGAGCGGACCGTCCTGCGCGAGGTGCTGTTCGGCCTGGACCGGAGGTTCGTGACCGACCCGGCCGTCAGGGCGAGGGCGGCCCTGGACGCGGTCGGTCTCGGAGACCGGTTGGACACCCATCCGCAGGAGCTTCCGGCGTCGCTGCAGCGGCTCCTGGCCCTCGCCACGGTCCTGGCACGCGAACCACGGCTCATCGCGCTGGACGAACCCACCGTGGGGCTGGACCGCCACGGCCTGGAACTCCTCGACGACGCCATGGGTGCCGCAGCGGAGCGGGGCGCCGCCGTCGTCATGGTCACCCACGATCTGACCTACGCCCGGGCCAGGGCCCACCGCGTCCTGGAACTGAGGGACGGCACGCTCCGGGAAGGCTGACCGCTACCTGGGCCCGGACACGGGAGCGCCGCCGCCCGCACCGGTTGACGGTGCAGGCGGCGGCGCCGGATTCCGGCCGGGCAGTGTGGGCCCGGACAGGGTGTGGCCGATTGGCGCTAAGAAGGAACCGCCGCGGAGGCTACTCCCGGTGCCAGGAACTTCTTGCCGTTGACCCGTTCGGAGGCCCCCACGCGGTCCAGGTACGGCGTGATGCCGCCCAGGAACATCGGCCAGCCGGCGCCGAGGATCATGCACAGGTCGATGTCCTCCGGTCCGGCCACCACGCCCTCGTCCAGCATGAGCCCGATCTCCTCGGCCAGCGCGTCCTGCGTGCGGCGCAGCACCTCCTCGGCCGTGGACGGTGATGTGCCAAAGGAGAGCAGCGCCAGGGTGTCGGCCGGAATGAACGGCTTGCCGTCGGGGCCCTTCTCCGGCGTCCCGTTCTGCACAGCCCAGAGGGACTTGATGCCGTTATCGATCAGCTTCTGCAGGTTTTGCGAAACGGTGAACCGGTCCCCGAACGCGGCGTGCAGGGATTCCTGGACATGCTGCGCCACGGGCAGCCCCACCATCGCGCCGAGAGTGAACGGCGTCATGGGCAGTCCCATGGGCCGCAGCGCGTTGTCCGCCACTTCGGCCGGAGTTCCCTCATCGAACGCGGCGGTCACTTCGCCCATTAGGCGCAGCAGGATGCGGTTGACCACGAATGCGGCCGCATCCTTGACCAGGACCGCAGTCTTCTTCAAACCCCTGGCGAGCTCGAACGCGGTGGCCAGCACGGCGTCGTCGGTCCTCGGTGCGCGGACAATTTCCAGCAGCGGCATCACGGCCACCGGGTTGAAGAAGTGGAAGCCCACCAGGCGTTCGGGGTGTTCCAGGTCCTCAGCCATGGCAGTCACGGACAGCGAGGACGTGTTCGTGGCCAGGATGCATTCGGGGGAGACGATCGCCTCCACCTCGGCGAACACCTGCTTTTTGACGTTCAGCTCCTCGAACACGGCTTCGATGACGAAGTCCGCGTCAGCAAACACGTCCTTGGAAACCGAGCCGGTCACCAGCGCCTTGGTCCGGTTGGCGGCGTCGGCGCTGATCCGTTTCTTCGCCAGCATCTTGTCCACTTCGGCGTGGACGTAGGCCACGCCCTTGTCCACGCGGGCCTGGTCGATGTCTGTCATCACAACCGGCACCTTGAGCTGCCGGGCGAACAGCAGGGCCAGCTGGCTGGCCATCAGTCCGGCGCCGACCACGCCCACCTTGGTGACCGGCCGGGCCAGCTTGCGGTCCGGTGCGCCTGCTGGACGCTTGGAGCGCTTCTGCACGAGGTCCAGGAACGCGTACACCGTGGAGCGGAACTCGTCGGTCTGCATGAGGCCGGCCAGCGTCTCGCACTCGAGCGCCGCGGACTCCGGCTGGGTCATGGTCCGGTTGGCCGCCATGATGTCCAGGACCTTGGCCGGGGCGGGGGACGCATTGGACGTCTTGGCCTCCACGAAGGCCCGCCCGCCGGCTACGGCCTCTGCCCAGCGTTCGGCCACCGCCGGGTCGGCCGGGTCGACAGCGTTGCGGCGTTCCGGGACCGTCTCGCCGGAGATGACGCTTGCGGCCCACGCGAGGGACAGTTCCACGAAGTCGGCCGGTTCAAACATGGCGTCGGCAATTCCCAGGCCGAAGGCCTGCGGACCCGTAAGCGTCCGGTTGTTGCTGAGCGGATTCTCGATCATCACCTTGACGGCGTTTTCGGGTCCGATCAGCCGCGGCAGGATGTACACGCCGCCCCAGCCGGGCACAAGGCCGATGAAGGCTTCGGGAAGCGCCAGTGCACCGGCCCCGCTGGAAACCGTGCGGTACGTGGACTGCAGGGCGATCTCCAAGCCGCCGCCCAGGGCCACGCCGTTGATGAACGCGAAGCTGGGCACTCCCAGGTTGGCCAGGGTGGCGTACACGTCGTGGCCGAGCTGCGCCATCCAGAGGCCGTGGTCCCGGTTGTTGAGGGACTTGACGGCGGAAAGGTCCGCGCCCGCCACCAGGAAGTAGGGTTTGCCCGTCACGCCGACGCCCACGATCTCGCCGCGGGCGGCACGCTCCTTGAGCCCCTCAAGGACTGTGCCCAGCTCCACCAGGGTGTTCGGACCCAGGGTGGTGGGCTTGGAGTGGTCCAGGCCGTTGTCCAGGGTGATCAGCGCGAAGGTTCCGGCGCTGGGCTTGCCTGCGGCGCCCGGCAGCGCGATGTCCTGGACGTACGAATGCGTGACCGTCTCGTCGGGGAAGAGATCGGCAAGCTTGCGGAAATCGGCGGCGCTCATGCTGCGGCTCCTTCGGTTTTGGTGCTGGCAGTGTCAGTTTCGGCGGAGGAATTGTCGGTTGGGAATACGGCGCCGCTGTAGCCTGTGTAGTCCGAGTGATGCGGGTTTTCCCAGATGACGGTGGCCCCCATGCCCAGGCCGATGCACATGGTGGTCATGCCGTACCGTACTGACGTGTCTTCCTGGAACTGACGGGCCAGCTGGTTCATCAGTCGTACGCCGGACGAGGCCAGCGGATGCCCGACGGCGATGGCGCCGCCGTACCGGTTGACGCGGGGATCGTCGTCGGAAATGCCGAAGTGGTCCAGGAAGCTCAACACCTGGACGGCGAAGGCCTCATTGATTTCGAACAGCCCGATGTCCTCGATGCCGAGTCCGGCGTTCTTCAGCGCCTTTTCCGTTGCGGGGACCGGGCCGATGCCCATGACCTCGGGCTCCACGCCGGCAAAGGCGTAGCTGACCAGGCGCATCTTCACCGGCAGCCCAAGCTCTGCGGCGGCCTCCGACGAAGCAAGCAGGGCCGCCGTCGCCCCGTCATTCAGCCCGGCGGCATTGCCGGCAGTCACCCGGCCATGGGGCCGGAAGGGTGTGCGGAGCGCAGCGAGGTCCTCGAGGGAAGTGCCCGGGCGGGGCGGTTCGTCAACGGAGTTGAGCGTCCATCCCTGACCCGGCTTCATGGTGGCCACCGGCACCAGGTCCGGCTGGATCTGGCCCTTCCCGTAGGCTGCTGCCAGCTTGTCCTGGGACGCCGCGGCATAGGCGTCCGTGCGGTCCTTGGTGATGGCCGGGAACCGGTCGTGCAGGTTCTCCGCGGTGTTGCCCATGTTCAGTGCGGCCGGGTCCACCAGGCGTTCGGACATGAACCGGGGATTGGGATCGGCGCCCTCGCCCATCGGGTGGTTGCCCATGTGTTCCACTCCGCCGGCGATGACCACGTCGTACGCACCGAAGGCAATGCCGCTGGCGGTGGTGGTCACGGCGGTCATGGCGCCGGCGCACATCCGGTCCACGGCGAAGCCCGGGACGGTGCGTGGAAGCCCGGCCAGCAGGGCGGCGGTGCGGCCGATGGTGAGGCCCTGGTCGCCGGTCTGGGTGGTGGCGGCGACAGCCACCTCGTCAATGCGGTCCGCGGGGAGCGAGGGGTTGCGGCGCATCAGTTCGCGGATGCACTTGACCACGAGGTCATCGGCGCGGGTTCCGGCGTAGATACCCTTCTCGCCCGCCCGGCCGAACGGGGTGCGGACACCGTCCACGAAAACGACGTCGCGGACGGTTCTGTTCCGTCCGCTGCTGGGCTTTCCGCTGCTGTGTTCTCCGCTGTGGCGGGGCTGGCTCACGTGATACTCCTCATCGAGACATTGGTGCCGGACGCGCGCCAGTGGCAGCGGCAATCCGGGCGGCATTGATTCCAATGTTACTCGTGAGTAACTTAGCTGGCAAGGACCCTGGCGGACTGTTGTTGTCCGCCCCGGCGGCGCAGCCTGCCGAACCGGCTTGCAGCGCAGGTTCGGAAGCCTAGCCCTCCGCTGCGGGAGCGGCCCTGGGTTCCTTCGGTTCCTTGGGAGGCAGCGGCTGCGGATTGAGGAACGCTGCTGTAATCAGTGGCGCTGTCAGCTCGATCTGCCACGGCCGGGCGCCGAGCTCGCTGAGCTCTTCGCCGATCGCTTCTTCGCTGAGCTCCGCGGGCGGACGCCAGGCCACGCGGCGGAGGAAGTCGGGGGTGAGCAGGTTTTCGACCGGAAGGTTCAGTTCGTCTGCTTTGTCCTGGAGCAGGGGCCTGGCTGTCGCAAGCCGTTCGGCTGCGGCCGGGTCCCGGTCCGCCCATACGCGCGGCGGCGGCGGCGCGTTGGTGGGCAGGTGCAGCGGCGGGAGTTCCTCCATGGTCCGGGCGGTCGCGATGCACCGCAGCCAGCGCGGGGCTTCGCGCTGCGCGGCCCGGCCGTGGAATCCCTTGGTGCCCAGCAGCTGCGGAACGGTGGAGGGCATGGCCTTGGCGGCTGCCACCAGGGAAGAGTCGGGGATGAGCCGGCCGGGGGCGACGTCCCGCTTCCGGGCCAGGGAATCGCGTTCCAGCCACAGCTCCCGGACGGCGGCGAGCTGGCGGCGGTCCCGGATCTGGTGCAGACCGGAGGTCTTGCGCCACGGGTCCACGCGGGGCGGGGCGAGCCCGGCAGCCAGGATGGCAGCGAATTCCTGCTCGGCGTACTCGAGCTTTCCGTCGGCCTGGAGCAGTTCGATGAGTTCCTCGCGCAGCTCGGTGAGGACTTCGACGTCCAGGGCCGCATACCGGAGCCAGGGTTCAGGCAGCGGGCGGGTGGACCAGTCGGCAGCGGAATGTTCCTTCGCGAGGCCGAATCCGAGCAGCTGCTCGATGACGGCGGCCAGCCCCACCCGCGGCAGCCCGGCCAGCCGCGCGGCCAGTTCGGTATCGAACAGTTTGTGCGGCCACATGCCAAGCTCGGAGAGGCAGGGAAGGTCCTGGCTTGCCGCGTGCAGGATCCATTCGACACCTTCCAGGGCGTCGTTGATGATCTGCAGGTCCCCGAAGGGTTCCGGATCGATGAGCCATGTTCCTGAGCCCTCGCGCCGGATCTGGACCAGGAAGGCCCGTTGCCCGTAGCGGAAGCCCGAAGCGCGTTCCGCGTCCACGCCGGCGGGGCCCGTCCCCGCGGCTATGGCGGCGGCGCAGCGTTCCAGTCCTGCGGGGGTTTCAATGACTAGCGGCACTCCGTCACGGGGAGCGTCAAGGTCAATGACCTCGGGGACCAGGCTGTCGAAGCCTTCCACCGTGATGTGGGGAGTGATGTCAGCAGCCGGGACGCCGGCTGTGGTGTGTTCCGGATTTTGAGGGGTCATGATGCCTTCAGTTTACCGACATCGCGCTGGAGCGCGCCCCGCCGTGGCCAGCCATGGTCAGTTGCGCCGCCTGCGGGGGAGTGCGGAGACGCCCTCCGGCAACGGAGGGAGTCCGGCGAAGGTGCAGACCATGTCCGACCATGCCTCCAGGTGGGACCGGATATCCGGCCCCTCGGGCGTCCAGGACGCCCGCAGTTCAATGTCGATTGAACCCGGCCGGTCAGCGAGGGTGCCGAAGCTCTCGGACAGGATCCTGGTGGCCGTTCCGCCCGCTGCGCGGTAGGGCGCCTTATGGTTCTCCAGTGCCTCTACGAGCCAGGTCCACGCAACCGTTCCCAGCATTTCATCATTCCCCATTTCCGCCTCAAGCTGGGCGCGGATGTAGGTGACGATCCGGAACTCCCCATCCCACACCGCCGAGCCGTCAGGGTCGTAGAGCAGGATGAACCGGCCCGTGGCGAGTTCCTCGGCGTCGTCGTCAACAGTTCCGGAGGCCCGGACCAGCGCGGCGGAAACGGGTCCGTGTACGGCGGCGGGGGCCGGTCCAGGGACGGGGCCGATGACCTCCGCGCCCAGGGCCACCGCGAAGGGCGCCAGCCGTGAGGGCGCGGGGATCTCGTCCAGGTGCAGCTCACTGCGGCACCGTGCTTTTCGGAGGGATCCCAATGCGGCAAGGAACTCCGCGGGAACCTGGGCGAGTGCGTTCACATTCGCAGGTTACGCAAAGGATGGCGCCGATTCCGGCAGGCTCGCCGCCCCGTGCGCCCGCTCACCGTGCCGCCAGCTCCCGCTTGATGGCGGCAACGAACGAATCCACGTCCTCTTCGCTGGTGTCAAAGGAGCACATCCAGCGGACTTCCCGGGCGGCTTCGTTCCAGTCATAGAAGCGGAATGATTCCCTCAGCCGATCCGCAACACCTTCGGGCAGGATGGTGAACACTCCGTTGGATTCCGTCTTCTGCGTGGGCTCCACGCCGTCGATCCCCTCAACGGCCGCGCGCAACCGGGAAGCCATCGCGTTGGCGTGCCTGGCCGAGCGCAGCCACAGGTCGCCCTCGAGCAGGGCAATGAACTGCGCGGACATGAACCTCATCTTGGAGGCGAGCTGCATGTTCATCTTGCGGAGGTACACCAGGCCGTTGGCGGCGTCGGGGTTCAGGGCCACCACCACCTCGCCGAACAGGAGCCCGTTCTTGGTGCCGCCGAAGGAGAGGATGTCCACGCCGGCGTCGCGCGTAAATGCCCGGAGCGGCACGTCCAGGTGGGCGGCGGCGTTGGCCAGCCGGGCGCCGTCCATGTGGAGTTTCATGCCCTTGGCATGGACGTGGTCGGCGATGGCGCGCACCTCGGCCGGGGTGTAGCACGTGCCGAGTTCGGTGGTCTGGGTGATGGACACGGCCAGCGGCTGGGCACGGTGCTCGTCGCCCCAGCCCCAGGCTTCCTTGTCGATCAGTTCGGGCGTGAGCTTGCCGTCGGCGGTGGGGACCTGGAGCAGTTTGATGCCGCCGATCCGCTCCGGGGCGCCGTTCTCATCCATGTTGATGTGCGCCGTCGATGCGCAGATCACCGCGCCCCAGCGGGGGAGCAGGGACTGCAGCGAAAGGACGTTGGCCCCGGTCCCGTTGAACACGGGGAAACATTCGATGCCGGGGCCGAAGTGCTCCTCCATGAGCACGTGCAGGCGGGCAGTGTAATCATCTTCGCCATAGGACACCTGGTGGCCCTCGTTGGCCGCTGCCAGCGCCGCCAGGACTTCCGGGTGGACGCCTGAATAGTTGTCCGAGGCAAAGCCCCGGACGGCTGGGTCGTGGAGCCGGGCCGCGGTGGCGGCAGGGGCAGTTTCAACTGTGGTTGTCATCGCTTTGGTCACGCTTTCAGTCTAGGGATGTCCGCGATTAACGGGTAAGAAGCAGCCGCCGGCCGTTCAGTTTCGCGGCGGGGGTGGCGAAAAGTCCGACGGCGGCAGCCGCCAGGTCCTCAACGTCGGTGAAGCCGGGGAAGCCGCGGCCGGGGGAGCGCTCCCGCATGGCGGCATCCACGAGGCCTTTCACCACGAAGATGACAGCAGCGCTGTGCGACTCCCGGCTGAAGCCTTCGGCAACCGCCAGGGTCCACGCCTCAGCAGCCGCCTTCACCGCCACGTAACTTGCGCCGGCCGCCGTCGGGGTTTCGGCTGCGGTGGAGGTCACCATGGCGAAACGGCCGGAGTCCGACGCCGCCAGGTCGTCGTAGAACACCCGCGTCACGTTCCTCAGGGTGGTGACGGCGCCCCGTTCCAGGAAGTCCCAGTCCTCGTCGCTCTGGTCCGTGATGCCTTTGGCGCCGCGCCAGCCACCCACCAGGTGGATGACGCCGTCGACCTTTCCGGCTGTGCCGGAAATATCGGCATGCAGCTCCCGGACGCCGGCGAGGCTGGCGAGGTCGCAGACGAGCGGAGTGACGGCGTCGCCCGCTGCCGCGGCGGCGGCGGCGATCCGGGAACTGTCCGAGCCGACCGTGAAAACCCTGTGGCCGGCTTCGCGCAGCGCGCGGGCCGTGGCGATCCCGGACGGGCTACTGCCGCCCGCGACCACCACGTTCAGTGGGCGTCCGGCACTCATCCGGCGTTTAGGGCCGTGGGAACCGTACCGGCCGCTGTGCCGCCGGCCGTGCCGTCTTCACCGCGGTCCGACGAGCCCGTGATTCCGGCCGTGGACTCGATGACGGGACGCATCTTCTTTTCGAGGGCCTCATAGAACATGGACAGCGGGAATTCGTCGTCGAGCACCTGGTCGGTCAGGCCGCGCGGCGGGCCGGCAAGCGGCAGCGCGTCCGGGCCCTTGGCCCAGACGGACGCGGGGTTGGGCGTCACGGTCCCGGAGATCAGCTGGTACGCGGCCAGCCAGTGGGCTGCCTTGGGCCGGTCGATCGAGCGCCAATAAAGCTCCTCGATCCGTACCCCGAGTTCAACCACGACGTCGGCAACTTCGTCCCAGTCAATGCTGAGCTTGCTGTCGGTCCAGTGCAGGACCCGGTGCTGGTGCATCCAGGCAAAGAGCAGCTGGCCGCCGAGGCCGTCGTAGTTGCGGACGCGGCTGCCGGTGATGGCGAAGCGGAAGATACGGTCGAAGATGACGGCGTACTGGACCAGTTTGGCATGCCGGCGTGCCTCGGGGTTGGCCTCTTCGTCCTTTTCGATTTTCACGGATTCCCGGAAGGCTGTCAGGTCGCAGCGGAGTTCCTCCAGTGAATACAGGAAGTACGGCATGCGCTGTTTGATCATGAAGGGGTCGAAGGGCAGGTCCCCGCGCATGTGGGTGCGGTCATGGATCAGGTCCCACATCACAAACGTTTCCTGCGTGAGTTCCTGGTTTTCCAGGAACTCCGCGGCCTCGGCGGGGAGCTCCAGGCGGGTGATCCCGGCCGCGGCTCCGAGGACCCGGCGGAAGCGGGCGGCTTCCCGGTCGGCGAAGATGGCGCCCCAGGTGAACGTCGGAGTCTCCCGGACCGCGACGGTTTCCGGGAACAGGACGGCTGAGTTGGTGTTGTAACCGGGGGTGAAATCGAGGAAGCGGATGGGCACGAAGAGCTTGTTGGAGTATTCGCCCGCTTCGAGGCCGGCGATGAATTCCGGCCAGATGACCTCGATCAGGACGGCCTCCACGAGGCGGTTGCTGCTGCCGTTCTGGGTGTACATGGGGAAGACCACCAGGTGCTGCAGCCCGTTGATGCGGTGCTCCTGTGGCTGGAAGGCGAGCAGGGAGTCCAGGAAATCGGGTACGCCGAAGCCGCTGGCGGCCCAGCGGCCGAAGTCGCAAACCAGCAGTTCGAGGTACAGGGCATCGTGCGGGAAGGACGGCGCCAGGGCTTCCACGGACTCGCAGATGGCGCGCACATGCGCGGCGGCGGCCTCGTGGTCACTGGCGGCGGGTACCGAGCCGTCCTGGGCCTGGAGGGCCTGGATAGCCGTGGCGGCGGTCTTGAGGCGCAGCCACTCCGGGTGGTTCCCGGTGAGCTGTGCGGGGGCGGTGATAGCGGTCGTTGTCATCGTCGGCGATCGCCTTTCTGGTTGCTTGGAGCTTCTACCGTGAGCGTAGCAAGCAAACAGATCTCCTAATGCAAAATTGGCTTGAGCATAAGAAAGACTTGTGCAACTGGATGAGGCGACCCGCCCCAGCCGTAGCGGGGGCGGGGCTGCCCTGCAGGTCCCGGGCATATTCCCGGTTGGAAGAGGAAGGAGGCTACTCGGCTTTGTCCGCTGACACCAGGGTCAGCGAGACGGAGTTGATGCAGAAGCGCTGGTCCGTGGGGGTGCCGTAGCCTTCGCCTTCAAACACGTGGCCGAGGTGGGAGTCGCAGCTTCCGCAGCGGACCTCTACCCGGTCCATGCCCATGGTGCGGTCATGGATGTAGCGGACTGTGCCGTCGGCAAGCGGCGCCCAGAACGACGGCCAGCCGCAGTGGGAATCAAACTTTTCCTTGCTGGTGAACAGTTCTGCACCGCAGGCGCGGCACTTGTACACGCCCGCTGTGTGGGTATCCCAGTATTCGCCGGTGTATGGCCGCTCGGTCCCCGCCTGCCGGAGTACCCGGTACTCCTCGGGCGTCAGTTCCTGGCGCCACTGTTCGTCGGTCTTTTCAACCCGCGGGGCGGCGCCCTCCCCGGCAGGTCCGTCCTCCGGGGCGTGGACGGGCGCGACTTTTGGCTTGTTGCTAAAGATGTTCATAGCTTCGTCAACGCCTAGGAGTCCCCGATAAATCCCGAGCCGGCGTACAGGTGCAGCACCGGAAGCCCCAGCTGGTCCTGTGCCTTGTTGGCCCAGTCGGTATGGAAGGTGTCGGCAATGGCGTGGGGGCGGGTGATGACGACCGCCTGGCCGGCGCCGAGTTCCTTGACCTTGGCCACGAGGCCCTGCACGGCGCCGCCGTCCACCACCTCGCCCGTTACTCCGCCGCCGATCCCGGCCAGCGCGTTGAGCGACACCGCAAGCGTCTCGGCTGCGGCAGCGCGCTCGGAGGCAGGATCCGGAGCGTGGGACGTCAGTTCACGGAAGGCCTTGGCGACGTCGAGGAGGGAGAGGTTTTCAAGGAAGTCCACCAGCAGGTGCCGTTCCGTGTTGGCCGGAACCAGTACCACGAGGGGCGCGTCACCCCCGTCCACCAGGCGTTCGATGTTCACGCGGTCGTCCGCACCCAGCGGCTCTTCTGTCAGAATGACGATTGGATCGCTCATGCCCCCAGCCTAGTCCCGGGCCGACCGTCCCGCACGAATTTCAGCCGGGCCGGTTTTGCCCGGTCACCGGAGGGTTGAGGCGCATCCATCCGCTGTTCCGTCTTCGCTGTTCCGGCGCCGGTGGCATGCCCGGCGGCGTGCCCGAATATGTCCGGAGGCTGGCAGCAGTAAGAATGGATCCATGGCATCCCTTCCGGGCCTGCGCCCCGCCACCACATCGAAACCGAACCGTGCCTTGGACAGGGTCCAGGGCACCGCCGACGCCGGCATGTCCTCCAGCGCGAAATGGGCTGTTGGCGGCGTCATCGCCGGAGGAGCCGCCGCGGGGCTGCTGGGCGCCGGATCGTCGGCCCTCGCCCTCTACTTCGCCCGGCGGGTCATCACACCGGTGCGGGTCCGGGACGAAGACCAGGAAGTGCTGGCCGTGATCCGCGCCGCGGACGGCGTCCAGGTCATCCTGGCCGCCACTGACGACGCCACAGTCGAAGGCACCTATGGGCTGTTCTTCGATGGCGGCCGCGGGCACGCCCGGATCGGCAGGATCATTTCGTACTCACCCGCGGAACGCACGGTCCTGCGCGAGGTGGAAGCCGTCTATTCGGGCGATCTCGCCAAAGCCCGCCGCGGCTACTGGAGCGGCGCCACCCATCCGGACGCGGCGTCCATCGGGCTGTCGGCCGAGGACGTTGACATCGAAGTGGAGGGCGGCGTCGCGCCGGCGTGGCTGGTCCGCAGCCCGGGCCGCTCCGAGGTCTGGGCCATCATGGTTCACGGCCGCGGCGCGAGCCGGCAGGAATGCCTCCGCGCCCTGCGGCCGGCACGGGAACTCGGCATGACCAGCCTGGTGATTTCCTACCGCAATGACGGCCTGGCACCCTCGGCGCCGGACGGACGCTACGGCCTCGGCTCCACTGAATGGCGCGACGTCGAAGCAGCCATCAGTTACGCCGTTGCCAACGGCGCCAAGGACGTCGTGTTGTTCGGCTGGTCCATGGGCGGCGCGATCTGCCTGCAGACGGCGGACCTCTCACGGCACCACAACCTGATCCGCGCGATGGTCCTTGACGCGCCGGTCGTTGACTGGGTCAACGTGCTGGCCCACCATGCCCAACTTAACCGCATCCCGTCCGCCGTGGGACGCTACGGGCAGCTGATGATGGGCCACCCCGTGGGCCGGCGCCTAACGGGGCTGGCGGCGCCCGTTGACCTGAAGTCAATGGACTGGGTCTCCCGGGCCGTGGAGCTCAGAACTCCCACCCTGATCCTGCATAGCGTGGACGACGAATACGTGCCGTACGGGCCTTCGGCCAGCATCGCCGAGAAGAACCCGGAGGTGGTCACCTTCGAGACATTCCAGGGGGCCCGGCACACCAAGGAGTGGAACGTGGACCCGGAGCGCTGGGAGGCCCTGGTCACCGCCTGGCTGCGGCGGCAGCTGGCGCCACGGTTCAAGCCGGGCGCACGCTCACGGAAACACGGTGCCTCCGGCCCTGCGGCTAACGCTCCGGAGTAGCTTTCGGGCCGGTCCCGATGCGGGCGGTGATGGCGCCGGTGAGCCGGACCAGGTGGGCCGGGGCCAGTTCGACATCGAGACCCCGCCTGCCGCCGGAGACGAGGATGCTCTCCTGGCCCAGGGCGCTGTCGTCCAGCACGGTGGGGGAGGGGTGGCGCTGCCCCAGCGGTGAAATGCCCCCGAGGACATACCCTGTCCTGCGCTGTGCCGTAGCCGGATCAGCCATGGCAGCCTTCTTGGCGCCCAGCGCAGCGGCGATTGCTTTCAGGTCGAGGTTTCCGTGGACCGGGACTATCCCCACCGCGAGCCTGCCGTCGACATCAACCATGAGCGTTTTGAAGACCTTCGCGGGATCCACCCCCAACACCTCGGCCGCTTCCGTGCCGTAGCTGGCGGCAGAGGGGTCGTGGATGTAGGGATGCAACACGAAGGGAACGCCGGCCGCAGCGAGGGCTGCTGTGGCCGGCGTTCCCTGGGAAGCCTGTTTGCGCGCCATGCCGTGCCCGGACCGTCGGGCCCTAGGCCTGCGCGGCGGCGGAGGCGGCGACCTTGCGCTTGATGCGTCCCAGCATGGCCGTCATTCCCCGCATGCGCAGGGGAGTGATGGCCCGGGTGAGGCCCAAGAGTTCGGGCATGTCATCGGGGATTGCGAGGATCTCCGGCGCCGTGAGGCCATCGAGGCCTTCGTGCAGGACACCTGCGAATCCCCGGGTGGTGGGTGCTTCAGCCGGCGCCTTGAAGTACAGCCGCACGCTGTCCGGCGAACCGGCGTCGTGCTTTTCCGTTTCAATGGTCAGGAACAGCGGCGACTGGCACTCGACAACCTGCTCCAGCAACTCCGGATGGTCCTTCAACCGGTCCGGCAGTTCGGGAAGCCCCTGCGAGAATTCCAGCAGCAGTTGCAGCCGCTCGGGTTCGGTCAGGGCCTGGAAGTCGTCAACTATTTCCGCCAGCGCGGCGGGAAGGGCGTGGTTATTCATCACGTCCAGTTTACGCCGGTACGGTGCCGCGCTCGGATCCCTTGGTGATGGGTACCCGCACGGCGTTGCCCCACTCGGTCCAGGAGCCGTCGTAGTTGCGTACGGTATCGAAGCCCAGCAGGTACTTCAGGGCGAACCACGTGTGGCTGGAACGCTCGCCGATACGGCAGTACGCCACCACGTCGTCGCCCTCCGTGAGGCCGGCTTCGCCGAGGTAGAGGGCCTCGAGTTCAGGGCGGTTGCGGTAGGTGCCGTCCTCGGCCGCCGCACGGGCCCACGGGATGGAAGCGGCGGTGGGGATGTGGCCGCCACGCAGGGCGCCTTCCTCGGGGTAGGCAGGCATGTGGGTGCGCTGGCCGGTGTATTCCTCGGTGGAGCGCACGTCGATCAGCGGCTTGCCGAAGTGGGCCAGAACGTCCTCCTTGAATGCGCGGATGGGGGCGTCGTTGCGGTCCACCTCGGGGTATTCGGCAGGTGAGGGGACGGTGACATCCGTGGTGAGCGCACGGCCTTCGGCGATCCACTTGTCGCGGCCACCGTCGAGCAACCTGACGTCCTCGTGGCCAAACAGGGTGAAAACCCACAGTGCGTAGGCAGCCCACCAGTTGGACTTGTCGCCGTAGATCACCACGGTGCTGTCCCGGGAGATCCCCTTCGCTGCGGCCAGTGCCGCAAACGCCTTGCCGTCAACGTAATCGCGGGTGACCTCGTCATTCAGGTCCGTATGCCAGTCGATCTTGACGGCACCGGGAATGTGGCCGGTTTCGTAGAGGAGGACATCTTCATCGGACTCCACCACCACGAGCTTGCCGCCGTCCAGCGCGCCGCCGTCGAGGGCTGCCGCCAGCCATTCGGTGGAGACGAGGCGCTCCGGGTGCGCGTACGCTGCAAATTTTTCGTTTTCTTCAACTGGGTAGGACATGGGGATGGCCTTTCACTGAAACGGTCAAACTGAAACGGTCAGGGGCCCCTTGCCACCGGGAGGCGTTGCTGCGGCCGGGCCAGTTCCAACACTAGCCACGCCCCGGCAGTATTGCGCCACTGCGTTCACAGGGCGAAATATGCCCTTGGTCACGTGCGCTCGCCGCGTTAATAGGCCGAAGCCGCATTGCCGGTATTCTTTCTGGGGACACGAGACCAGCAGAACGGACCACCTTGGTACAGATCGAACAGCTCTCCGCGCGGACACCGTCAGTATCCGTGGATGAACTCCTCAAGGGTTTCTATCCCTCCCCGCGGTTCGGCGAGGTGTCCTTTGGCAGCTACCGTCCCGACCCTTCACAGCCGAGCCAGGCGGGCGCGGTCACGGCGTTGGAATCGTTCGCGACCGGCGTCGGTGCCAACGGAAGCTCCGGACTGTTCAGGAAGCTGTTTGCGAAGAAGGACAATTCGCGTGCCGGCATCTATCTGGATGGCGGCTTCGGTGTGGGTAAGACGCACCTGCTGGCCTCGCTGTGGCACGCGGCCCCCGGGCCCAAGGCGTTCGGCACCTTCGTGGAGTACACCAACCTGGTAGGCGCCCTCTCCTTCCGCAAGACCGTTGAGGCGCTGAGCAACTACAAGCTCGTGTGCATCGACGAGTTCGAACTCGACGATCCGGGCGACACGGTGCTGATGTCCCGGCTGATGCGGGAACTGGCGGACGCCGGGGTCAAGCTGGCCGCCACCTCCAATACCCTCCCCGGTTCACTGGGAGACGGACGGTTCGCGGCGGTCGACTTCCAGCGGGAGATCCAGGTGCTGGCAGACCAGTTCGACGTGGTGAGGATCGACGGCGAGGACTTCCGCCACCGCGGACTCCCGGCAGCGCCGGCTCCGTTGAAGAACGACGAGCTGACGCACCACATGCAGGCGGAATTCCACGGCAAGACGGTGGCCCGGGACGATTTCAAGACCCTTATCAACCATCTCGCGGGCGTCCACCCCAGCCGGTACCGGCAACTCCTGGCCGGCATCGAAGGCGTGGTGTGGCGTGATGTTGAAACCATCACGGAGCAGGCAGTGGCCCTCCGGTTCGTCGTGCTGGCGGACCGGCTGTACGACAAGGACGTGCCCATCCTCGCCAGCGGCGTTCCGTTCGATCAGCTCTTCACCGAAGAAATGATGAACGGCGGTTACACCAAGAAGTACTACCGGGCGGTGTCCCGGCTGACGGCGCTGGCCCGCGAAGGGCAGAACCACGAACCGTCCTAGTTTTTGAGCGCCGCCCTTAAACGCCAAAGGTGCCGGCGCCGCCTCACGGCGGGACCGGCACCTCGCTGACGTTCCTGGGTTAGAGGCCCTGCTGCCGGGGTTCACCGGTTACAGGGGGCTCTCCGGCGACGGGAGGTTCTTCGACGACGGGTGCCGTTTTCGGCCTGTTGTCGACCTTATCCACGAGGCCGGCTGCGCCTTTCTGAACGGAATCGATCTTGTCGGCGTACTTTCCGCCGGTCTTTGTGTCGATGAAATCACCGGCTTTGCCGATGCCGTCCTTGATGGCCTGTTCATTGCCACCAACCAGTCGCTGAGCCTTGCCCTTTAGATCGTCAAGAATACCCACGGGCACCTCCCTTCTGTCGCGGAGCCAGATCGCTCCTCCGCCTTCGATCCTAGCCCGAGTCACTGGGCGTGCCAAGGGTACGCGCCGGGAGTTGTCTAGGGTCCTGGTGCCCTATTCAGGGTGGCTGTGCCGGAGCCGGGCAGCAAAAAAGCAGCTCCGGAGAGCTGCTTCGTGGTGGGCGATACTGGGATCGAACCAGTGACCTCTTCCGTGTCAGGGAAGCGCGCTACCGCTGCGCCAATCGCCCGGGCCCGGAGTAGCCGGGGGTGTTACGGGATTAAAGAAAAGAGAGCGGACGACGAGATTCGAACTCGCGACATCCACCTTGGCAAGGTGGTGCTCTACCAGCTGAGCTACGTCCGCACATGAAGCACGTACCGGCGGAACCGGACGTTCAACAACAAGCAAGTTTCCTTGCTCTGGTGGGCGATACTGGGATCGAACCAGTGACCTCTTCCGTGTCAGGGAAGCGCGCTACCGCTGCGCCAATCGCCCAAATGTTCTCCGGGATGAACCGGATACCAAGGTTTTCACCGAGGTGGGTACGGGATTCGAACCCGTGTATACGGCTTTGCAGGCCGCTGCCTCGCCTCTCGGCCAACCCACCGTGTAAGCCAGGTTCCTGGGAACCTTTGCCATGACAGTGTCCTGCGAGCGGACGACGAGATTCGAACTCGCGACATCCACCTTGGCAAGGTGGTGCTCTACCAGCTGAGCTACGTCCGCATTATTGTCAGCATTTCCATGCCGCATTCGGCATTTCCTCGCGTTCCAACGAGTAAGAACTCTATAGGAGGTTCTGGCAACTTACAAATCGGGGAGTCGTCACAGACGCCCGACGGCCCTGCTTCCTTGAAATCTAGGGGATTTTCCTAATTACAGGGTTGTAATTCAGGGGGTTCCGTTGCTGCGTTTGTGGTCCGTACCCCGCGGCAAGGCGCCCGATGGCAGCCTGCCGTCCCCGGGGGCCGGGGCCTTCAGGATCGACTGCTGCAGGCGAGCAATCCGGTGCCCGGTCGTCCGATTTCCAAATGGCGCCGGGGTGGGCTAGCATTCAATGGCATTGGGGCGATTGGCGCAGTGGTAGCGCGCTTCGTTCACACCGAAGAGGTCACTGGTTCGAACCCAGTATCGCCCACCAATGAATGGCCCGTTCCGCTGACCCAGCGGAACGGGCCATTTCGCTTTTCCGGCCTTTCCAGTGCGGGCCGCAATCCTGTCAGCCCTCCATGAAAGAGTGATTGCATGACTGATCCACTCCTTGCCCACGCCACGGAATACGGGCGGATGTATGCGCGCTCCACATCCGAGTCATTTTCCGTCCCGTCCATCACCACTGTCATCGGCCAGCAGCCGCACGGTCTGGATGGCTGGTTCGGCTACATGGGGGCGAACAGCCTGGCCAGCGATCCGCTGCTGCCCGGCATCCTGGGAAGCCCTGCCAAGGTCCGGCAGGCGGTCAGCCGGGCCGCCAAAGCCGCGGAGGCGTACCGCGACGACGCCGCCAAGCGCGGTGACCGTGTGCACAACTACTGCGAACAGGTTGCGCTCAGGGCGCTCGGCCGGCCTCATCAGATGAAGGAAATGCGGGAGGCGTTGGCAGCCAACGGCGAGGAAGCCTTCGCGGCGCGCTTCGATGAATGGTGGGAACTCTTCGGCGTGGAGCCCGTGGCTCCGGAAGTCACTGTCTGGAACAAGACCGTGGGCTACGCGGGAACCCTTGACCTTGTTGCCAAAATCAATGGCAGGACCTGCATCATCGACTACAAGACCAAGGGGACCACCCGGGACGGAACCGTCAAGCCGCTGGACGACAAAGTGGTGATGCAACTGGTGGCGGGCATGAAGGCCGAAGAAAGCCTCGTGGACCCCGTTGCCGGGGAATGGGAGCCCTGGCAGCACGGCGAATCACCCATCCTCCTGGCGGTTGCCATCGGGCAGACAGAGGTGCGGCCGATGCGGGCCAACCCGGATGTGCTCAAGCACCACTGGTGGAAGTTCTGCGCCCTCCGGCGGGTCTGGGAGATGTCAGCCGACACTGTCAGTGCCGGAACGGCGCTGCTCCCGGTGGCACCGCCGCCGGTGCCTGCATCGCCGGGCTCTGCACAGGCGCCCGAACTTCAGGCTGTGCCCGGCAGGTAGCCGGCCAACTAAACTGGACTGGATCCCACCGCCTATTCCCGTAGAGCTCACCGAAGGACAGATTGCACATGGCCATTTTGAATATCCGCATTATCGGCGACCCTGTGCTGCGCACGGTTGCCGAGCCCGTGACGGAATTCGGGCCGGAACTCGCGAAACTCGTTGCAGACATGACCGAGACCATGGAGGACGTGGACGGCGCAGGGCTGGCCGCGCCCCAGGTGGGCGTCAGCAAGAGGGTCTTCACGTACCGCATCGGCGGAGTGGAAGGCCACATCATTAACCCGGTGCTCGAAAACAGCGAGGACTTCCAGCCCGATGAGGTGGAGGGCTGCCTTTCCATCCCGGGCCTTGGCTTTCCCGTCCGCCGGCGCCGGGCCACCCGGGTCACCGGCGTCGACCTGCACGGAAACCCCGTCACCGTGGAGGGCGAGGGCATGCTGGCCCGCTGCTTCCAGCATGAAACAGACCACCTGGACGGCATCCTCTTCACCGACCGGCTCGAAGGCGAAGACCGCAAGTCCGCCCTGCGTTCCATCCGCAACGCCAA
Organism: Arthrobacter oryzae; assembly: GCF_030718995.1. Taxonomy (NCBI): domain Bacteria; kingdom Bacillati; phylum Actinomycetota; class Actinomycetes; order Micrococcales; family Micrococcaceae; genus Arthrobacter; species Arthrobacter oryzae. The sequence continues at coordinate 3,539,340 of NZ_CP132204.1, forward strand.
CTACGACGCCATCACCGAACGGACGACGTCGAAGCGGGCTAAGACCGTGGGATCCAGTTTCGGCGGCGGCAGCTTCGGCGGCGGCAGCTTTGGCGCTGCCGAGTGAGGGTTCTCTTCGCCGGGACTCCCGCTGTCGCAGTGCCCTCCCTGGATGCATTGGTCCAGGCAGGCTTTGACGTCGTCGCCGTCCTGACCCGGCCGGACGCGCCGATCGGACGCAAACGCGTGCTCACGCCGTCGCCCGTTGCCGCGCGCGCCGCCGAACTGGGCATTGAGGTGATCCATGCCGCCAAGGTTGACGCGGAGGTCACGGAGAGGATCGCGGCCACGGCGCCTGATGCCGCGGCCATCGTGGCCTACGGAGGCCTCATCCCGCGCGCTGCGCTGGACATTCCCCGGCACGGCTGGATCAACCTGCACTTCTCCCTGCTCCCCGCCTGGCGTGGCGCCGCACCCGTGCAGCGCGCCGTCATGGCCGGCGACGACATCACCGGAGCTGTGACGTTCCTCCTCGAAGAAGGGCTGGATACCGGTCCTGTATTCGGCACCCTCACCGAGGCAGTCCGCCCGGACGACACCTCCGGAGAACTCCTGGAGCGGCTCTCGCACAGCGGCGCGGTGCTGCTCGCCCAGACATTGTCGGCGATCGAGGCGGGCCGCGCGGTAGCTGTTCCGCAGTCAGGCGACGTATCCCTGGCGCCCAAACTGGGCCTCCACGACGGTCGGATCAACTGGCACGAACCCGCCCTCGCCCTCGGGCGCAGGGCGCGCGGCGTGACGCCCGAACCCGGCGCGTGGACCACATTGGACGGACAACGGGTCAAACTCGAGCCTGTTGTGCTCCGGCCCGACGCCCCGGCACTGCGGCCGGGACACGTACTGCCCGACGGGAAAAGCGTTTTGGTAGGCACGGGATCGCACCCGGTGGAGCTGACGCGCATACAGCCCTCGGGCAAGAAGATGATGGCCGCCGCCGACTGGGCGCGCGGACAGGCAGCACTGGAAGGCGTGGTATTCGAATGAGCGAGTCCGGCACAGGCGGCAGCGGCCGCGGCAGGGGCCCCCAGCGGGGGAACGCAAGCGGCGGCGGAGCAGGAGCCGGCGGGCAGTCCAGCGGATTTTCCGGCCGTGGCCGCGGCCGGGACGGCAGCCAGCGGGATGCCCAGGGCCGGGAGCGCAACCGCGGACCCAAGCGGAACTTCAGCGAGAACGCCCCTTCCCAGCGCACGCGGCGTGCCGATCCGGCCCGCCTGGTGGCGTTTGAGGTGCTGCGGGCGGTCGCTTCGGAAGACGCCTACGCAAACCTGGTCTTGCCGGCCCGGATCCGCCACCACGGGCTGGACAAGCGGGACGCAGGGTTCGCCACCGAGCTGAGCTACGGGGCGCTGCGCGGCCAGGGGACCTATGACGCCGTTCTGGCCCGCTGTGTTGACCGGCCGCTGGACCAGCTGGACCCCGCCATCCTCGATGCCCTGCGGATCGGCGCCCACCAGCTCCTGGCCATGCGCGTTCCCGCCCACGCGGCACTGGACCAGACCGTGGGACTTGCCCGGGCCGTCATTGGCGCCGGGCCGTCCGCCCTGATCAATGCTGTCCTGCGCAAAGTCTCCGCCCACACCCTTGAGGAGTGGCTTGAGCTGCTCCTCAGCGACGAGCACGATGACACGCGGATCGCCTCCATCCGCTACGCCCACCCGGAATGGATTGTCCGCGCCCTCAGGCAGTCACTCGTGGCACACGGTCGGCCGGTCACCGAAATCAACGAACTCCTCGAAGCGGACAACGCCGCCCCGGTGGTCAACCTCGTGGCACTCCCCGGACTGGGGACCTTGGACGACGCCCTGGAAAGCGGCGCCACCGCCGGTGAGCTCGTGGAAGGCTCGGCGCTCTCCAGCGGAGGAGACCTGGGCCGCCTGGCGTCAGTCCGTGACGGCAGCACCCGGGTGCAGGATGTCGGCTCGCAGCTGGTGGCCCGGGCCATGGCTGCCGTGGAACTGAACCGCACGGAGGCGCAGTCCGCCGGCCAGGTCGGAGAGAAATGGCTGGACCTGTGCGCCGGACCGGGCGGCAAGGCTGCCCTGTTGGGCGCCCTTGCCCGGCAGCAGGGCGCCACCCTCCTGGCCAATGAACCCGCCCCGCACCGTGCCAAGCTGGTGCGGCAGGCTCTGTCCGCGGTCCCGCATGAGGTCTGGCATGTCCGGACCGGAGACGGCCGCGACGTAGGCGCTGAAATGGCGGGGACGTTCGACCGCGTGCTCGTCGACGTCCCCTGCAGCGGACTCGGTGCATTGCGGCGCAGGCCCGAATCCAGGTGGCGGCGCACGCCCAAGGACCTTGCGGACCTCGGCCCGCTCCAGCGTGAACTGCTGAAGTCGGCACTGGACGCTGTCCGGCCCGGCGGCGTGGTGGCCTACGTGACCTGTTCGCCGCACCCGGCCGAGACCACCGCCGTCGTCTCCGATGCGCTGCGCAAGCGCGACGACCTGGAACTGCTCGACGCCGGCGCCGCCCTCGATAAAGTCAGCCTGCCCGGACACCTTGACGCCGGGCACGAACTGACAGCCCAGCTGTGGCCCCACGTCCACCGGACGGACGCCATGTTCCTGGCGCTCATCCACAAGAAACCCTGATCGCTCCGCCTTACGTGAAAGGAGCCCACATGGCTCAGTGCTGCATCAACCCCAGCATCCTCTCCGCAGACTTCGTCAACCTGGAGGCGGAGCTGCGCAGAATCAGCAACGCCGATGCCGTCCACGTTGACGTCATGGACAACCACTTTGTGCCGAACCTGACCCTCGGCCTGCCCGTGGTCCAGCGCATCCAGGCCGTGAGCCCGGTGCCGCTGGACGCGCACCTCATGATCGCCGATGCAGACCGCTGGGCCCCCGCCTACGCCGACGCGGGCCTCGCCTCCGTGACGTTCCACGTTGAAGCCTCAATCGCCCCCATCAAACTGGCACGGGAGCTCCGCGCACGCGGGGCAAAAGCCGGAATGGCCCTGCGCCCGGGCACCCCGGTGGAGCCGTACCTGGACATGCTGTCCGAACTGGACCTCCTGCTGATCATGACCGTGGAACCCGGCTTCGGCGGCCAGTCGTTCCTCGACCTGACGCTCCCCAAGATCAGGCGCGCCCGGGCAGCGATCGACGGATCCGGCACCGGAGTGGCACTACAGGTGGACGGCGGCATCACCGACGAGACCATTGTCCGGGCGGCAGAAGCGGGAGCCAACGTTTTTGTGGCCGGCTCCGCCGTCTATGGCGCAGCGGACCCCGCGACGGCGATCGACCGCCTCCGGGCAGCCGGCTCCCGCCCGGTTTCGGCCGGAACAAGCTCTGTTTCGGAATCATGACGGCGTCTGGCGGGAATAGCAGGACCAAGCAGTCAGTTGTGACAGAATAACAACACACACTACGTGCTCCGGGGTCGGTGTAAGTCCGAACCGGCGGTGATAGTCCGCGACCCGCGAGCCGGCACAGATCCTCTCCAGGAACTGGTCCGGCGGACGGTTGAACCGGTGAAATTCCGGTACCGACAGTTAAAGTCTGGATGAGAGAAGCACGTACAGCTGTTACTGCACTGCCCCTTGGGCTGTGCGGTATTGCGCTGTCGTATACCCCCGGAGCCTACGCGGTTCTCGAGGGAAGGAACGACGAACGCTTTGACGCCGCCGACAACAGCCATGTTCAGTGCAGCCGAGATCGATGCCATGGAGGCAGCTCTCGCCGCTGCGCTCCTCGGCCCCCGCGGGGCAAACCCGCTGGTGGGCGCCGTCGTCGTCGGACCCGACGGCCGGCAACTGGTCACGGGTTACCACCGTGGGGCCGGAACGGCGCACGCAGAAGCTGACGCCATAGCCCAGGCCGGCATGAAGGGCATCGATCTGGCCGGATCCACCATGGTGGTCACCCTGGAGCCCTGTAACCATTGCGGACGAACCGGGCCCTGCGCCCAGGCCATCATCGACGCGGGCGTCACGTCAGTGGTGTACGCCGTGGACGATCCCCACGATCCCGCAGCCGGGGGAGCCGCAACGCTGCGGGCCGCAGGCGTCAGCGTGCGTTCCGGGTTGGCCGCGCGTGCAGCGTTCGAGCTGAACCGCCGCTGGTTTGAAGCCGTACTGGCCCAGCGTCCTTTCGTCACCCTCCACATCGCCCAGACCCTGGACAGCCGCATCGCCGCGGCGGACGGCACCAGCCAGTGGATTTCCAGCCCGGAATCCCTCGCTGACAATCACGGGCTCCGCAGCCGCGTGGACGCCATCCTGGTGGGCACGCAAACACTCCTGGTGGATAATCCGCGGCTTACCGCACGGGATGCGTCGGGCGAGACGGCAGGCAGCCAGCCGCTGAGGGCCGTGATGGGGCTGCGCGGAATCCCCGACGACGCCGCCATCCACGGCGACGACGGCCGAGTGCTACACCTGCCCACCAGGGATCCGCACGAGGCCTTGGCACAGCTCTTCTCAGCCGGTGTCCGCCACCTCATGGTGGAAGGAGGGTCGCGGATCCTGAGCGCTTTCCTCGCCGCGGGACTCGTGGACGAGCTCATCGTGTACCTGGCGCCCACCCTTCTCGGTTCCGGCACGGCAGCCCTCGGCGACCTCGGCATCACCACCCTGGCCGATGCACAGGCCTGGGAATGGGACCAGGCGTCCGGGGGAGCCGTGCAGACCCTCGGCCGGGACCTAAGGCTCCACCTCTTCCCGGGGCATGCCGAACCGGCGGCCACAACTGCCCGGCCGGCTGAATCGGCGGAACCGGCCCCGGCAGCCGCGACGGCGGCTGCGCCCCTCCCCGAATTTTTTTCACCCGTCACCAGCTCACCCGAATCCTTACCGCACCGCACCGGCGCGGGTACCGCCACAGGAGGCAACTGATGTTTACCGGAATTATTGCCGAACAGGGCAAGGTCCTGTCCGTGGAACGTGACGGCGACGTCAGCGCCACAGTGCGACTCCATGCACCCGGCAGTACAGAGGGGCTGGCCCTCGGCGGCTCTGTGGCCGTCAACGGCGTATGCCTGACCGCTACGGCCATTGACGGCAAGGAATTCAGCGTCGACGTCATGGGCGAGACGCTGGTACGCAGCACCATCGGCGAGCTCGAAGCGGGAGACACCGTGAACCTGGAACGCTGCGTTCCTGCCGGCGGGCGCCTGGACGGGCATGTTGTCCAGGGGCATGTGGACGGCGTCGGTGAACTCCTCGAGCGCGAAGCACTGGGCAACTGGGACCGCCTGCGCTTCGGGGTGCCACCGAGGCTCGCCCGCTATATCGCTGAAAAGGGCTCCATCGCCGTCGACGGCGTCTCCCTTACCGTCACTGCAGTCAGCGACGCCTCTGAAGCGGCCCCGTGGTTCGAAGTGGGCCTCATCCCCACCACGTTGGCCGAAACCGGCCTGGGTGCCAAGAACCCCGCCAGCCGCGTCAATCTCGAAGTTGATGTGCTGGCCAAGTACACCGAACGCCTGCTCGCGTTCGCCGGCGGCGCTGCCACCGGCGCGGGAACAGCCAACGTCGCAGCCGGAACGGGGGAATCCAAGTGAGCCATGTCAAGAATACGACCGCCTTTCGGGTGGCAGCAGACCGGGTCCTGGACCCGATCGAAGACGCCGTCCGGGCCATGGCTGCCGGCCGTCCGGTCCTCGTAGTGGACAACGAGGACCGTGAAAACGAAGGCGACATCATCTTTGCCGCCCAGCACGCCACCCCGGAGCTGATGGGCTGGACCGTCCGCTACAGTTCCGGCGTGATTTGCGTTCCGCTCGACGGAGCCCGGGCGGATGCCCTGCTGTTGCCGCCGATGGTAGCCGTCAACGAAGATGCCAAGGGCACCGCCTACACGGTTTCCTGCGATGCTGCGGTGGGCGTAAGCACCGGGATTTCCGCGACGGACCGGGCCCTCACCGCCCGGGTGCTGGCTGACCCCGCGAGCCGCCCGGAATCGATCACCCGTCCCGGGCATGTTTTTCCGCTGCGGGCCGTTAACGGTGGAGTACGTGAGCGCCCGGGCCACACCGAAGCGGCCGTGGACCTGTGCCGGCTTGCCGGCCTGGAACCCGTGGGCGTGATCGCCGAAGTGGTGTACGACAACGGAGAGATGATGCGCCTGGACGGACTTCGCGGTTTCGCTGCTGAACATGGATGCCCGCTGATCTCGATCGAGGATCTGGTGTCATATTTGGACGCAGCCGGGCCAGCTGGACAGGCGCCGGTCCCGGCGGGGAATGAGGAGATGCGATGACGGCTTCAGAGGCACAAAAAGACATGAAGGCAGGACGCCGGCCGCATCCGGTGAGCGGGGGACCCGTCGTCCAGCTGCCCAGCGAATTCGGGACCTTCGTGGCCCAGGCCTGGACCGATCTGGTGACCGGTGCCGAGCACCTCGCGGTCAGCTCACCGATCCCGCCGGTGGACGGCACAGCTCCCTTGGTGCGGCTGCACTCGGAGTGCCTGACAGGCGACGTTTTCGGTTCATACCGCTGCGATTGCGGCGAACAACTGGCCTACGCCCTGGAAAAAATCAGCGAGGAAGGCGGCACGCTGCTGTACCTGCGCGGTCAGGAAGGCCGCGGTATTGGCCTGGCCAACAAGATCAAGGCCTACGCCCTGCAGGAAGCCGGCTTCGACACCGTCGAAGCCAACGAGCAGCTCGGCCTTCCAGTGGATGCCCGCTGCTACAACGCCGCCGCGCAGATCCTGGCCGAGCTCGGACTGCACGAAGTGCGCCTGCTGAGCAACAACCCGGACAAGCAGAACCGGCTGGCGGAAGCCGGCGTCACGGTCGTTGAAATGGTTCCCACCGAAGTTCCCTCGCGGGAACAGAACATCCGCTACCTGCAGACCAAGAAGGACCGGATGGACCACCGGCTCACCCTGGACCTCCAGGGCGGGGAACCGGTGACGGCTGTGCCGGCCGCCGGCCAGGGCCCCTTCCAGCACGAACAAGACTGACCCCAACAGGAACGAACCAGGAGACTTAGATGAGTGGACACGGCGCACCGGAGATTGACCTCACAACCCTCAACCCGGCGGAGACGTCGCAGCTGAAGCTGGCCATTGTGGCCGCGAGCTGGCACACCCAGATCATGGACGGGCTCCTGGACGGAGCCCTCCGCGCCGCGAAGGACGCCGGCATCAGCGAACCGACCGTGCTCCGGGTACCGGGAAGCTTTGAACTCCCCGTGGCGGCCGCCCGGCTGGCCAAGCACTTCGACGCCGTGGTGGCACTCGGCGTCGTGATCCGCGGCGGAACCCCGCACTTCGAGTACGTCTGCGAGGCGGCCACGATGGGACTGACCGACGTCAGCGTCAACACCGGCGTTCCCGTTGGCTTCGGCGTGCTCACCTGCGACACCGAGCAGCAGGGCCTGGACCGTGCGGGCCTGCCGGGGTCCAAGGAAGACAAGGGCCACGAGGCAGTCACCGCTGCACTGGCCACCGCCGTGACGCTGAAGCAGTACGTCTAGCCGCACCGCCACCTGCTCCGGACCTGTGCAATACCTCACATCGGCGCCGTCATGGAACGGCCCGACAGGCGGGGTCAGGCCCGGAGCAAGTAGGCTGGAGGGCGTGAAGAATTTCGAGACGCTGTTCGCAGAACTGAGTGAGAAGGCAGCCACCCGTCCGGCAGGCTCCCGCACCGTCGCAGAATTGGAGTCCGGAGTCCACGGCATCGGCAAGAAGGTCGTGGAGGAAGCCGCCGAAGTGTGGATGGCTGCCGAATACGAATCCGATGAAGCCGCAGCCGAGGAAATCTCCCAGCTCCTGTACCACCTGCAGGTTCTGATGCTCGCCAAAGGCCTCACCTTGGAAGACGTCTACAAGCATCTGTAGCCATGCTGAGCGTGGCTGATTGCCTGTAACCAAGACTTCCTAACCCAGAAAGACCCTCATGCTGCGAGTTGCCGTCCCCAATAAGGGATCCCTGTCCGAAGCGGCTTCGGCCATGCTGTCCGAAGCCGGCTACCGCCAGCGCCGCGACACCCGCGAACTGGTCATGGTGGACCCGGACAACGACATTGAATTCTTCTTCCTCCGCCCGCGCGACATCGCCGTGTACGTGGGCCGCGGAACGCTCGACGTCGGCATCACCGGCCGCGACCTGCTCCTCGACGCCGAAGTGGAGGCCGAGGAACTGCTGCCGCTGGGCTTTGCTGCCTCGACGTTCCGGTTCGCCGGACCGGTGGGCGACTTCACCAAGGTGGAAGAGCTCGACGGCAAGCGACTCGCCACCAGCTACGACGGGCTACTGCGCGGCTACTTGGCCGAACGCGGCATTAACGCCAAGGTGGTCCGCCTGGACGGCGCCGTCGAATCATCGGTGCGGCTCGGCGTCGCGGACGCGATTGCCGACGTCGTCGAAACCGGCAACACGCTCAAGGCAGCCGGGATGGAAATCTTCGGCGAACCGATCCTGAAGTCGGAAGCGGTGCTGATCCGCCGCGTTGGCCAGGAAGGCGCCGCGAACGGCACGGCCAAGGAAATCGAAGTCCTGATCCGCCGCCTGCAGGGCGTGCTGGTTGCCCGGCAATACGTCCTGATGGACTATGACATCCGCAAGGAACTGGTGGAGCAGGCAGCTGCACTGACACCCGGCCTGGAATCACCCACCGTCTCGCCGCTGCGCGACTCCGAGTGGGTTGCCGTCCGGTCCATGGTGCCCAAGAGGGAAACCAACCGGATCATGGACGAACTGTACGACCTGGGCGCCCGCGCCATCCTGGTCAGCAGCATCCACGCCTGCCGGATCTGACGCGGGCCCGTCGTCGAGCGGGCCGTCTCCGGCGGGCCCCACCGAATCTCCCACCAGCGAATCCTCAGGAGAAATCATGGCTGTAGCAGTGCGCGTCATCCCGTGCCTGGACGTTGACGCCGGCCGCGTGGTCAAGGGCATCAACTTTGAAGGCCTCCGGGACGCCGGCGACCCCGTGGAACTGGCGCACCGCTACGACAACGGCGGGGCGGACGAACTGACCTTCCTGGACGTGACAGCCTCCTCGGGCAACCGCGAGACCACCTTTGACGTGGTCCGCCGCACCGCCGAGGAAGTCTTCATCCCGCTCACCGTGGGCGGCGGCGTCCGCGGCGTGGCCGAGGTGGACAAGCTGCTGCGTTTCGGAGCGGACAAGGCCTCCATCAACACCGCTGCCGTGGCCCGGCCCGACGTCATCGATGAAATAACGCGGCACTTCGGTTCCCAGGTCCTGGTGCTGTCCGTGGATGCCCGGCGCACCCGGCCCGGTTCCGAGCCCACGGCATCAGGTTTTGAAGTGACCACGCACGGCGGCCGGCAGGGGACCGGGATTGACGCCATCGAGTGGGCACGTGAAGCCGCGGACCGCGGCGTTGGCGAGATCCTGCTCAACTCCATTGATGCCGACGGAACCAAGGACGGCTTCGACATCGAATTGATCCGCCTGGTTCGCGCCGCCGTCAAGGTGCCGATCATCGCCTCCGGCGGGGCCGGCAAGCCCGAACACTTCCCGCCCGCCGTCGCAGCCGGGGCGGATGCCGTCCTGGCGGCGTCGATCTTCCACTTCGGTCCGCTGGACATGATTTCGCAGGTCAAGACGGCCATCCGCGAGGCGGGCTTCGAAGTCCGCTAGGCGGACTTTCCGGCCTGCCGGAGGCGGGCTGCTAGAGGCCGACTTCGGCTGACTGGAGAAGCGCGACGGCGTCCGGCTGGCCTTCGAAGGTCACCAGCGCATGGCGGGTGCGCCCGTGGGCGTGCATCAGCAGTTCACCGGGTTCGCCAACGATGGCCACCGAAACGGGCGCCCGTTTGGCCACATGGCGGGGACCGGAGGGGCGCACCAGCACGATTCCCAGGTCCACTCCCCGGTACAGGATGGCCGCGCGCTTGATGAGTTCGTCCCACAGTGCGTCGGAGTATTCCTCGTCCAGGGCCCGCGGAGCCCACCGGTCCACGGCGCGGCGGACGTCCTCGGTGTGCACGAAGTACTCGATGAGGTTGGAGCTCTCGGCCAGGGCCTTGATCCTCAGCGGCGACAGTGCCGGAGGACCGCCGCGGAAGATGTTCACCAGCCGGGTGTAGTCCTCGGGGGTCTTGAGTTTGGCCGCCAGCTTTGCGGTGGCCTCGTCAGAGGCCTTCGCCAGGCTCTTGACGATCAGGCCAAGCCCCACCCCGGCCTTGCGCTCGCGCAGGTAAAGGTGCGCGGCGAGGTCACGCGTGTGCCAGCCCCTGCAGAGCGTGGGGGAGTCAGGACCGGCCGCCAGCAGGGTCTCGGCCAGGACTTCTCGGGACGGATCGACGAAATGCATCACTTGTGAAACTAGCACGAGAGGCCGCGAGTTGCGCAGTGGAAGCGCTGCCAATTTGACCCCTGATCGTCACACTGCGGCGAGGCACTAGACTTGGTCTGATGTCTGAGCAGCCCGCCCCCGCCCCTGCCCCTGTGCAACCAGTACCCTCCGTCCTGCCTGCCGACGTGGCGGACGCCCTCAAGCGCGACGGCGCCGGCCTCGTGGCCGCCATCGTCCAGCAGTTCGACACCAACGAGGTGCTGATGCTCGGCTGGATGGACGACGAGGCGCTGCGGCGCACCATGACCACCGGGAGGGTGACGTTCTACTCCCGTTCCCGCCAGGAGTACTGGCGCAAGGGCGATACCTCCGGCCATGTGCAGTGGGTGAAGTCCGTTGCACTGGATTGCGACGGCGACGCCCTCCTGGTCCGCGTTGACCAGGTCGGCGCGGCCTGCCACACGGGCACGCGGACCTGCTTCGACGGCCGCGGGCTGTCGGTGGTCCCCGGCAACGCCGGCGCCAGCGAAAACGCCGGCTAACGCCAGGCCGGGCGCAGCGCAGGACACCCATCCACACGTTTCAGGCATTACACAAGAACAGGCGGAGAACCATAGCCATGCAGGACCTTGGAATCATCAGCCCGGGCCTCGAAGAATTCCGGGAACTCGCCAGCCACAGCCGTGTCATCCCCGTCCGGTTGAAGGTACTGGCCGACGCGGAGACGCCCATCGGGCTCTACCGGAAGCTGGCGAACGGCCAGCCCGGCACCTTCCTGATGGAATCCGCGGCCGTGGGCGGTTCATGGTCCCGCTATTCGTTCATCGGCGCCAAATCCCGCGCCACGCTGACCACCAAGGACGGCCAGGCGCACTGGCTGGGCGAACCCCCTGCGGGCGTGCCCGTGGACGGGAACCCGGTGGATGCCATCAGGGACACCGTGGAGGCGCTGCGCACCGACCGCTTCGACGGCCTGCCGCCCTTCACCTCGGGCCTGGTCGGCTTCCTCGGCTGGGAGACCGTGCGGCACTGGGAGAAACTCACCAGCCCGCCCGAAGACGACCTGGAACTGCCGGAACTGGCCCTCAACCTGGTCACCGACATGGCTGTGCACGACAACATGGACGGCACCGTCCTGCTGATCGCCAACGCCATCAACTTCGACAACAGCTCCGAGCGCGTGGACGAGGCCTGGCACGACGCCGTCGCCAGGGTCAAGGCACTGCTTGCCAAGGTCAGCACGCCGGTTGAGCAGCCGATTTCCGTGCTGGAGCCCGCCGCCCTGGACTTCGCTTCCAGTGTCCAGGAACGCTGGAACGAACCCGACTACCTTGCTGCCCTGGATCGCGGCAAGGAAGCGATCGTGGACGGTGAAGTGTTCCAGGTGGTGATTTCCCGCCGTTTCGAAATGGAGTGCGGCGCGGATCCGCTCGACGTGTACCGGGTGCTGCGCAACACCAATCCCAGCCCGTACATGTACATCTTCAGCCTTGAAGACGCCGCCGGCCGGCAGTACTCCATCGTGGGCTCGTCCCCGGAAGCCCTCGTGACGGTCACCGGCGAGGAAGTCATCACCCACCCCATCGCAGGCTCCCGCCCCAGGGGCAAGACCGTGGAAGCGGACAAGGCGTTCGCGGAGGAGCTGCTGGCCGACCAGAAGGAACGCGCCGAACACCTCATGCTCGTGGACCTGTCCCGCAACGACCTCTCCAAAGTGTGCGTTGCCGGCACGGTGGACGTCACGCAGTTCATGGAGGTGGAGCGCTTCAGCCACATCATGCACCTGGTTTCCACGGTGGTGGGCAGGCTTGCTCCCACCGCCAAGGCCTACGACGTCCTGAAGGCAACCTTTCCGGCAGGAACGCTCTCCGGAGCCCCCAAGCCGCGCGCGCTCCGGCTCCTGGATGAGCTGGAACCGCACCGCCGCGGCATCTATGGCGGGGTGGTGGGCTACCTGGACTTCGCCGGAGACATGGACATGGCCATCGCCATCCGTTCCGCCCTGCTCCGGGAGGGACGAGCCTACGTCCAGGCCGGCGGCGGCATCGTGGCCGATTCCGTCAACCCGACCGAAGCCCTCGAAACGGTCAACAAGGCGGCCGCGCCGCTGCGCGCCGTCCACACGGCCGGATCCCTGCACAACATTACCGCCGACTCCCTGACGGAGCCCGGAGATGCCGCGGGCAGCTCACGCAGCAAGAGCCCGGGCAGTTGATGGGTGTCATGGAAGACGGCGTCACCGAGGACAAAACGGGCACGCAGGCGGCCAGCCGGACGGGTGCTCCGGTGTGGGCGCGGAAGTCGACGCTGGTCCTGGTCATTGCGGCGATGGCCCTGGCGGTCTTCGGCACCACCACCCAGACATGGCTGACCGTGCATCTGGATCCGGCCCAGCTGGGCCAGGCAGTCAACAGCCAGGACGGCCTGCCGGTGCAGGGGAGCAAGGCGGCGACCACCGTCACCGCGCTGGCACTCGTCGCGTTGGCAGGCGGCCTGGCCGCCTCGATCGCGGGGCGGATCGCGCGCTGGATCATTACGGCGATCATTGTCCTGGCGTCCGTTGGCATCGTGACCGCCGCGGTGACGGTGATGACGGATCCGCTGGCCGCCGCCCAGGGGTCCATCGCGGCCGCCACCGGCATCACCGGAAGCAGCGTCCAGGTGAGCGTTTCCGCCTTCCCGGCACTCGCCGTCGTCGCCGGTGTCCTGCTGGGACTCGGAGCCTTGCTGATCATTCCGGCCGGACGCCACTGGAAGACGCGCACTAAATATGACGCCGCGACGGCTGGCACGGCCGGCGCCCCGGAGGGCCCCGCGGATGAGATCGACAGCTGGGACAGGCTGTCCCGGGGCGACGACCCCACCTAGGCCGGCCCGCCGATGTCCAAGGCACCGCCAAAAAATGGCAGAATGTAACCAGTATTCATCCTGAGGAGATTTCCATGAGCAAAGCCACTGTTTCCGCATCCAAATCCGCTGCTGCCCGGAACGTCAACACCGGCGTCGACCACAGTGCAGACCTCGGCCACGGCAACAGCCCGGCAGCGTGGACGTGCGTGATCGTCATGCTGGTGGGCGCCCTCATTGCGTCCATCGCCTTTGTCATCGCCAGCACCCCCATCTTCATTGCCGGCGCCGCAGTCATGGTGATCGGCCTGCTGCTCGGCTGGATCATGCGCAAGGCCGGCTACGGCGTGGACGGCAGCAAGCTGAAGAACTCCGGCCACTAGCAGTGACTGTTCTCGATGACATCAATGCCGGTGCACGGGAGGACATGGAGGCCCGCCGGCGCCTGGTGTCCCTCGCCGAACTGAAGGACCGCGCCGCAGCGGCCGCGCCCGCGCGCGATGCCTGGGCTGCCCTCGGCGGGAACGCCTCGCCGCGGAACCAGCTGAAGGTCATTGCCGAAATCAAGCGGCGCAGCCCCTCCAAGGGCGATCTGGCGAGCATCGCGGATCCTGCCGAGCTGGCAGTCCAGTACGCCGACGGCGGCGCTTCCGTCATCAGCGTCCTCACCGAACAACGCCGGTTCAGCGGGTCCCTCGCCGACCTGGACGCCGTCCGGAAAGCCGTTGATGTGCCGCTGCTCCGCAAGGACTTCACGGTGGACGAGTACCAGATCTGGGAAGCGCGTGCGCACGGCGCGGACCTGGTGCTTCTGATCGTCGCGTCGCTGAGCGACTCTGAGCTGCGCGACTTCAGCCAGCTCACCCGTGAACTGGGCATGAACGCGCTGGTGGAGACGCACACGGCGGAGGAGATCGAACGCGCCGTCGCGGCTGACGCCCGGATCATCGGCGTCAATGTCCGCAACCTCAAGACGCTCGACGTCGACCGTTCCGTGTTTGCCTCCCTCGCCGGCGGCATCCCTCCGGAAGCGGTCATTGTTGCCGAATCCGGAGTCCGCGGCGCGGACGACGTCCGGCACTACGCCGCGAACGGCGCCAACGCCGTGCTGGTGGGCGAAGCGCTGGTGAGCGATGCAACCCCGCGAGAGCGGATTGCCGAATTTACCGCTGCCGGGGCAGAAGCCATCGCAGCACGGGTCTGACGACCGGGGCGCCCGGCGGCAGACCGCTGACGCCGGGCGCCATCCGAATTTTCTTATGAACAGTGGAACAGGATGGTGAGACCGATGGTCGACGCGCCAACAACCGGCTCTGATGAGGGCACCGCGGACGCATTTCTGCAAGGAGACCGGTCCCTGCGCCACGCGCCGGGCCCGTACTTCGGCTCCTACGGCGGGCGCTGGATGCCCGAATCCCTTATCGCGGCCCTGGACGAGCTGGAAGACACCTTCGAGAAGGCCAAGGCCGACCCGGAGTTCGTCGCCCAGATCAAGGACCTGAACAAGAACTACTCCGGCCGCCCGTCCCTGCTCACCGAGGCCAAGCGCTTCGCCGGGCACGCCGGCGGCGTCCGCGTCTTCCTCAAGCGCGAGGACCTGAACCACACCGGTTCGCACAAGATCAACAACGTCCTGGGCCAGGCCCTGCTCGCCAAGCGCATGGGCAAGACCCGCGTGATTGCCGAGACCGGAGCCGGCCAGCACGGCGTGGCCAGCGCAACTGCGGCCGCCCTGCTGGGCCTTGAGTGCGTGGTGTACATGGGCGCCGAGGACTGCCGCCGCCAGGCACTGAACGTGGCCCGCATGGAGCTCCTGGGTGCCACAGTCATCCCGGTGACCAGCGGATCCCAGACCCTCAAGGATGCCATCAACGAGGCACTCCGTGACTGGGTTGCCAACGTCGACCACACCCATTACCTGCTCGGCACGGCCGCCGGAGCCCACCCGTTCCCGGCGATGGTGCGGTATTTCCACGAGGTGATCGGCGAGGAAGCCCGCGCCCAGATCCTGGAACAGGCCGGCCGGCTCCCTGACGCGGTCTGCGCCTGCATCGGCGGCGGCTCCAACGCGATCGGCATCTTCCACGGATTCCTGGACGACCCCTCGGTCAGGATCTTCGGCTTCGAGGCCGGCGGCGACGGCGTGGATACCGGACGCCACGCCGCCACCATCACGCTGGGCAAGCCCGGCGTGCTGCACGGCGCGCGTTCCTACCTGATGCAGGACGACGACGGCCAGACCATCGAGTCGCACTCCATCTCCGCAGGCCTGGACTACCCCGGCGTCGGCCCCGAACACGCCTACCTGGCGGACATCGGCCGCGTCAGCTACGAACCCATTACCGACGCCGAAGCCATGGACGCCTTCCGGCTCCTGTGCCGGACCGAAGGCATCATCCCCGCCATTGAATCCGCCCACGCCCTGGCCGGCGCCATCAAGGTGGGCCAGCGCCTCGCGGCCGAAGCGGAGGCTGAAGGGCAGCCCGCGGACAGCAAGATCGTCGTCGTCAACCTCTCCGGCCGCGGCGACAAGGACGTGGCCACGGCCGCTGAATGGTTCGACCTGTTGGACAAGGATTCCGTTGAGGCCGAAATCGGCAAAGAGGGGGAACAGCTGTGACCGGCGTTCAGGACATCACCAGCACCAGCAAATCGGCAGCCGCCATCGACAAGGCGCGCGCTGAAGGGCGGGCGGCCCTCATCGGCTACCTGCCGGCCGGCTACCCCGACGTGGAACAGACCATTGCGGCAGGCATCGCGCTGGCCGAAAACGGCGCCGACCTGATCGAAATCGGAATCCCTTACTCCGACCCGGTCATGGACGGCCAGGTCATCCAGGCTGCCACCACCGAGGCGCTGGCCAACGGGTTCCACGTCCGGCAGGTCTTCGACGTGGTCCGCGGCATCACCAGCAAGACCGACGCCGCCGTTTTGGTGATGACTTACTGGAACCCGGTGGTCCGGATGGGCGTGGACGAATTCTCGCGCCAGCTGGCCGAAGCCGGGGGAGCCGGGCTCATCACCCCGGACCTGATTCCCGACGAAGCCTCCGAGTGGATGGCTGCCTCGGACAAGTACGGACTGGACCGGGTTTTCCTTGTGGCCCCGTCGTCCTCGCCGGAACGCATGAAGCGCACGGTTGATGCCAGCCGCGGCTTCGTCTATGCCGTGTCCATCATGGGCGTCACCGGGGCCCGAACATCCGTCAGCAGTGCCGCCGAAGGCGTCGTCGCCGCAGCGCACGCGGCCGGGGCGGAACGCGTGTGCGTCGGCCTCGGAGTGTCCAATGCCGGCCAGGTCCGCGAGATCGCGGCCTACGCTGACGGCGTGATCGTGGGCACGGCGCTCGTCGCCGCCATCCGCGACGGCGGCGTGGACGCTGTCGCCGCCCTGACCAAAGACCTCAGCACCGGCCTGTCCAGGGAAGAAGCCTAAAAATGCAGACTGTCCTCCACGTGGCGGCCATGGTCCCCGCCAGCATTCCGAGCCCGGACTGGTCCGGGTTCGATATCCCGCTGCCGTGGGGGTCGCTGCGCATCCACGCGTACGCGCTGTGCATCCTCGCCGGAATCGTGGTTGGCCTGTGGCTGACCTCGGTCCGCTGGAACAAGCGCGGCACACCGGAGGGCAGCCTGTGGGACATCGCCATCTGGGCCATCCCGTTCGGCATCATCGGCGGCCGGCTTTACCACGTGTTCTCTTCCCCGGATGCGTACTTCGGCCCCGGCTTCGACGGCACGGGTGACCTTTCCCTAATTCCGCAGATCCAGCGCGGCGGACTGGGCATCTGGGGCGCCGTGCTGCTCGGTGCTGTCGGCGCCTGGATCGGCTGCCGCCGGGCGGGGGTCAAGCTGACCGCGTTCCTGGACGCCGCCGCACCAGGTCTGCTGCTGGCCCAGGCTGTCGGCCGCTGGGGCAACTACTTCAACCAGGAACTCTTCGGCGGGCCCACCACACTTCCCTGGGGCCTGCAGATCGACGCCGACAACGCGAACTTCCCGGCCGGAATGCCGGCTGACACCCTCTTCCACCCGACGTTCCTCTATGAATCCCTCTGGAACATCGTCGGCGTCGTGATCCTGCTTGCACTCGACCGGAAGTTCAACTTCCGGCGCGGACGGCTGTTCTGGCTGTACGCCATGTACTACACGCTCGGCCGCGTCTGGATCGAGGCCATGCGCATCGACGATGCCGAACAGATCAACCTGTTCGGCATCACCACCCGCCTCAACGTCTGGACCAGCATCTTCGTCTTCCTGGCGGCCCTGATCGTGTTCATCGTGCTGGGTCTTCGCAAGCGCGATGAGCCGGACACCCCGTACCTTGCCGGTCACGTTCCGTCCGATAAGGACGGCGACGCCGAGGACCACAAGGCGGAAGATGCCGAACTGGCAGCCGTTCCGGCGGACGGCAAAAGCATCCGGCATTCGGACAAGAGTGTCTCAGATAGTGGGTCCCGTGGTAATCTCCCTGATAACCAAAGCGGTCCGGGGCACACTTCCGCCCCAACTGAAGCGGTGAGGGAATCAACTGCCGGCACCACGCCCGCCAAGGGCGGGCCGGCAGCTGAAAACCCCCTTCACCAGGACTCCGGATCCGCGCCGGACACTGACCGCACCAAGTAGTCAGGGCCGGCAAACCGGGCAGCAGGGCTACCGCCCGCAGCGCCCGTTCCCACAGCGTCGTGGCACCAGGGCCCCCTCCCGTCAGCACAGAGCTGCCGCCGGGTCAAGCCCAGGTCAGGGCCTGCGTAACTGTTAGTTCAGCAGGCCGGGCTGACCTACAATTTCCAGTAAGTAACACTTTGTTGTGCCCATCACACAGGCACCGCGAGTGGGGCCAACGTTGTCCCTTCCATACGCTCGATCAGGAGGAAGGACGTCTCCCATGACCCAAACTCTTCACAGCCCCAGTTGGTCCGAACCGAACCAGCCTGCACCTGCCATGTCGCCGTTCAAGCGGTTCGCGGCGCTGCCGGAGGCCGGTGGGCTCTACAACCCGGAGCAGGAGAAGGACGCCTGCGGCCTCGCCATCATCGCCACGCTCCGCGGGGAGCCCGGCTATGACATTGTCGACGCCGCCCTGACCGCACTGCGCAACCTCGAGCACCGCGGTGCCGTAGGTGCCGATGAGGGAACGGGCGACGGCGCCGGGCTGCTGATGCAGATCCCGGACGAGTTCTTCCGCGCCGTCACCGAGTTTGAGCTTCCGGCACCCGGACAGTACGTCGCCGGTACGGCATTCCTGCCCGCCGAGCAGCGTGAAGCCGATGCCGCCAAGGCAGGCATCGAAAGCCTCGCCGCCGATGAGGGACTCACCGTCCTGGGCTGGCGCGAAGTTCCGATCGTGGCAGACCTCGTCGGTGCCATGGCCCGGGCGTGCATGCCGTACTTCTCCCAGCCGTTCTTTGCCTCCAGCACCGGGGAAGTGCTGGAGCGCAACGAACTCGACTCCCGTGCCTGGCGTATCCGCAAGCGTGCCCAGAACAAGTTCGGCGTGTACTTCCCGTCGCTGTCCTCGCGGACCATCGTCTACAAGGGCATGCTCACCACCGCCCAGCTGGAGCCGTTCTACCCGGACCTCTCGGACAAGCGCTTCAAGACCAAGCTCGCGATCGTGCACTCGCGCTTCTCCACCAACACGTTCCCGTCCTGGCCGCTGGCCCAGCCGTTCCGCACCATTGCCCACAACGGTGAAATCAACACCGTCAAGGGCAACCGGAACTGGATGCGTGCGCGCCAGTCGCAGCTGGCCAACCCGCTGCTGGGGGATTCCCCCGAGGAGCTGTACCCCATCTGCACCCCGGGTGCCTCCGACTCGGCATCGTTCGATGAAGTGGCCGAGCTGCTCTGGCTCTCCGGACGCCCCATCACGCACTCGATAATGATGATGATCCCGGAGGCCTGGGAAAACCACGCCACGATGGATCCTGCCCGCAAGGCGTTCTACGAATACCACTCCCTCCTGATGGAGCCGTGGGACGGTCCCGCCGCCGTTTCATTCACCGACGGCAGCCTGGTGGGCGCAACGCTTGACCGCAACGGCCTGCGCCCCGGACGCTACTGGATCACCGAAGACGGCCTGGTGGTGTTCGCCTCCGAGGTGGGCGTCATCGACGTCGAACCTTCCAAGGTGGTCAAGAAGGGCCGTGTCTCCCCGGGCAAGATGTTCCTGGTGGACACTGAGGCCGGCCGCATCATCGATGATGAAGAGGTCAAGGCCGAAGTCGCCGCCGCCAACCCGTGGGCGGAGTGGGTCAAGGACAACCTGATCGACCTCAACGAGCTGCCGGAACGCGAGCACGTGGTGCACACGGCCGCGTCTGTGAACATCCGCCAGCGGACCTTCGGCTACACCACCGAGGAACTGAAGATCCTGCTGGGCCCGATGGCCCGCACCGGTGCCGAGCCCCTCGGCGCCATGGGTTCGGATACTCCCGTGGCCGTGCTGTCCAAGCGCCCCCGGCTCCTGTTTGACTACTTCGTGCAGTCCTTCGCCCAGGTCACCAACCCGCCGCTGGACGCCATCCGCGAAGAGCTGGTCACGTCGCTGACGTGTGCCATCGGCCCGAACGGCAACCTGCTGGATACCAAGCAGGTCCGGCAGCCGCAGGTTTCGCTGCCGTTCCCGGTGATCAACAACGACCAGCTCGCCAAGATCGCGAACATCGAAAGCCCCGACGGCGACAGGGTCGCCATGAAGGTCCGCGGCCTGTACCGCCCCGAAGGCGGCGAAAACGCGCTGCGCGCCCGCCTGACGGAAATCTGCGAGCAGGTCTCCGGCGCCATCAACCGCGGCGTGCAGTACGTGGTGCTCTCGGACCGCGACTCGAACGCCCAGTGGGCGCCCATTCCGTCGCTGCTGCTTGTCAGCGCCGTGCACCACCACCTACTGCGCAGCGCCAACCGGACCAAGACCGCCCTGGTGGTCGAAGCCGGCGACGTCCGCGAGACGCACCACGTGGCAGTCCTGATCGGCTACGGCGCCTCCGCCGTCAACCCGTACCTGGCCATGGAATCCGTGGAACAGCTCATCAGCAGCGGAGATGTTGTCGGGGTGACGCCGCAGGACGGCGTCTACAACCTGATCAAGGGCCTCGGCAAGGGTGTCCTGAAGATCATGTCCAAGATGGGCATCTCCACGGTGGCCTCTTACACCGGTGCCCAGACGTTCGAAGCGCTTGGCCTCGGCCAGGAGCTGGTGGACGAATTCTTCGCCGGCACGCACTCCCAGCTCGGCGGCGTCGGGCTCGACGTCATTGCCGCTGAGGTTTCGGCCCGGCACCAGATGGCGTACCCGGAGGGCGGCATCGAGCAGCCGCACCGCCCGCTGCTCGGCGGCGGCGAGTACCAGTGGCGCCGCGACGGCGAACCGCACCTGTTCAACCCGGAGACGGTTTTCCGGCTGCAGCACGCCACGCGTGAACGCCGTTACGACATCTTCAAGTCCTACACCCGGGGCGTGGACGACCAGTCCGAGAACCTCATGACCCTCCGCGGCCTGCTGAAGTTCAAGACCGACGCCCGTCCCGCCGTGCCGCTTGAGGAAGTGGAGCCCGTCTCCAGCATCGTCAAGCGCTTCTCCACCGGTGCCATGAGCTACGGGTCCATCTCGAAGGAAGCCCACGAGACCCTCGCGATCGCCATGAACCGGCTGGGCGGCAAGTCCAACACCGGTGAAGGCGGCGAGGACGTGGACCGCCTGCTGGATCCGGAGCGCCGCTCGGCCGTCAAGCAGATTGCCTCCGGCCGCTTCGGCGTGACCAGCCTGTACCTGACCAACGCAGACGACATCCAGATCAAGATGGCGCAGGGCGCCAAGCCCGGCGAAGGCGGCCAGCTGATGGCGCAGAAGGTGTACCCCTGGGTTGCCCGGACGCGCCACTCGACCCCCGGCGTCGGACTCATTTCCCCGCCCCCGCACCACGACATCTACTCGATCGAAGACCTCGCCCAGTTGATCTACGACGCCAAGCGCGCCAATCCGTCGGCCCGGGTGCATGTCAAGCTCGTTTCCGAGGTGGGAATCGGCACAGTTGCCGCCGGTGTCACCAAGGCGAAGGCCGACGTCGTACTGGTTTCCGGCCACGACGGCGGTACCGGCGCCTCGCCGCTGAACTCGCTCAAGCACGCCGGTGTTCCGTGGGAGCTGGGGCTCGCAGAGACCCAGCAGACCCTGATGCTTAACGGCCTGCGCGACCGCGTGGTGGTGCAGGTGGACGGCCAGCTCAAGACCGGCCGCGACGTCGTAATCGCAGCGCTACTCGGCGGCGAGGAATTCGGCTTCGCCACGGCACCGCTGGTGGTGGAAGGCTGCATCATGATGCGCGTCTGCCACCTGGACACCTGCCCGGTGGGCGTTGCCACGCAGAACCCCGAACTGCGGGCCCGCTTCAGCGGCAAGCCGGAGTTCGTGGTCAACTTCTTCGAGTTCCTGGCTGAAGAGGTCCGAGAGATCCTGTCGGAGCTCGGCTTCCGCAGCATCGAAGAGGCAATCGGCCACGCCGAAATGCTGGACACCCGTGAAGCGATCAACCACTGGAAGGCCGAAGGGCTGGATCTGGACCCGATCCTGCACGGGCTCGAGTTCGATGACGACGCCCCGCTGCGCAACCTGACCGGCCAGAACCATGAGCTGGACAAGCACTTCGACCAGCGGCTCATCACCATGGCCGCCGAGGCGCTGACCGACCGCAGCCCGGTGAAGATCGCCGTGGACGTCATCAACACGGACCGTTCCGTTGGCACCATGCTGGGCCACACCGTGACCAAGACGTTCGGTACCGATGTGCTGGCGACGGACACGATCGACATCACGCTGACCGGTACCGCGGGCCAGTCGCTGGGCGCCTTCCTGCCCGCCGGCATCACGCTGCGGATGTTCGGCGACTCGAACGACTACGTGGGCAAGGGCCTCTCCGGCGGCCGCATCATCGTCCGCCCGGACCGTACCAACGTGTTCCAGGCCGAGAGCAACGTGATTGCCGGCAACGTGATCGGCTACGGTGCCACCAGCGGCGAGATGTTCCTGCGCGGCCAGGTGGGCGAACGCTTCCTGGTCCGGAACTCCGGCGCCACGGCGGTTGTCGAGGGGATCGGCGACCACGGCTGTGAGTACATGACCGGCGGCCAGACGCTGATCATCGGCCGCACCGGCCGTAACTTCGGTGCGGGCATGTCAGGCGGAACGGCCTACGTGCTGGATCTGCGGACCACCCGTGTCAACAAGCAGGCGCTGGAATCCGGCGAACTGCAGCTGCGCGAACTGGATGCCGAGGACCGAGACATTGTGCACGGCCTCCTGGTCAAGCACGTCGAGGAAACCGAATCGCTGCACGCGCAGCGGCTGCTCGAAAACTTCGACGACACCGCAGCCCGCATTACCAAAGTCCTGCCGCGCGACTACGCGGCCGTATTGCAGACCCGCCTTGACGCGATCGAAGAGGGCCTGGACCCCGATGGCGAAGAAGTATGGTCTCGAATCCTGGAGGTGACCGGTGGCTGATCCACGCGGATTTCTGAAAGTACGTCAGCGTGAAACCCAGCCGCGCCGTCCCGTTCCCGTCCGCATTATGGACTGGAAGGAAGTGTACGAGGCTCAGGAAAAGGGTGTCCTGAAGAGCCAGGCCGGCCGCTGCATGGATTGCGGCGTGCCGTTCTGCCACCAGGGCTGCCCGCTGGGGAACCTGATTCCCGAGTGGAACGACCTCGTGTGGCGGGACAAGGGCGAGGAAGCGATTGAGCGGCTGCATGCCACCAACAACTTCCCCGAATGGACCGGCCGGCTGTGCCCGGCTCCCTGCGAGGCGTCCTGCGTGCTGGGGATCAACCAGCCTGCGGTGACCATCAAGCAGGTTGAGGTCTCCATCATTGACGAGGCGTTCGACAACGGCTGGGTCAACCCGCTGCCGCCTACCCGCCTGACGGGCAAGACCGTGGCAGTGGTGGGCTCCGGCCCCGCCGGCCTGGCCGTGGCCCAGCAGCTGACCCGTGTGGGCCACACCGTTGCCGTGTACGAGCGCGACGACAAGATCGGCGGGCTCCTGCGTTACGGCATTCCCGACTTCAAGATGGAGAAGGAACAGGTTGACCGGCGCCTTGAGCAGATGAAGGCCGAAGGCACGCGCTTCCGGACCGGCGTTGCCGTGGGCACCGACGTGACCTGGGAGCAGCTCCGCCGCCGGTACGACGCCGTGGTGGTTGCCACCGGCGCCACCGTGCCGCGGAACCTGCCGATCCCGGGCCGCGAGCTCGAAGGCGTGCACTACGCCATGGACTACCTCGTGCCGGCCAACCGCGTGGTTGCGGGGGAGCAGGTGGAGAACCAGATCCACGCCAAGGGCAAGCACGTGGTGATCTTGGGCGGCGGCGACACGGGCGCTGACTGCCTCGGCACCGCACACCGCCACGGGGCCGCCTCGGTGACCACCCTGGCGATCGGCAAGCAGCCGTCCGTGGAGCGCACGCCGAACCAGCCGTGGCCCACGTTCCCCACGCTCTTCGAAGTGGCGAGTGCGCACGAAGAGGGCGGTGAGCGTACGTACCTCGCCTCCACGGTGGAATTCGTTGGCGAAAACGGCAAGCTCACGGGCGTGAAGGTTGCCGAGACCGAGTTCGTGGACGGCAAGCGTCTCCCGAAGGCAGGCACCGAGCGGATCATTCCCGCGGACCTGGTGTTCCTGTCCCTGGGCTTCACCGGCGCGGAGCCTGCCGGCATCACCGAGCAGGTCCACGCTGAATTCGACGGCCGCGGCAACGTGGCCCGCGACGGCTACTACATGACCAACACCGAGGGTGTGTTCGTTGCCGGTGACGCCGGCCGCGGGCAGTCGCTCATCGTGTGGGCCATCGCCGAGGGCCGCGCCTGCGCTGCAGCCGTTGACAAATTCCTGATGGGGACGACGATCCTGCCTGCCCCGGTTGCCCCAACCGACCGGGCCATCGCCGTTCTCTAGTCATACGCTCAGCAGTCACAAACGGGGGACCACGGAAGTTCACCTGCGGTATAACTCCAATCCAGAAACAGACCAATAGGGTAGGTATATGAGACGCGCAAAGATCGTGGCAACGTTCGGACCGGCTATTTCCAGCTTCGAGAACACCCTCGCAGTTGTTGAAGCCGGCGTGGATGTTGCCCGCATGAACATGAGCCACGGCGACTACTCCGTGCACGACGTGACGTACGAGAACGTCCGCAGGGCGTCGAAGCAGCTCGGCAAGCCCGTCGCCATCATGGCGGACCTCCAGGGTCCCAAGATCCGTCTTGGCCGCTTTGTTGACGGCCCGCACGAGCTGGCCGTCGGCGACATCTTCACCATCACCACAGAAGACGTTCCGGGCACCAAGGACATCTGCTCCACCACGCTGAAGAGCCTGACCGATGACGTCAACGTCGGCGATGCGCTGCTGATCGACGACGGCAAGGTGGCCCTGCGGGCCCTCGAGGTCGACGACGTGAAGGTGGTCGCCCAGGTGACTGTCGGCGGCATGGTCTCGAACAACAAGGGCATCAACCTGCCCGGTGTTGCCGTCAACGTTCCCGCGCTGAGCGAAAAGGACGAGGACGATCTGCGCTGGGCCATGCGCCGCGGCGTGGACATGGTTGCCCTGTCCTTCGTCCGTGATGCCACGGACATCAAGCGCGTCCACGAGATCATGGACGCAGAGGGACGCCGCGTGCCGGTGATCGCCAAGATCGAGAAGCCGCAGGCCGTTGAGCAGCTGCACGAGATCATCGACGCCTTCGACGCCATCATGGTGGCCCGTGGCGACCTCGGCGTGGAACTGCCCCTCGAAGAGGTGCCGATCGTCCAGAAGCGGGCCATCGAACTGGCCCGCCGCTGGGCCAAGCCGGTCATCGTCGCCACTCAGGTGCTCGAGTCCATGATCGACAACCCGCGCCCCACCCGTGCGGAGGCGTCGGACTGCGCCAACGCAGTGCTCGACGGCGCCGATGCAGTCATGCTGTCCGGCGAGACCAGCGTGGGCAAGTACCCGATCGAGACCGTCAAGGTCATGGCCCGGATCATCGAATCCACCGAGGTCCACGGCCTGGAGCGCGTACCCCCGCTGGGCACCAAGCCGAAGACCCGTGGCGGTGCCATCACCCGTGCCGCCGTCGAGATCGCCGACCAGCTGGACGCCAAGTACATCTGTGCGTTCACCCAGTCCGGTGACTCGGCACGCCGCCTGTCCCGCCTGCGCCCGGTCAAGCCTGTCTTCGCGTTTACGCCGGTGGAGCACGTCTGGAACCAGCTTGCACTCACCTGGGGCATCCAGCCGGTCCTGGTTCCCATGGTGGACCACACCGACGAAATGACCGCCCAGGTGGACCGCAGCCTGCTGGAACTGGATCTGGTGGAAGACGGCGACCTCGTGGTCATCGCTGCCGGTTCCCCTCCCGGAAAGGCCGGTTCGACCAACTCGCTGAAGGTGCACAAGGTGGGCGACCTCGCTGACACCACGTTCGTGGGCGACGCTGCCAGCAACAAGGAAAAGCTCGGACCCTGGCCGGAAAAGAAGAAGAAGGCCTAATACGTCCACTGCGTGCGGCGCGAGCCGCACGCAGTGCAAAAGGGAGGATCCCCGCCGGTTGGCGGGGATCCTCCCTTTTTTTCTGCGGACCGGTTTGTTTTGTGGACCGGCGGGTGGTGCCGGCTGGCAAGTGCCCGGCAGGCCGTCGTCGTACGTCGCCTGCCGGGGGTGCAGCTGTTAGTTGACTTGGTTGATGATGGTTTCGGCAACCTCGCGCATGCTGAGGCGGCGGTCCATGGAGGTCTTCTGGATCCAGCGGAAGGCCTCGGGCTCGGTGAGGCCCATCTTGGTGGTGAGCAGGCTCTTGGCGCGCTCCACGAGCTTGCGGGTGGCGAACTGCTCCTGGAGGTCGGAGACCTCGTTTTCGAGGGCCTTGATCTCTTCGTGGCGGGAGAGCGCGATTTCGAGGGCGGGGATCAGGTCCGCGGGCGTGAACGGCTTGACCACGTAGGCCATGGCGCCGGCGTCGCGGGCACGCTCAACGAGCTCCTTCTGGCTGAAGGCCGTGAGGAGCACCACGGGGGCAATGCGGGCCTTGACGATCTTTTCGGCTGCTGAGATGCCGTCCATGACCGGCATCTTGACATCCATCAGGACGAGGTCAGGCTTGAGTTCCTCGGCCAGCTGGACGGCCTTCTCGCCGTTGTCCGCTTCGCCGATGACGTCATAGCCTTCGCCCCGGAGGATTTCGATGATGTCCAGGCGGATAAGGGTCTCGTCCTCGGCGACAATCACGCGGCGGGCCGGCTGGGTGTTGGGGTTTGACTCCGTCTGTTCTGACACGGGAACTCCTTGAAAGGTACGGCGGGAACTAGTCCATCTTAGTTGTGCCCGCTGTTGTACTTGGAACTGCTTGGGTTCGTTGCGGCTTCACTGGCGCGATTCTGGAATTCAGCCTATCTGCATGTAGAGTAATTTCGCGCACTGGAAGCGATCGCGTTGCTCACAACTCAGCTGTGAGCCTAAGATTGTTACTCCGTGTACTCCGCGCCCGAGTGGCGGAATTGGCAGACGCGCCGCACTCAAAATGCGGTATCGAAAGGTGTGTGGGTTCGAGTCCCACCTCGGGCACAGTGTTTCCGCAGGTCAGCGGGGTTTTGGACCCCGGAGTGTGCACAAAAGCTCGTTTTTTGTGCACACGAAGCCTAGAATTTTGGGCATGGCCAGCGTTTGGGAACGAAAAAAATCGGATGGATCGACGTCCTTTACGGTCCGCTGGCGGAATCCCGAGACGCGAAAGCAAGAGGGGATTACCCTAGCTACGTCGGCCGAAGCCCAGACGCTGAAGCGCCTCCTCGACGCGAACAACCAGTCCTTCGAAATCGCCCAGCATGCGATGGTCAAGAACCAGACCAAATCACCCACTGTGGCGGCGGTGATCCAGGAACACATCGACCTTCTGGTGCGCCCGTCCGTCGGGACGGTCCACACGTACCAGACGATGTTGAAGCTGCACATCGCGGACGTCATCGGCCACATTCCCGTGGACAAGCTGGACTACCGGCACCTGACCTACTGGATCAAGACGATGCAGAAGAAGGGCAGGTCTCCGAAGACCATCAAGAACAACCATGGCCTGATCTTCGCGGCCATGGAGACGGCCGTCATGCTGCGCTATCGGAAGGACAATCCTTGCCGACATGTTCAGCTCCCGTCGGGCGAAAAGGCAGAGGATGAGGCTCGGTTCCTGACGCACGCCGAATTTGGGATGATCCTTGAATGCATGGGGGAGCGGTACAGGGCTTTCACCGAGTTCCTGGTCATGACCGGAACCCGCTTTGGCGAGGCAACTGCCGTGACCGTGGCTGACGTGGACCTGATGTCCAAGCCCGCAACAATGCGGATCAATAAGGCGTGGAAACGTGGCGCTGATTCCGAGTACTACATCGGTGCGACCAAGACGGGCGCCGGCAAGAGGACGGTCTCCCTGAATCCGCACTTGGTGGAGGTCCTCATTCCCCTGGTTGCCAGCCGTCCCGGCTCGGAGCTCTTGTTTACGACGCCAAAGGGTGAACGGATCATCCATAAGCTGTATTGGCATCACTACTGGGTTCCGGCAGTGAAAGCGGCGCAAGCGCGCGGGCTGACCAAGTCGCCCCGGATTCACGATCTGCGCCATACCCACGCGTCCTGGCTAATCCAGGACGGCGTTTCCCTATTCACGGTGTCTAGGCGCCTGGGGCATGCGTCCACGCGTACGACGGAGCAGGTGTACGGCCACTTGATGCCGCAGGCACTTCAAGATGCCGCGGATGCCGTTGAGCGGTCTGCCGTTGTCTGGCGTGGCTAGCTGCGGCACTCGCCAAAGCTAGGAGTATTTCTGGCGTGCCTGGGCCCGGGTCCCAATCATCCGGACGGAGGCTGGGGATGTACTCGTTGACCGAACTTCACGCAGCTGGGCAATCTCCTTCAAGTGGACAGACGTGAAGACGATCTTTCCCTTGCCCCAGACGGAATGCGGGAACTCGCCCTTGGCGGCCCCGTCACGAAGCCATGCCTCTGAGCACTTGAGGACCGAGGCGGCCTCGGCCGGTTCGAAGAATTCCAGTTTCATGCCTTCTTCGATCCTTTCGTGATTGTGCTGGCGGCAGGACTCGATGCTGAGTCTTGCCTAGCTCATTGGAGCAGGGCCATCCGGCGGCATGACCGTGAAGTGGAAGGTGGCTGCAAAGGCGTCGGTCTGGCGGTGCACTTGCTCGGGAGAGACCGCGAACTGGCTGGAGGCTCGCTGGACAAGACCGGCGTTGCCAAGGAGGTTGAGCTGCCGGCGGATGCTCGACGGCGATGCCTTTAGCCCGGCTCCGATTTCGCTGCACGTTGATGGACCGTTCTTGAGTAAGAAGCGGACAATTTGGCTTCGCGTTCGGTTCATCAGGATGTTCGACATGGAGACCGGAACCTAAGGAATGAAGGGAGCGTGTTGCTGTAGACGGGTCTACAGCAGCAGGTTACCGCTGCTGAGGTCATGATGGAAGGGCTTGTTTTTGCCCATGAATCTTCCAAGCTCGGGGACCCTGATTGCCGACGCGCATGACTCGCGGAATACTGGGCGGTAGGGCGGGGCAGTACCTGACTGGACTGCCGGTGTTGAAGTGGCTGATCAAGGGGCGGATATGCGGATTGACGAGACAGGGCACGGTGCGGGGCTGTCGCCTCAGGCCCAGCTCGCCCGTCGTTTGAATCTGCTGCTCGACGTTGTAGTTGCAGAGCGCGGGAAACCGGTGACGTTTAGGGAAGTGCAGGCGGACCTTGCACGGAGGGGCATCAAATTGTCTCGCGCGCGCTGGTTCTACATGAAAGAAGGGACTGGCCGCCTGGTCAGCGATCCGGTTTTGCTGGCTGGCCTCTGTGACATCTTCAAGGTAGACCCGTCCTATCTGACTGGCGATGATGCAGCCTTGCCCCAACGCATTGATTCCCAGCTTGAGTTCGTCAAGTCCCTGCGTGCGGCCCGTGTGAAGACCTTCGCCGCGCGAACCCTTGGGGACGTATCACCGGAGACCTTGCAGGCCATATCTGAATATCTCAACAAGGATATTGGGCGCCACCCGGGCGGGGAGCAGGCGGCGGCTAGCCCTCCAGAAGATATTCATGATGAGCCGCCAGCAATTCCTTGATCCTTGCCGGGCTGGCTGAATAGCGCGGCGATCGGCCGTGGCGACGGCCTGGTTCGACATCGACTACGATGGCGCCGGACTCCTCCAATGCCAGCAGGTGCTTGGCCACACTAGGTTCGCCGGCGCTGACTGATGCCGCAATGTCCCCACGGGAGGCCGGCCCGTGCGCCGAAAGGTAGCGAAGGATCTCATTCCGTGAACGGTTGCCAAAGGTCGCGACGGCGGCCTCGACGTCGGCTGACCAGGCGTCGTCGTGAGGCTGGGTAATCCTTGGCATGGAACCATTCTCATCTACAGTTCGAAGAAAAGTAAGACCCGTCGTCTTGACGATACTTTAATTATCCTTGAGAATAGTTTGCATAGCCTTATTGCATTCGTGGTCGGCCGTGGTTTATCGGCCATTCTTGAGGTGTCGGGCGTGCCGTCACCGGTCCTACTGGAAGCGTTTAGTCGAAGCGGTGAAGACCCGTGCGAGTCGAAGCCAGAGCAAATCAGGCCCAACATGACGAACCAAGTGCAGTTACCGTCGATGTTTCCTTGCGCAGGCCGCCAGCGCCGACAGTGCTGGCAGTCCCGGTGGATCAGATCATGGTCGCCGTTGACGGTGTGCGCCGATATGTCGTTTCGCATCTGTCCCGGATCGGCCGGGCCTGCGACGTGGACGACGTTATGCAGGACATCCGGGTAGCAGTGTGGGATGGAGTGACCCGCGGCCATTATCGGCAACTCCCAGGCGTTCCCTTCGGGGCCTGGGTCCAGGGAGTTTGCGCCAACGTGTGCGCCGCGCACATCCGCAGGGAACTGAGCCATCAGACGTTCCCGTTGCTCATGGAGCCCGGGGCTGCGGACGAACCGGCATCGCTCGATGCTCTGGCGATTCTGGGTATCGGCGGCGTGGATCGAAGTGCTGAGAAAATCATCGATCAGGAATGGGCGCGAACGATTATCGAACTGACACGAGCGAGCGTGCCGGGGGAAGTTTGGGACCTCGCCGTTGACAGTCTGACCGGGCCACGCCAGTACGGCCCGCCTTCGACACAGGACCGCCGCCGATGGCATGCGGCGACGGTAGTGCGCCAGACGGCGAGGACTGTTCAAAACGCACTGGAGGTTGAGCCGAAAGAGATCCGCAATATCGGGGACGTTTGCCAGCGTGCGGCAGAATGCCTACCCACGCCGGTCCTCGGTCAAACTGCGGCAACCATCGTTCGTCCCGATTTGCGGGGGCCGGACCGAGCCAGGGCTTTGGCGGCGTTGGCCGCTGAGCTTGGAGTCACGGAGCGCTATGTGGCCGTGCAGATTGGGTTCGCCCGGCGGCTGTATCAAACGTCGTGGCGGATTCTCCAGGGTGCAAGGCGACCTGCACGCTAAGTCATGTCCTCAACGGCTCATTCTGCAATGAACTGGCGAGGAGGCTGGAATGTCGTTGACCCGGAGAATTGCATTGCCTGGCTCGAGCAGCCAACGGCGATGGTTGTTCCTAGCGTTCGTGGTTTTGAGTGTGGCGACCGTATTGTTCGCTTTGACGCGGCCTACCCCGGGGCCCGCACCTGAGCCAGGTCCAGCGCTGTCGACGGCGCCGACTCCCCAGAGTTCGGTGGCCTCCTCCACTGGGCCGCAGTCAGAAGCGCTGACGACGGCTCCCCCCGCCGTCGAAGGACCCGACAGGTATGGCCCGCCGCGCACAACGGACTTCCGCAAGCTGGCATCGGCGGCGGCGACAGCTGTCTATACGTGGGACACACGTGGGGCTTCGTACTCCGAGGTGTACTCCGGCCTCCGCAACTGGTGGCAAGTGCTCCCTGACGGGTCCAATCCTCTGGCCGTGCTTGTCCAGGAGTTCGAAGCGACTGGGATCAATGCCGGAACCTATCAGTATCTGGCCGGGCAGCAGGCGTACCGTTCGGCAAGGGTGGAATCCATGATGTGTGACAGTGAGCTTGCCAAGGTGCGAGAGCGACCGGCGCCCTGGGCGGGTCTCCACGTGTGCACGGTTTCTCTTCATGTCTTAGATCAGTCAGTTTCTGCCCGCAACACGTATACGGCCCCAGTCACCGTCATGGTCAACTGTCCGCCAGCCGCCAGTGCTCCTTCGGATCATTGCATCATGGTCGGCTTCTACGCTGCGCCGAACAGGATCGTCTACTAATGCCCGCTCCGGCGATGCTGGCTGTCCTGGCGCGGCGCCGGATCATCCTCCGGGCTCTGGTGGCCGCGGCCACGACCGCGATCCTGGCGGGTGCTTTTGCGCTCTGTGCGGCCGTTGCAGTGCTCGGCGCCAATGCGACGAGCACCGGCTCGATCTGCTCTTCAGCAGGGTTGAGTGGTCAGCGAGGCGCCGACGTGGGTGGTGCCTTGGACATCGGCAATAGCAGCCAGGCGCCGGACAACCTGACGGCCCGGCAATTGAGCCTCGCAGGGGACTACATTTCAGTCGGCAAGCAGTTGGGCGTGCCGCGAGAGGGGCAGATCATCGCAATCATGATGGCTCTGCAGGAATCCAGTCTCAGAGTGCTGGCCAACGTGAACGTTCCCGGATCACTCAACTATCCGCACGACGGTGTTGGAAGCGATCACGACTCCCTTGGCACGGCTCAGCAACGTCCGGCTGCCGGCTGGGGGAGTGTCGAAGAGCTGATGGATCCCATCTACAACGTACGGGCCTTCTATGGGGGAGCGTCTGGTCCCAACCAGGGAAGCCCTCGTGGGCTTCTGGACATCCCTGGATGGCAATCCATGAGCAAAGGCCAGGCTGCCCAGGCTGTTCAGGTGTCGGCCTTTCCCGAGCTGTATGCGCGATGGGAGCCGGAAGCATCGGCCATCGTTGATGCCCTCGACGGCGGGACAGCACCTTCTCCTTGCGTCGATATGCCGACCGTCTCAGTGCGGACACCAGCGTCGCCAGATCTGAGCCAGACCCGCAAGGATATCCTGCGGTTTACCCAAGACGGTGTCGGGGGGTCCTATGTGTGGGGCGGGACGGCCGTCAAAGCCTGGGACTGCTCCGGCTTTGTCCAGTGGATCTACCGGCAAGCCGGAATCAACCTCCCGAGGGTCGAACAATGGAGGGTTGGTGTGCGGACGACCAATCCGCAGCCAGGGGACTTGGTTGTCCAGAACGCACAGGGGCCGGACAATTGGGGCCATGTTGGCATCTACACCGGTGGCGGGATGATGTACAGCGCGCTGAACCCTTCTGTGGGGACGTTGCTGCATCCGATCGCCTGGAATTCAGATACAGCCTATTTCGATCTACTAACCTACCGGTAAAAGTTGCGGCCGCCGGCGACGCCCACTGCCGTATGTTGTCCGGTTGCCCGGGGGCATGTCCTTAAATGAGAATCTGTACGGCAGTCGTTGACCTGCTGTCAGTTGGGCGCTGATGCCTGGAAAGCATCAGTGCGTTGCTGCATCAGATGTCCGTGCCTGCCGATAAGGTTGCAGTGTCGACTGTCGAGGGGTGAATCATGGCGCTAACTACGTCACTGGCGGGGCGAGTCCGAAACACGAGATTGCCGAAGAGTCATGCCCTCTTGCCTCTCTTGGAGGCCGTCGTCAACGGCATCCAAGCCCTTGATGCCCGCTTCGGCGACGAAGTCGAGAAGGCGCGGCTGACTGTCAAGGTCCACCGCAATCCGCAGGACGGGCTAGACCTCGGCCTCGCAAGCCCCGGCCGTGCGGCGCTGAACCCGATCGTCGGCTTCAGCATCGAGGACAATGGAGTCGGCTTCACCCCGGAAAACATGGCCTCATTCGAGACCTTGGACAGCGACTACAAGGCTGGGATCGGTTGCCGTGGCGTCGGACGTCTGCTCTGGCTCAAGGCATTCGACAGGGTCTCAATCCGCAGCGCCTACGACGACGGCGCTGGGAACCTCCGTGCACGCCAGTTCAGATTTTCCATAGAGCGGGAGGTCGAGCACGTCGAGGAACCGGACAGCTTCGAGGGCACCGGCACGGAAGTGCACCTGGTCGGATTCAAGGATGCGTTCCAAAGGAGCGCACCGAAGACTGTCGATGCCATCGCCCGTGAAGTATTTGAGCACTGCATCTGGTATTTCCTCCGGCCAGGCGGTGCGCCGGAGGTCACGATCGTTGATGATGACGAAGCGGTCTCGCTCAAGGAGCTGATGGACGACTTTGTGTACTCCGAAATGCCGACGACCACAATCGCAGTCAAAGGCGAAAAGTTCTACATGGTCAATCTGTGCATCAAGTCCTCCACCCGAAACCCTGCGCCTCGCCTGTACTGGTGCGCGGCGAGCCGAGTGGTCCTCGAGGAGAATCTGACGAGCAAGGTTCCAGGGCTTTTCGGGCGGCTCAAGGACGAGACGTCCGCCGAGTTCACGTACGTCTGCTACCTGTCCTCCGATTACCTCGACGCGCACGTTCGAGCGGATCGCACCGCCTTCGACATGAGCGAGCGCATCCCGGGCGGTTCTCTGATCGATGACATTTCGCTGGATGACATCCGCGCCGGGGTGCTGGGAGAGGTAGAGAGGATCCTCGCCGCTCCCCTCAGCGCCGCCCGTGAAGAGGGCACGGCTCGGGTCAACGACTTCGTGAGCAATCGCGCTCCGCGGTATCGGCCAGTGCTGACTCGACTCGAGTCACTGGGCGTGACAGTCGACCCTTCCATGAAGGACCAGGACCTCGAGCTTCTTCTCCACCGAAACCTTCAGAAACTCGAAGCCAACGCCATCGCCGAGGGCCAGGTTGTGTTCGCTGAAGTTGGTTCCGTACCTCTGGAGAACTACGAAGAACGCCTCACCCAATACCTCGACACGGTCACTGAGATTAACCAGTCAGACTTGGCGGCGTACGTGTTTCGACGGCGTACGATTCTCGACATCCTCGCCCGACTGATCAGGTCCGACGAGCAGGGTAAATACCGGAGAGAGGACGTCATCCACTCGCTGCTCATCCCTATGCGGACCACCTCGAACGACATTGGAACC
This sequence comes from Arthrobacter oryzae, assembly GCF_030718995.1. Classification (NCBI taxonomy): domain Bacteria; kingdom Bacillati; phylum Actinomycetota; class Actinomycetes; order Micrococcales; family Micrococcaceae; genus Arthrobacter; species Arthrobacter oryzae. Next base: position 3,573,562 of record NZ_CP132204.1, read on the forward strand.
GACGCCTCAAACCTCTGGATTATCGATGAGCGGCTTGCGTTCCACGACTATCTGGCTTCCGACAAGACCCTCAAGAGCATGCCCATCACCGGTTCCGATTCGATGAAGGAACCGGATGTGATCGCGACGCGGCTCGTTGACACTCCGGTACTCGCGGCAGAGGGGGAGAAGCTTCCGCTGCCGTCGATTGTCGTGATCGAAATCAAGCGGCCGATGCGCAACGACGCTTCGGAGGACAAAGACCCAATCCAGCAATGTCTGGACTACGTCAAGCGTGTGCGCGCTGGTGGGGTGCTGACTGCTTCTGGACGTCCGATTCCTGAGACACCGCAGCCTCCTGCGTTCTGCTACATTGTCGCAGACCTTACTCCGACGATGATCGACAGGTGCAAGTATGCGGGCCTGCGCCCGACCCATGACGGCCTCGGCTATTTCGGCTTCAACGAACCGTACAAGGCTTACATCGAGGTCATGAACTTTGACCGGCTCGTCAACGCGGCTACAGAGCGCAATAGAGCGTTCTTCGACAAGCTGGGCCTGCCCTCTAGCTAGTGCCGATTGGGGGTAAGGGGCCAGGCCCGGGACAGGTTAGTTTCTGAATGTACTGTTGCCCGTCATGAGACAGAACGTTTAGTTGCCCGCGGGTCTATGTCCATAAGTAGACAGGTGGTGAGAGGTCATAGCTGGCGGAATCTGCCCAGCTGAGAGGGGTGTGGATGGCTTGGAGAGTGGCTATCCGTTTCCGTCCCCGGTGTTGCGGGCCAACAGCTGAATTGGCGCGAGCTTGTTAGTGGCTCCCGTTCCTAGGGCAGCTACGCCTATAGACTGACCCGCGTGCATATTGATCGCGTTGACGTAGAGCGGCTGCTTGGGTTCGAGAAGCTGAGCATCGAGCTGGATCCGCAGCTCCAGCTTATTGCCGGGCCGAACAATGCAGGGAAGTCGTCGCTGCTCCGGGTGCTGGAGACCTTCTTTGCCAACCCGACCGGGTCGGATCTGCTGCGGTTGATGCCGTTGCACGAGTACTACGTGCAGGGAGGCCCCAGGATGATGTCCAGCGTTGTGGTGCACTTCGGGGGACTTGCCGATGCCGAGCAGGAGCTGTTCGCCGACGCGGTCCTCAAAAACGGCACTTTCTGGATCAAGATCTCATGCTCACGGGGCGGGCGTATCACGTATGAGGCGAGTCGCAAGTCAGCACGCGCGAGTGAGCTCTACAAAGCGGTACTGCAATCGTTTAGCTTCGTGAAGATCCCGTCCGTCCGCGTGAGCGAATCCGGGCAGGGTGAGAACGACCAGTCGCTGGTCAGGCTGTACGAGACGCTTGAGGGCGTACTCGTGAGATCGGGTGGCTCGCGCAAGACTCAGCTGCAGAAGGAGTTCGAGGACGCGATCAAGCCAGTTGAGGACCTTGTGCACAAGGTCCTCAGCGAGTCCGTCGTCGCCGTTGCGACCGAGCTTCCGTTTAGGGAACGTGAGCTTGGTATAAATTTGCCTGACTCAAGGCATGCTCTTCGAGGGATGCTCCAGGAGGCTGTGATCACCAGCAGGGACGAGGTTGAGGTCTCGATCGCCGAACGCGGTACCGGCTTCCAGTCCGCGATGGTGCTCGGGATCCTTCGGTACGTGGCCTCTCAGAGCCAGCAGGTGGGTGGAAACGTGGTGTTCGCGATAGAGGAGCCTGAAGCCTTCCTCCATCCGCAGACGCAGCGGGCGATGGCAAAGATCCTGCGGGAGATCTCAGCGGGTGCGCAGCTGCTTGTGACTACCCACAGCCCCGTCTTGGTGGATTCATTCTCGGTTCGCCGCATCGTACGGCTTCCGCTCAGTTCCGGTGGCACCAACTACACCGCGCGTCGTCAGGAGCTGACAGAGGCTGAAGAGGGCCGGCTGACCAGATACTGCGACGCAACAAATAGTGAGCTCGTCTTCGCGAACTCGGTTGTTCTTGTCGAAGGCCATGGTGACAAGCTCCTGATCGACCATCTCCTCGCTCGCATCACCGGCGGGGCGGGCGGCCACTACGCCATGGGTATCGCTGTTATTGAAGCGTCGGGCATCGACACGATCAAGCATCTCGTGGCTCTGGCGCAGTACTTCGGCGTTCGCGCCTACGTGATCACTGACAAAGACGGCGTGCACAAGCCAGGCGGCCAAGGCAAGCGCGTGTTACTCGAGATCCTCAAAGCCAGAGATCCTGCCCCGTCCCAGAGCGAGCTTCAGGCTTTGCACGGCTTGGCGGATGCAACGGTGTCGAGCTTGAAGGCCGCGCTTGAGCAGCAGGCGAGTCTCAATCGCGGTCTTGCAAGGTGGGATGCGTTCGTTCTGGCATCCGATCTTGAAGGCCTGCTGCTCGACACGATGGGTCAGAAGAAGCTCGCTGAGATGCTCGGACCGGCGGGCGAGAACGAGGTTGACCAGGCGGCGTCGGATAGATACGCGTCAGGCGCCACAGGCAAAGGGGAGCTGGCGGCCTGGCTTGGCTCGAAGGGATGGAACTCCACAGGCAAGAAGTCGGGGAAGGTCAAGCCTCACTTGCCGTCGGCTCTCCTGAGAGAGCACCTTGCCACACGCACGACCGTCCCTCAGGCGGTAAAGCCGCTCGATGACTGGCTTCGCACGATTATGAAGGATCACGAGCGGTCACCGCTCTGAAGATTGTCGTTGGCGCGGCTGTACCCACTATCGAGGACGCCTTGCTACGTACCACTGGGACAAACTTGCTGGATAGACCAAGAATGACACCGTCGACCCAACTGGGGGAACATGTCGTCGGGCAAGATTGATACCGCACGCAACCATCTCTGAGGGTTGAAGTCGATCGCTGCGGACTACTACAGTCCGCTCTCGCCTTTCCACTCTTCCGGTGTCACGCGCTTGATGCTCGATGAGTGCGCCCAGCCCAGGTGGTACTTACCTGAAGAGTCCAACCATTCAATCAGGCCGTAAGTGTGCGTCCACCCCACAGCCTTGCCGTAGATCCCGCTCACGTAGACCAGAGGCCGGCCATACTTCGGGAAGTCTCGGATTGGAGCTGGGTCATCAATCGGTCGGCTCTCTTCGGCCTGCATCCGGGCAAACATGCGCTCGGAGTCGTCGGGAGAACCACGCTTGATCACCGAACAAGTATAGAACATATGTTCGAATTGATCCCTCGCTCCGAGTTTGTCGCCGCTTCAAAGCGGCATCTCGTTTTTCTGCCAGACCACGCAACGGTCATGTCGCCTCGCCCCGCCACCTCCATGAAGTCGTGAGCCCAAACCCCTCATTTCCTTGGAAGACGACAGATGGAGCGCGCGATGTTTCTGGCAGCGGTGGACCCTGGCATCACCCCGAACACGAACTTTCCCTTTCTCGAATCACTCAAGCAGATCGGCGGAGGCATCCTGGTCGGGGCCTTCATCGTGATCGCGATTGTGGCGATCGTGGGAGCCGCAATGCTCCTCGCCGGCAAGCTCAGCCAGTCATCGCGGCTCGCGTCGGGCGGTGGCATGATCCTGCTTTGGACAGGACCGGTGGCGGCAATTCTGGGCGGGATCAATGGCTACATCCTTTGGTCCCAGTCGGCGTTCAATCTCGGATTCTAGGTCCAGCCAGTCATGCCGGTTCAGTGCGATCTGGGCGGATGGTGGCCGCCCGGTTGCGGTCTTGTCTCGCAAGCGAACGACGGCGTTCAAGGTTCCATCACATCGTTTTTCGCTAACATTCTCCAGGGCACTGCGTCCTGGATCTGGTCGTTCATCACGGGCGCATTCAGTGTCTCCGACGTCGACGATTCTCAATGGACGGCTGTTGAAGGGCTGACGAGTTGGTGGGTTGTCATCATGATGACGCCGCTCGTCGCCGCCATGATCCTCCAGTTGCTTTCCGGTTTGATCAGCCAGCAGCCACGCCGCTTGGTGCGGGCAATGGTTGGCGGCGCCGCAGCCATTCCCTTGGTGGCCGGTGCCGTTTACCTTGTCCGCCAGCTAACCAAAGTGGGCGATTCCGCAGCCACGGCACTGCTCGACTCCATGGGGACGGATCCCTACCTGGTGTTCATGCGGCTCTTTGGCTTCGAACGGGCCCCGGCGGACTCCGGGCGGGAATGGAGCGTCGTGTCGTTGGCCCCCGGAACCGCCGGCGGCGCGGCCGGGGCGGTCGTCGTCACCGTGATGGCTGTCATTGTCGTCTGGATCCTGGCGTTCATCCTAATGTGTTCGATGATCTTCCGGTCCTTCGCGCTCATCGTCCTCGCCGCCGTCGCTCCGGTCGCTCTCATGCTGATGCCATGGGATAAGACGAAAACCTGGGCCCGTCGGTGGTGCGAGATTGTCGTTGCCTTGCTGCTCGCCAAACCTCTTGCAGCAACTGTGCTGGCGGTGGCCATCAAGCTTTTTGCCGACTCGAAGTCATTCGCCGGGCTGGCCGCTGGTGTTGTGGGCATGGCACTGGCCTGCGGTGCGCCTCTGATGGCATTGCGGCTCGTGAGTTTCGCCGGAGGCGAGCTGGCCGCGGCCGCTCAAACTGCCGGTGGTGGACACGTCCTCACTCGAACCTCCAGCTTCACCGCCCGGCAGATAAGCCGGCAGACCGGTGGCCGGTTCACTCTGGCAGGGATGGCTGGCCGTTCGTCGATGACCCGCCCGATCCAGTCGAGTCGTCACCAATTTCCCACCCGCACGCTGCCGACCGGTGCCCCTCTTCCGGGAAGGCCAACGGGTGCAACGCCGTCATCCACGCCAGCTGGCAACGCTGGTGCGTTGATGCTCGACGCCGGCACCTCGGCCGCCAGCCCAGCCTCGCCACCGGGAAGCAGCGCACAGCCGCACCCGGTCCCGGGCGCATCGGCATCGGGAAGCAGACGTGGGGGCCAGACCCCCAGCGAGTCACCACGGCCGTCGTCGAAGCTAACGAACTACGCGCCACCGATCGCCCCGACGGCCCAGCCTCCAATCCACCGGCCAGGAGTAATCCAGCCCCCAACCGACGGTGATTTCCATGTCTGAAACTTCACACACCCTCGAGGCAGTCAAATTCCCCCGCTACGAGCGCCGCGGCTTGTTCATGGGCCTGAAGTGGTATCAATTGCTGTTGCTCGCGGCCGGAGTCGTCGTGGCAAGTCTCGCATCGGCATCTCAAGGACCGATCGGCTTGTTCGCTTCGGGACCGTTGTGGCTGGTGCTGATGCTCCTCGGCCTGCTGCAGTATTCACGGATTCCGTACCCGGTATGGGCCGGCCATGCCGTCCTGTTCTTCTACCGATCGATGGCCGGACAAACAAGGTTCCTAACCAGACCTGAACGAGCAGTCCTGGCCGGACGGCTGGCGCTTCCGGGAGGGCTGGGGAACCTGGAATTGCGACGGACCACGCGAGGGTAGTGTTTCATCGTGGACGCCCGCGGCAGGGAGGCGATAGCAGTACTTCGTTGCAGCACCCGGTCATTCGCGCTGTTAGACAGCGACGACAAAGCCTGGGCCGTGCAGGCCTGGTCCCGCGTCCAGGCGGGCATGGCCCAGCGAACAGGTCTCGCGAGAATCGCCGTGCAGGACTTTACGGTTCCGTATCCGTCCACCGCCCTGCGGGACTTCTACGCAGAGGCGGCCCCGCGGCCGGCGGGCGACTCCAGCGAACTCACTTGGGGTCAGCGCGCGTACGAGGATCTGATTTCGGCGGCGGGATCCACGATGAGCCACGATCTCCTGATCGCACTCGTGGTTGACACGTCCAAGGCCCGACGCCGGATCAGAGAGTCAGGCGGGGGACTGGTCGGTGTCGAACGGGTGCTTCGTCTGGAGGTCGAGGCCATGACCACAGCGCTGGGGACGCACGGCGTCAAGGTGGAGGAGTGGCTGCCGGAAGGCGGAATCCTCGACGTCGTTCGGGGCGCATTCGATCCCGCCGCCGTCGCAAGCGGGGCAAGGAATCCGGCCAAGAAGGAATCACAACCCCGAGACTCCGTGCCGCCGAACATGCCTGCGGGCCCCATGGCCGTGGAAGAGCACTGGACATACGTACGAACGGATTCCGGTTTTCATCAAACGTTCTGGATCGCTGAGTGGCCGCGGCAGAAGGTACTTCCGGGTTTCCTTCATCCGCTGATTTATGTGGGCGACTTCCGGCATACGGTGACGGAGGTGATTCGGGCCGTGCCCACAACTGAGGCGCTGCGGGACATCCGCTCCGCCCAGGAGGCCCATGAAACCAGGCGCCGCATCAACACTCGCTTCGACAGGCCGCTGACCCGAGAGCAACGGGCGGAGGAAGAAGAGGTCGCCCAGCGCGAGGAGGAGATCGTGGCAGGACACGGAGACGTAAGGCCCGCTGCCTACCTGACCGTTACTGCGGGGACCCTGGAGGACCTGGCCCGCCACCGGCAGGAACTGGAGTCGGCTGCCGCGGGAGCCTTCGTCGAATTGCGCCTGCTGGCCGGGCAGCAATGGGCTGCATTCGTCGCCGGTGCGCTCCCGTTCGGGCGGGGTCTGCGATGACACGGACAAAACAGTCGGTGGAATACGTGCCGTCCGGTGTGAACCGTAAGGAGCGGAAGGAACGACGACGGCGGGCGGCTGCCGCTGACAGCCAACCGTGGGCGGCCGCTCTGAACCGGGCGGGCGAGATGGTCGGCGCCCGGCTGGAGACCGCCGAAAACGGCGGCGATTGGGGGAACCGGGAACCCGAGTCGCTGCGTGGCCCGCACCGCCTGCGTCCTGCACCACACCGCGCGTCGACCCTGACCTTCGCGGCGGCATATCCATTCATCACAGAATCCGGGCTCGGCCACGAAGGCACCTATATCGGCACGGACGTCTTCGGGTCGGGAGCGTTTTCCTACGATCCGTGGATTCTCTATGACAAGGGAGTCATCAGCGGACCCTCGATCGTGGTCATCGGCACTGTGGGGACCGGGAAATCCATGTGCGGCAAATCCCTGGTGGCCAGGTCCATAACGCTGGGGCGGAAGGCCGCCGTCGCCTCCGATCCCAAAGGCGAATGGGTTGCCGTTGCGAATGCGGTTGGCGGCAAGGTCATTTCCGTGGGCCCCGGCCGCGCCGCCCGCGTCAATCCACTCGATGCGGGGCCGCGGTCCAGCGTTTTGAGTGAGGCACAGTGGCAGGCCGTGGTGCGCCAGCGCCGTCGCTACCTGTTGGTGGCACTGGTTTCCCTCATGCGGCAGGGCATGCCCCTCCGTCCCGTGGAGCACACAGCCCTGGACATGGCTCTCATGGAGACGGTGGCCGAGAACTCGAATCCGACGCTGCCGATGGTCCTTGACCATCTCTTGAACCCGTCGAAGGAAACGATCGGGCTGGTGGGCAAGGACGGGGGACTGGCGGTCAGCCACTCCCTGAGGCGGACAGTCTCCGGTGACCTGGAAGGCATGTTTGACGCCCCGTCCACGGTCGCGTTCGACGCCGATGCGCCCATCATGGTGATGGACACGTCTGCGCTCATCGGCGCCTCGGAGCAGGCATTGTCCCTGGCCGCCGCGTGCGGTGCCACGTGGCTGGAGGCCGCCGTCACCAATCCCGACGGCGGCAAACGGCTGGTGGTCTACGACGAAGGCTGGCGCATGCTGGCCGATCCGTACATGCTCGCCAAAATGAGCGAGCAATGGCGGTTAGCCCGCACCTACGGCATTGCGAATCTGCTCATCATGCACAAAGTCGCAGACCTCAACGAAATTGGAGACAGCTCCAGCGGGCACCGGCAGAAGGCCCTCGGCTTGCTGACCGAGGCGGACACCAGGATCATCTACCGGCAAAAGCACGACGCCATGCGCCTGACCAAAGAAGCCCTGGGCCTGTCGGAGGCAGAATGCGAGCACGTAGAGAACCTCCCCAAGGGTGTTGGCCTCTGGAAAGTCGGGAACCGTTCCTTCATTGTGGCGAACCGGGTCACCACAGATGAACTGGCAGTCTTCGGCACCGACGACCGGATGATCTGAATGCCACAGATGAGTTCGCGGCGAGGCACCGACAGCCCGTTGGTCACGGCCGGGCTTATCGCCGTGGCCGGTTATGTCTGTCTGTGTTTCCTCGTCCAGGGGGCAGCTAACGTCGTGGTGGCCTGGCGATGCGGCGGCAGTCAGCCGTCGCCCTTCAACCCGGCCGCCGCCGTCGGACTTTTCATCGCCCGGATCGACTGGATCGTCCGCGTACCGCCGGGGTGCGATGTCGGGACCGGCAATGTCTTGTGGATCGTTGGCCCGGTCCTCCTGCTGGCGGCTGCGCTCGCCGTCGGGTCTGTTTTTGCCTGGAGGCGGTGGAAGCAATCCGGCGCGTGGCTGCGCCAGGACATCCTGAGCCGCGAGGGCATCGCGCGCCGTACCGAGATCCTCCAGGATTTCGGAGCGAGGGCCGTTCTGAAGCGCGGCAAGTTCACGCGGCCAGGCCTTGCCGAACCGCGGATCCAGGACGTGGCCTGGACATTAGGCCGTTCCCGCGGCGTCACGATTCATGTCTCCACGGAGGAATCGATGGTCATCCAGGGTGCTCCGCGGTCCGGCAAGGGCCTTTATGTGGTCATCAACGCCATCCTCGATGCGCCGGGCGCTGTGGTTACGACGTCCACCCGCGCCGACAACCTGGTGGTCACAATGAAGGCCCGTGCTACACGCGGCAGGCCGGTCACAGTGTTCGATCCGCAAGGTATGTCCGGACTACCTTCGACACTTCGATGGTCTCCCGTTCGCGGCTGTAAGGACCCGGATATCGCGACGCGCCGGGCTCTCGTTATTACCGCGGACACGGAGATGAAGGGTGAGAACGCTGCATGGCAAAAGCGCTCGCTGATCATCCTGCAATGCCTCCTTCATGCTGCGGCCCTGTCCGGCGAGGGCGTCCGCGCGTTTCGGCGCTGGTCTTCGAGTCCGGTCTTGGCACGTGAGGCGTTGGAGGTCCTGAGCCAACCGGCGGCGGCGCTGGGGTGGCAGGCCGATCTGATGGGCATCCTCGAGGATGACCCGCGGAACACGTCAAACTCCTGGATTGGTGTCTCGGCTGCCGTCGCACCGCTGTCGTCACCGAAAGTGCTGGGCGCACTGGATCCCCGGGACGAGTCGGAGGAATTCGACCCCAAAAGTTTCATCCGGGGCTGCGGCACCTTGTATCTGATCGGCACCCGTGCCGGAGCTGCTGCGGCGGGGCCGTATCTTTCTGCTCTGATCGACGACATCGACAACGCCGCGCGCGAACTGGCATTTGTCGCTCCGGGGGGAAGGCTGGATCCGCCGCTGTCCTTGATTCTTGATGAGATTGCCAACCTGGCACCGTGGCCGGGCCTGCCCATCGCCCTCTCTGACGGCGGCGGCATCGGAATATCAACGCTGGTGGTTCTCCAATCCCTGTCCCAGGCCCGTACCGGCTGGTCCATCGATGAGGCGGCCACCATCTGGGACTCGGCCATCATCAAGGTGATCTTCGGCGGGGGCTCGGACGAACGTGACCTGCGCTCGCTGGCCGGGCTGCTGGGGGAGCGGAGCCTGACCCTGAACACCCGTTCCTGGTCTGCGCAGGGCCGGCAGGACGGCGAGCAGATCAGGGAGAGCCCGGTCCTGCCGCTTCATGAGATCAGGCGCTTGCCTGCAGGCACAGCCCTCATGCTGGGACGTCGAACCCGGCCCATCCTGTTGGACCTGCGCGAATGGCACAAACGAAAAGACGCCGCCGAGCTCGGTCGGTCAAAGCTGGAGCTGGAACGGACCTTGGCTGATGGACACCGTCTGAGGCAGGCAGCAGTTGAGGAGCCGGCCGATGGCCAGCCATGACGACGTCGAGCGCTTTGAGATCCCGTCAGCCGGAGCGGACGACGATGAGCTGACGGCGGAGCTCTTCCGCTCTGCATTCCGGCCACCGGGGCGGGCATCCGGAGTGACATACCGTTGGCGGGAAATGACAGCTGAGCAGGCCGGAGGCGTGTGGCGTTCTTTGGCGGTGTGGGTCCGCTGGCTTGTTGCCACGTACCAGCTGACGACGTCTGTGGTTCCGGATTGCTGGTGGCGTCATACCGAGATCGTGGCTGAGCTCTATGCTCTGCAGCGGGCGGAACTGGCCTCCTACGCCAGCGACGATTCCGGGTTCGGGCCCCTGGCGTTTCACGAGCGGCTGCCGCACGCCGTTGAGCGGCTGCGGATCCATACCCGGACGGCCGGTTGTGTTGGGCTGCAGGCACACAAGGAGTCCGTGTTGAGGACGCTGCGGACAGACGCACCGGACTTCATTGAGTGGCAGGCGGCATCCCACCAGATTGGGGACGAATTCTGAAGTCATGCGGTTATCCCGCCTCAGGACATGAACAAGTATCCGCGGGGTGGTCCCGGCGGGATTCCAAGAAGCATGAAGGGCGGCTGTCGTGGCCCCTGAGTCTGAAGACACATCGAGTGCTGTGGCGGCAGGTGCCGCGCCAGCACGCAGTGAATCGGGCAATTCCCGTATGACGCCGGAGGAGCGCATCTCTGCCTTGACGGAGGGCCTCCACAGAATCCTGGAAAAGGCAGTTGAATCTCCGTCGCAGTGGCAAGTGCTGTTGGAAGCGTCGGCAACGTTGTGGCGCTACTCGGGTGGCAATGTTGCCCTACTTATGATGCAGATGGCACACCGCGGTACCGACGAACCGACTCTGGTAGCCGGGTACAAGGAATGGGCTCGCCACGGCCGAACGGTGCTAAGAGGTGAGCACGCACTCTGGGTGATAGCTCCCCGTACGGCCCGACTCCAGCAGGTCACGCTTCCTGACGGTACCCGGCAGCGCATCCAGGTGGGTGAGCATGCGCCCCATGGCGCCGTCGACGATGGAAAGAAGACGGTCATCACAGGCTGGCGGGGCCAGGCGGTCTTCGACGTCTCACAAACGCAGGGCACACCGCTGCTCGTTCCCCGCGGCGGTGCCGAGTCTGTCTTGGACGTAGCTGAGCTGTTGGGGTCTCTGACCACGGTGGCGGGCAGCCATGGCTTCAATGTCGATGTGACAGACGCCCAGTATGGGCTGACGAGCGGCTTTACGGATTTCACCCACCGCCGGGTTCAGGTCGGCGCCTGGCTCAGCCCAGAAGATCGTGCAGCTGTCCTGGCACACGAACTTGGGCATGTGCTGCTTCATGGCCCCGATGATGCGGTCGGCAGGCTGTATGGCAGCAGCGCAGATCATCGCGGACTTGCTGAAGTGGAAGCCGAATCCGTGGCTTACACGGTGCTGAAGGCCCACGGGATCGACCGCGGACCTCAATCCGCGACCTATCTCGCCGGATGGGCTGACGCCGTCATTGACGCGGAGAAAGACGCGATGGCTCACGACGCCAGCAGTAGGCTCCCAGTGTCCCGTGCGGATATTGCGAAGTCAGTACTTGGACGGGTCACTGCTGCTAGCAAGGGAATTCTCGAAATCACACACCCGCCGGGATTCGGCGGCAAGATCACCAGCGCCGACGCGGACCCACGGCTGAGCCCGGCAGCGTCCTACGCGGGCGTGGAAGAACCTTTGCGGTCGGTGGACGGACCAGTAATGGCCGGGCCGTGAGCCCGACTCGCAACAATTTGTCCGGCGGGAGAGTCCCGCCGGCTTTGGAAAGGACAGAACCATGGGCACTAAAATACCGATCAGCATCGCCGGCAACCTGGTTGCCGATCCCGAACTCAGCGTAGGCGAAAGCGGAGTGGCTCACGCTAAGCTCCGCGTCGCCGTCAACCAGCGAATCCAGGGCGCGGGTGGCACTTGGCAGGACGGAGAACCCGTCTTCCACAATGTCTCTGCATTCCGCGCGCTGGCCGAGAACTCGGCGAGTTCACTGCAAAAGGGCGACCCTGTGACTGTTGCCGGCGAGTTGGAATTCCGCTCGTACGAGAAGGACGGCGAACGCCGCGAAGCCCGACGCATTGTCGCCGACACCATCGGACCGGATCTCCGTTTCGGGACCGCGGTGTACCAGCGCATGTCGCACGGGACAGTGGCAGCGCCGGATGCTGGAGTGCGTGCAGGTGTCGAGGCGCCCGTCGCGGCAGAGGCGGCTACGGCGGCATACAGCGTCAGCTCAAAGAGCCCGGTGGTGGTGCCCCCTTTCGGGGCCGCGGCGGGGAATGAGATGAGTTTCTAAGAGCTGAAAGGGCCGTCCGGGTGGCCGGGAAAGCGGGTTGGTGAGGACGCCAACCGGCTTTCCCACGTGGTGAGGCCGGAGTGCACAGTTCAGCCAAAGGCTTCTCCGGGCTCATAATTCCTACAGAAGCTGATGCTGGAAAACGCATGTTTCCGGCTACGGTTGGCAACCAAGGCGCGTTGCAGCTGAGGGCAACTTCTTTTTCCAATACGAGGGTGCCGCGCGATAGTTCGAAGAAACTGGAGTGTGGAACGTCGCTGAGGCTCCAATAAGATGGGCAGGTGATAACAGGCGAAATCAAATCTCAGGTAGACAAGGTCTGGAACGCGTTCTGGACTGGCGGCATCTCCAACCCTTTGGAAGTTATCGAACAGATCACGTATCTGCTCTTCCTGAAGCGCCTAGACGAGAACCAGACCCGGGCGGAGAACAAGGCCAACCGCACCGGCAAGCCGGTTGAAAACCCGGTCTTCCCCACCGGTCTGGATGAGAAGGGCCGATCCTACCAGGACTTCCGCTGGAGCAAGTTCAAGAACTTCTCCCGAGACGAGATGTACACCGTCTTCGCCGAGCACATCTTCCCGTTCCTGCGCACCGGGCTGGTCCAGCTGGCAAACGGCGAGGAGTCCTCCTACGCCCAGCACATGAAGGACGCTCGCTTCACCATCCCCAACGCTGGGCTGCTGGAAAAAGTCGTCGACATCATCGATGAGATCCCAATGGACGAGCGCGACACCAAGGGCGACCTTTACGAATACATGCTCGGTAAGATCGCCTCGGCCGGAACCAACGGACAGTTCCGCACGCCCCGCCACATCATCGATCTCATGGTCAAAATGACGGCGCCGCAGCCGATGGAGGCCATATGCGACCCCGCCGCCGGCACTGCCGGGTTCTTGGTCCAAGCGGGGGAATTCCTCCGGCAGAAGAACCCGAATCTGCTGACCACTCCGGGGATGAGTCGGTTCTTCCACCACAGCCAGTTCCACGGCTACGATTTCGATAGCACCATGCTGCGCATCGGTTCCATGAACATGCTCCTGCACGGTGTGGAAAACCCCGACATCACCTACCGGGACTCCCTGGCCGACCTGCACGGGACCGAGGAAGAAAAATACGACGTCATCCTCGCCAACCCGCCCTTCGCCGGCAGCCTGGACTACGAGAACGTTGCCAAAGACCTGCTCTCCTTGGTCAAGACCAAAAAGACCGAACTGCTCTTCCTTGCCCTCTTCCTCCGGCTGCTCAAGCCTGGCGGCCGGGCTGCAGTCATTGTGCCCGACGGCGTCATGTTCGGCTCGTCCACGGCGCACAAAGCGCTGCGGAAAATACTCGTCGAAAACCACAAGCTTGAAGGCGTGGTCAAACTCCCGTCCGGCGTCTTCAAACCCTATGCCGGGGTCTCCACTGCGATCCTGTTCTTCACCAAAACCAACTCCGGCGGCACCGACAACGTCTGGTTCTACGACGTGACCTCGGACGGCTTCAGTCTCGATGACAAACGCACCCCGCTGGATACCTCAGACCTTGACGACGTTCTGGCCCGCTGGCAGCAACGGACGACAACGGAGGCCGTCCGGGTACGCACGGACCAGTCCTTCCTCGTTCCCAAGGCCGAGATCGCCGACAATGGCTACGATCTCTCGCTTAACAGGTACAGGGAAGTTGAGCACGAAGAGATCGACCACAAGGCGCCGGCCGAAATTATCGCCGGTCTAGAAGCTCTTGAATACGAGATCGCGCAAGGCCTGGCCGAGCTAAAGGACCTGTTGAAGTGACATCCACTGCGGAAATGATGCTTTCGGCTACCGACTTCGACGTGACGCACGTGCCTCTTGGAGAGATTATTACAGATGCGAAGGTCCTCAAAGCGGGAAGCCGGGCGTACCCGCTTCTGTCCATGACAATGCATCACGGTTTGGTTCGTCAGGAAGATAAGTTCAAGAAGCGCATAGCAAGTAGAGACCTATCTCAGTACAAGGTTGTATCCAACGGCCAGCTAGTTGTTGGTTTCCCAATTGATGAAGGCGTCTTGTCCTTTCAGATGTTGGTGGATGCAGGCATCGTGAGTCCGGCCTATGGTGTTTGGGACCTCCGGAATCCGAACGCGGTTGACCGTAGCTACTTGGAGAAGTATCTTCGATCTCCTCAGGCGATCGGCTACTACGTGGCGAAGCTACGTGGATCCACTGCGCGAAGACGGTCGTTGCCGAGGGCAGTATTTCTCGCCATGCCCATACCGCTCCCACCGGTCGACAAACAGCGGCGGATTGCGGTCATCCTGGACAAGGCCGACGAGCTCCGCACCAAACGCCGGACGACGCTCGCTCACTGCGATGCTCTCGTGGATTCGATGTTTCACGCCATGTTCAGCGCTGCGGACGTAAGGCGAGAAAAAATCGGGAACCTCGTGAAGTTCAAGAGTGGAAGCTTTCTTCCTGCCTCGGGCATGGTTAGCACCGGGGGCTACTCCGTTTACGGCGGAAACGGAGTCAATGGGAAACATGATCAATACATGTTCGCGGAGCGCAAACTGGTCATTGGACGTGTAGGAGCCTATTGTGGTGTCGTTCATGTGACAGTTCCAAAGTCTTGGATAACCGATAACGCTCTCTATGCTGAGTCCATTCCAGCTAGTGCTTCGCTAGATTACCTGGCGACTGCCCTAAGAATTGCAAACTTAAACCAATATTCGAGCCAATCGGGACAGCCGCTAATTTCTGGGAGCCGAATAAATCAGGTTGAAATTGCGCTGCCATCATTCGAATTGCAAGAAAAATTCTCTGAAAGAGTTTCCAACATTGGCAGGCTCAAGAACCGGCTGCAAGCCCAATTGACCGAGCTTGATGCCCTGTTCGCCTCCCTCCAGCATCGTGCGTTTAACGGAGAACTCTGATGAGCGAGGTAGCCTCTCCCACTACTGACTCAGAGGTGCCGATCTGGCCGCTTTTTGTAACCCATGTGCTTCGCGCACTTTCCGCCGGCGAAACGCTGAACCGTCGCGACATCGTTAGCCGCGCCATTGACTCTGCTGGGCTGTCGGAGGCCGCGCGTGAGGAGACGCTGAACACCGGTGGCCTCAGGTCCGAGCAGCGGCTCGGATGGGCCATCAGCAATCTTCTGAAGGCAGGTTGGATTGAACGGCCGGTCCGGGCCAACTACCGCATCACCGCGGCGGGGCGCGAGTGGTTTTCCAAACACCCTGCAGGGATCAGTGACTTTTCCACGGCGCGGATGCTGTTCGCGCCTTTCTGGCCGCAGTCCGATGCCCGAAAGCCGACGCTGTCCATCGTTGATGAGACCCTCGTAGAGGATATTGACCCCATCGAGCAGATCGAATCCGGGATCAACCGCATCCACAGCGACGTCGGCGATGCACTCCTCACGCGTCTGCGGGAGAGCCACCCCGATTTCTTTGAGCAGGCCGTCGTCGATCTACTTCTCAAGATGGGGTACGGCGGGGCCGAACAGCGAGGGAAGCGTATCGGCGGGAGCAACGACGGTGGCGTCGACGGGGTCATCGACCAAGACGCGCTGGGACTGGATCGCATTTATGTTCAGGCTAAGCGGTACGCCGACGGCAATACTGTGGGCCGTGAAGCCATTCAGGCCTTCGTCGGCGCACTGCACGGTGTCGGCGCCTCGCGGGGCGTATTCATTACCACCAGCGCGTTCACCTCCGGCGCACGGGATTACGTGAAGGCCGTTCCGTCGCGGGTCATTCTGATCGACGGTGTCCGGCTTGTGGGGCTGATGATCAAGTACCGGGTGGGAGTTCAGGTGAAGCAGAGCTACGACATTGTCGAGCTCGACGAGGACTTCTTTGAGTAGTCACATCCTCGGAACGAATATCGCATTGCCACAGGTCTGAGCTCAAACCGGTGTTGCCGGGCCACATGTTGGGCAGCATCATCTAGGCTCCAGGGAGAAGAACAACAGAGGAGTGGCATTGGGGGATGTGAACAGCAACTTCGCTTTACTGCAGGCGGAGTGGCCGGGTATTGCGAAGGAAGCGCGGCTGGCCGAGCGGTATGCGCGGCGGGACCCGCGGTCGTCGCTGCTCTACGCCCGGCGGACTATCGAAACGCTGCTGGCCTGGCTGTATGACGCCGACACCTCGCTTGCGTTGCCGTACAGGGGCGATCTCAACGCACTGATGTCGGAACCGACGTTCAAGCGGCTCGCCGGCGAGACGATCGTGAGCAAGTTCCACCTCATCCGCAAGGTCGCGAACAGCGCCATCCACACCAACGCCGCCATCACCGTCCAGCATTCTGAGCAGACCATTCGGGAACTCTTCCACGTCTGCATCTGGCTCGCGCTTCGCTACACCCGGAATCCAGCCAACCGCCCGGCCTCCACGGTCGCGTTCAACGGACAGTTCCTCAGCCCGACGCCGAAGCCGGGCGTTACGGTGCCCGCCGAGAAGCCCCGCACCGCGGACCAAACGGCCAAACTCGCCGAAGAACTGGCCACCAAGGATGCGGCGCTGGCCGCGCAAAAGCAGGACAACGAGGAACTGCACGCCCAGCTTGAGGCCCTGCGCGCACAGATCGCCCGGGCAAAGGAAGAAAACAAGAAGCTCCCGGACAGCCACGACTACTCAGAAACGGAAACCCGGGTCTACATCGACCTCTATCTGCGCGAAGCAGGATGGGCGCTCGACAAGCCAGAGGACCGCGAATTCGAAGTCCACCACATGCCCACCCACGCCGGCCCCACCATTGGAACCGGGTTCGTGGACTACGTACTCTGGGGATCCGACGGCAAGCCACTCGCCGTCGTCGAAGCCAAACGATCAGCCAAATCACCCTACGAGGGGCAGCAGCAGGCCAAGCTCTACGCAGACGCGCTGGAGACGGAGAAGGGCCAGCGCCCGGTCATTTACTACAGCAACGGCTACGAGCACTGGATCTGGGACGACGCCTCCGGCTACCCGCCCCGGCCGGTCCAGGGCTTCCACACCCGGGACCAACTCCAACTCATGGTGGACCGCCGCGCCACCCGGAAACCCCTGGCCACGGCGGCCATCAACACCGAGATCGCAGGCCGCAGCTATCAACAGGCGGCCATCCGGGCAGTCACCGACGCCCTGGAAACCGACAAGGAACGCAAAGCGCTGCTGGTGATGGCGACCGGCTCCGGCAAGACCCGCACCGTCGTCGCGCTCTCCAGCCTGCTGATGCAGGCGAACTGGGCCAAACGCGTACTGTTCCTCGCCGACCGGGTCGCCCTGGTGGACCAGGCCGCCCGCGCCTTCAAAACCAACCTCCCCGGATCGTCCCCGGTGATCCTGGGCCGCGATGTGGAAGCCGACAGCCGCATCCACATCGCCACCTATCCGACAATGATGAACCTGATCAACGAACGGACGGAGGACGGCACGGTCCTGACGCAACGGTTCGGGATCGGCCACTACGACCTGATCATCATCGATGAGGCCCACCGCTCCGTGTACCAGAAGTACCGGGCCATCTTTGAGTACTTTGATGCGTATCTGGTGGGCTTGACCGCCACCCCGCAGTCCGACGTGGACCGCAACACGTATTCCCTGTTCGACATCGAGGACCAGGTCCCCACGTTCGCTTACGAGCTGACGCAGGCGATCTCCGACGGCTACCTCGTACCGCCTCGGACCGTGTCCATTCCGCTGAAGTTCCCCGTCGAGGGAATCCGCTACGAGGAACTCTCGGAGGAGGAAAAGGAGGAGTGGGACTCCGCTGAGTGGGATGAGGACGGGGAGATCCCCGACGCCGTGGATTCGGCTATCCTGAACACCTGGCTCTTCAACGCCGACACCGTGGATAAGGCACTCGAGGTGCTGATGACCCGCGGGCACAAGGTCGCCGGGGGAGACCGGCTCGGAAAGACGATCATCTTTGCCAAGAACCAGAAGCACGCCGAATTCATCGCAGAACGGTTCAACACAAACTACCCCCAGTACGGGGGCACCTTCGCGAAGATCATCACGCACAGCGTCAATTACGTCTCCACCCTGATCGACGCCTTCGCCCGCACCGAGGACAGTCCACACATTGCCGTGTCCGTGGACATGCTGGACACCGGGATAGACGTGCCCGAAGTGGTCAACCTGCTCTTCTTCAAGGTAGTGCGCTCCAAGACGAAGTTTTGGCAAATGGTGGGCCGCGGCACACGGCTCAGGCCGGAGCTGTACGGACCGGGTGAGGACAAGCAGGACTTCTTCATCTTTGATGTCTGCCAGAACGTTGAATACTTCAACGCCGAGTTGCCTGGTTCCGAAGGGTCCCTCGGGCAGTCCTTGGCGCACCGCAGCTTCGCCGTCCGGACACAGCTGCTTGCCGAAGCCCGCACTGCCGGGCTCGACGGCGACTTCGTGCCGGCCCTCCAAACCGGCCTGGTGGGGCAGGTAGCTGGGCTGCCCCGGGAGAACTTCCTGGTGCGCCCGCAGTTGGAGTGGGTGGAGAAGTTCTCAAAGCCTTCTTCTTGGGGTGCCCTTGGCACGCAGGATCTGACGGACCTGCAGACCAAGCTGGCGCCCCTGGCGACGCTGGCTTCTGCCGCCGACACGGAGGAAGCCAAACGCTTCGATCTGCTGATGTACCAGGCGCAGCTGGCGTCATTGACCTCTGCCGCGGCCGTGGAGCCGTACCGCAAGAAAATTGTCGAGATTGCGTCCGCGCTGCAGGATCAGCCGAACATTCCCGCCATCGCGGCCCAGATGGCCCTGATCCAGTCGATCCTGGAGGGAGGTGAATGGGGGCAGGTCTCACCGCAGTGGCTCGAGCTGATCCGAGTGCGGCTCCGGGGACTAGTGCACCTGATCGAGAAGAAGCGCCGCAGGGTGGTCTACACGAACTTCGAAGACACCCTCGGCGAGATTGTCGAGGGTGGGCTGAAGGGGACCGTGACCGGGTCGGTTGATCTGGCCCGCTACCGCGAGAAGGCCCGGATGTATCTGCAGGGATTCCTGGACCACATGGCAATTCACCGACTACGTCGCGGGCTGCCCCTGACCGAGACGGATCTGGCTGAACTTCAGCGCATGCTGATCGACAGTGGTGCGGGTTCACCCGAGGAACTTGAAGCGGCCACTACACAAGCAGAGGGTCTTGGGTTGTTTGTCAGGTCGCTGGTGGGCATGGACCGCCAAGCGGCGTTGGATTCCTTGTCCGAGTTCGTGGGGGACAAGACCCTCAACGCCAACCAGCTGCATTTCATTGACATGATCGTGCAGCAACTCACCGAGAACGGCGTCGTGGATGTTGGTGCGCTGTACGAGTCACCCTACAGCGATGCTGCCCCTGCCGGGCCGGAGAGCTTGTTCCCGGAGGCGGATGTGGATGTGCTGGCTGTGGCGCTGAACCGGGTGCGCGTTTCGGCGATGGTGGGCTAAGGCGGCCATGGTGGGGCCGCATCTAGGCAACGTAGCTAAGGAAGTTCCAGCGGAAGTGTCCGGCGCCGACCCGGGAACTTCACGTCTCACAGCTGTTCAAGAAAGCATCCGCACCGAGACCGGAAGTCGCGCGACTGGGCCGGACACTCAAACAATGGAAGGCAGCGATTTTGGCCTACTTCGAACCAATAGCGCCTCGAACGGGCCCACGGAAGCGATCACCGTCGTCATCGAAACCACCCGCAGAATCGCCCGAGGTTTCCGCAACTTCACCAACTGCAGACTCAGGTGGCTACTCGCCGCCGGCGGTCACCGCCCCTACCGGCTCAAACAGACCAACCATACCTAAATGCGAAGGGCCGCTAAAGACCATCGCCGAAGCTATCCGAGGCTTGAACCGATGAGTGCAGCAGACCTATAAGTTCGTATAAGCCGCGTCTTTCTGTGTCAGCCATGGGGCGCTGGTGGGGTGGATCTTTCCCTTGATATTGCGGACCCAACTGACGTCAGAGTTATCGCGAAACGCCACAACGGGCGGGTAGTCGAGCTCGTCCTCATAAGTAAACGCGTCGCCAGGAAGGACGACCTCACGCGCAGTTAGTCGGCGGCCCTTCCTTGGGCCACCGGAAGCGATGAACCGGACGCCGTAAATCGGTTCATCGCTGAGGTTCTTGAGAATGTACTCGTGGATTGGGGTTGGCAGGCCATCGCCGGTATCGCGGAAGGCGGTCGACGCGATGGAATAGAACTCCGTTGCCTCTGCAATGTAAACAATCTTCCGCGCCTGAGCTATCCGCCGAACCTTGGCGTCTCGGAAGAAAACGAATGCCGTGGCCACGAACGCGGCTGTGGTTCCCAGTCCGCCGACCCAATCAGCGACAGTGCCCCAGGTGTCAGGGTTGAAGTCCACTAGGCCACCACGTCGATGCCCAAGTCATCGGAAATCCGAAGCTCCAGGAGTGTAACCTTTTCCCGGAAGTCGTCCGCTTCGGCGTCGTATGCTTCCGTATTCTGAGCTGTCCGTTCCTTTATGGCTATCAACTCATCCATCAGCGATCTTATGGACTTCATGACATCTTGAGCCGCTGCCAGAACTAGCCTGGGAGCCAGGACGCGCAAGTGCAGCAACGACAGGTCCCTGGCCTTCTTGACCACTTCGTTCGTGTCCTGGTGGAACCCCACTTGCACCTCGGCGAGAGAGAGTCTCAGTTCGTGTACTTCTTCGAGGAACTTCGAGTAGACCTCAATCTTGCGATCACGCAACCACCGGTCATGCTCTACGTCCTGGTCGGCTTCCCGTTGCGTTTCCGCCGCTGTCCGTGCGGCCTCTATCGTCGCCAGTGTGTTCCGGCGGTTGTATGCGCCGGCTATCACGGCTCCGCCCAGACCAGCCGCTATCGATCCAAATGCCACGACCATGAGCCGAATTGTTTCCCCATCCATGGGGACAGTTTGCCAGAGGTAGCTTATGGAAACGCGTCAGTACTCGCGAGGCGTTTCCAGGCGGCCGTCTCTACTAGACCACGTGCAGCCCAGCAAGGTTCGATAGAACTCCCGGTATTGAGTCCTGGCCCAGCCGCGTTGCGCGTATCTGTTATGAGCACAAAGGGGGGCTCTTCGTCGTGGGATAGCACGGTGCGGAGAATATAGATTGAAATTACAAATCGGATCGCCATATGTGCAGTGGTCCTGGAACCGCTGACTCCAAGCCCCTTGGATCTTTGAACACTTGTCGCCGTACAGGGCTATATCTATGCCTTCGAACCCCGGCGTGTAGTTACCCCTGTTAATCGAGGAGTCCTTTGGATTGAAAAGTGGATCGCCGAAGAGGACAACCGACGCGACCAATGATTTCTGCTGGGGTTTGAGATGGGCGAACACCGTTCGAAGGACCTCAGCGCCCTGCGAGTAGCCACCGAGAATAACGTATTTGTTCTTGCACGCCTTCCAATAGTCTGTAAGCGCGGCTTCTAGGGATACAACGCGCCGGTCTGGACGCTATCGACGTAGTCGGCTGCGTATCTCGCTGCTTCCTTAGCGACGAGATGGACCGACAGGTATAGCACGATACTCAATTGGATCTGATTTGAGGCTAGGCACCGCAGCTGTCGAGGCATCTTTAAGAGGCAAGATCGTATGCCCGTAGCCCTCACCGTCACTCTTGGTTTCACCGGACCCCGAACGCCAAAGACTTCGCAGTTCCACATGAGGATGTCCCAGTCGGCCCCGTGAGATATGCCTGCACGGTCAGTAGCGCATCGTACGCCTCAACGGCTCGGACCAAAGGGGGGACAAGGTTTCGCGCTTATTGGTCATGCTTCCCGAAGTCGTCGCGCCCTGAAAGTGCATCCAAAACAGTTTCGGCTGTCCTCCTAAAAAGGATGGCTCACGAAGTGGTCATGGTCCGCAATCTCCAAAAAGCAAGCGCCCGGGTTTGGCCAAAACAATCCTCGTTGTTGCCGTCCTTTAATTTGGATTCATCGAGAGCGGCCGGATCTTCGTCGACGGGCGCTTCCAACCCGCCTTGACGTTGATCAAGCCTCGCTGCCCGGGGCCCAGGCGAGGCAACCGGAAGCCCGTATGTAGTAAGTTGCCGGCCATGGCGCTCCAGGCCTGACTTGTGCAGGATCCGGTGAGATAAGCAGTATCGATCCGGGCCATATCGCTTCCGGCAGGGCTTCGATCCATGCAGGCTGAACGTGGTCGAAGCGGTTCCATTTGATGGTGATCCACGAGCCTGTGGGCTCAAGGGCATCGACGCTTACAACTGTGACCTCTGCCGTCGTGCCGCTGCTTCGCTTCATGTCGTTGAAGCGACGCCACTTATCGGTGGCGCCAGACATCCATAAACGCCGCCGGCGTGCACGGATCAACCAGACCGCCCCGGCGACTGCGGCCGCGAAGAGTGCCATGGCAGCGGTTAATATCAAGGGCAAGTTAGCCGGCCCACTGGCGGCCGCGGTCCCGACGAGATAGACGACGCACACAGCGATTGCCACGCTGCTCAGAATCAAAGCAGGTGTTGCAAGCTTCGGCTTCAGGACTGGGTTCGCATCCATGGATTACCTTCCCGACCAGTTTAGAGTTGCCAGCCGACATTGATAAGGCGGTCTTCCCAGGTCTTCGGGTCATCAGTCCATCTCGGAGAGTCCACAGGGCTGGGGGAGGCGACGCCTGCGTGCTCAACGAGTCGATCGATGTTGACAAGCTGTTCCCTTTGCTCCCACTCATCAGCCGCAGGAACTGGCCCTAAGGGAAGCGGCGAATCGCCTACGCCCCACCTGTCCCTATAGATGGCAATTCGGCGAAGCACACTAGTTGCTTCCTCGGTGGTGACGAATGGTCCCAATGCCTCAAGGAGGTTCCGTTTCCACTCGGCGTCACCCACCATCGCGGCCATGGTGACGTGGTCCATCCTCTGCCGCATCCGCTCCCGTACCTGAGCGATCATGTTGGCAAGGTCGGGACGAACGGTGCGGAGTTCCTCGGTCAAGGGATCAATTCCTGCGGCGGGCAGGGCGGACAGGAACTGCCGGAGCCGGGAGTGGACGACTGCCGCTGTGTCCCGAGCGGATGCGCTTGGTTCCAGCGCGGCGGCGACAACCCGTTGCGTGCTCGGTCGGCTTACTCCAACTGATCTGCGCCACGCAGCTACAGTTGCGCCCCACGAGGGCGATTGCTGAAGTTCGGAGGCCATGCCCAACGAGTGCGCCTCGAGGAACTCCCTCAAATCCTCAGCCGCCGCCAGCTGTGCGAGGTAGTCATACTCGGCACTGAGCCGCTCCAAGCTGTCCGTTTTCGACTGCTCGGCATCACGGACTTCGTGGGCCGTTCGTTCGGCGCCATTGGCGGCAAGGACCTCGCCCAGGATCTGCCGCCACGAGGCTTGCATGGCGGGATCCATAGGCTCGTCATCCAAGGGATCATTCTCGCTAACGTACGCGTGGTTCCCTGCGCGTCCTCGCGTCATGCTCACGTACAACAGCTCACGAGTGAGCCGGCCTTGTGTCACCACGGTGTGGCCGGTGTCCACGGTGATGCCCTGCGAGCGGTGGGCCGTCGTCGCATATCCCAGCTCAACGGAAGCCTCAACGTAGTCCCGGCTCAAGCTAATCGTTGTGCCGGTGTCCCGGCGAACCGCGGTCAGCGAGCCGTCGCGCCTGCCTGTATGGACGACGTCGAGCATGGTTCCGTTCCGGATGAAGTCACCGCTGCTATCGGTTATGGCCCGGTCATTCTGGCGGGCAATGACAGTGTCGCCAGTGCCGGCATGAAGTCCGCCGCTGAGTGGTACCGAGTCTTCCGCATCCACGGCACCTTGGACCACGCGATCGGCCTGGGCGCGCTGGTTGAGCATGCCAACCGTGTCATTGTCCGCTGCGATGAGAATGGACGACTTGCCGCCGTGTATGTCGGTCTGCCATCTGAGGTACGCCTGGTCGACCATGTCGAGATGCACCCCGTGTTGAATGCGCCGGTGGCTGTCGTAGTCAGCAATGGCACCGAAGTCCCCGGCACGAAGCTTCAGCGAGGCGCCTTGCTCCCATGCCTCCTTGAACCGCCAAATCGTGCTCAGCCGCACTGTTTTGCCTTGCCGGTCCAGCCAGCCAAGGACACCCCCTGCGTCAATGGCGTCCAATTGCCCCGGGTCACCCACCAAGAGCACCTTGGCCCCGGCATCCCGCGCCTGCTGTACCAGCGCAGACAGCTGCAGGGTGGACACCATGGAGGCCTCGTCGACGACCACCAGCTGGTTCGGATGAAAACGCCACCTGTCCTGTTCGGCAGCAAGCCGGGTGGCTCTTTGGGCGAGGAGAGTAGTGAGCGGTCCCATGACGGTCACCTGGTTGGCGAGCCGCTGTTCGGTGTCGAAGAACTGTGCGGCCCGTTTGCCGGCGCCCTGACCGACAGATTCGTAGAGCCACTTAGCGACGTTCTCCGTAGTCAGCGCAAGCTCCCGCCCAAGGACCTCGGCGCTCGCGGCCGCCGGCGCCAAACCGACCACGGTACCGGCACCAAAAGCCGCTTCCCAGGCAGCCTTGACCGCGCCGAGGGTAGTCGTCTTACCGGTTCCGGCAGGACCGACGACGGCGTCGAGCCGATGCCCGCTGAGCAGAACGGTGGCTGCTGCCGCCCGTTGGTCGGAGTGCAGATCGAGCCGACCACCGTGTTTGTAGCTGGCCAGCGATTCCATAGCGACGACCGCGCCCACCGCCGGGCCGCCGTCGTCGTTCCTTGCTCCCAGCACGATGTCCTCATTGGTGAGAGTGGCATTGTCCGTGTAGAGACGGGAGCCGTGGAAATCGAAGATGCTGCGGCCTGCGAAGCGGAGATCGGCCTGAGCCTCCGCAGGGAGGGCGTACCGGTACTCATTGAGTGGGACGGACTGGGCTTCGGCGGCCGTGGCTACGATGTCAATCATGGTGTGACGGTCCGCCGGTGTGTGGCAGCGGATTTCGGCGCAGACACGTTCGGCTTCCGCTAAGAGGTTCCACCGATTCCAAGTGGCACGCTTCGCGGCGACGCGCTCGCGGGTCAGGGAGCCCACCGCATCCACCCAGTCTGGTTTGAAGTCGCAGGCCCGGAACGGAGTTCTGTGGGAGCGTCGAATAGTGTTGGCGAGCACTTCTCGGGATTCGAAGCCCTTGGCGGCCGCCCGTGCGCGCCACTGGGCGGAGAGCTGGCGCAGAGGGATGGCTGTTTCCGGTTTGGCGGTCCGGGTGGAAAGTGTTGCCTGCTGGCGGAGCTTGATGGTGGTTGTCGCGGTTGGGGGAGTGCCGTGACTGGCGGTCCATTGGGCCACCAGCCGGTCGGTTTCGAGATCGATGAGACGCGATCGGTTGGAGAATTCGCGGATCAGCGTATCGTCGACGCCGGCTAGTTGCTGGCTGGGGTTGTGGGTGTTCGCGGCCGGCACTCGGACATCGGTATGGGTGCCGAGGTTACGGTGGAGGGCGTCGAAGAGGAGACCGTTGTAGTGCTCGCTGGCAGCTACCGCAGCCTTGTACAAAGTCCGCGAGTCGAGCGTGACCCACGCGCCGTCAGTGATGCGCTGGATGCGGTTGGCTATGACCATGTGCGTATGGAGCTGCGGATCCCCGGCTCGCGACTCCCAGTGGTCGAAGGCAGCAGCGATAGCTCCACGTGTGCCGAGGTGGGCGACACCGTTGCGGCCGGCCCTCGTGTGGATGACGTAAGTTTCGAGCCACTCAAGGGTGGCTTTGACCGCCTGGTGATGGGTCTCGAGGATTTGGTCTTGGAGTGTGCGGGGGCTCAGCGCCCAGAGGACGGAGACGGATTTGGGGACGCTGAAAGTCAGGTCAAAGCCGACGACGGCGTGCCGCGTCGCTGTGCGGCCCTGACTGTTTTGCATGATGGTGGGTTGGCCGTGGGGGCGGCCGAGAGTTGCGCCGGAGTCCGGGTGGGTGGCGTGATCGAAGATCGCTTTGGCGTCCGGTTCCGTGACGACGTCTCCGGTGGTCCGGTTGATTCCTCGCAGGCCGGAGCCGAGCCAGCGCCCCTGCGGTGTTCCGGCTTTCATGTAGTACGTGGTGGCGTCGGCGGGGGTGATTGTCAGATCGTCCATCATGGTGGTCTTAAAGAGATACTTCAGGCCCGACTGAGCGGAGAGCCGGGCGATGGACATGGTCATTGGCTTTGGGTTTCTGGGTCCCGTTTGGTGGCCGTCCAGCCTCGGCGGCGGAAGAGTGCCTTGGTGCTGTTGGGGAGCTCGACGCCGGTGGCATGGCAGACAGCCAGTAGCCTGCCGGCGAGGTGGACCAGGTCGTGGGAATCGGTCTGCTGGATATTTTGGAGTCGTGCCAGGTCGGCACGGAGGTCCCGGACGACGTCACGCTGCTCGGCGTTCTCGGCTTCCAGCCGGTCGATGTCTACAGCTTGAGCCCGGAGTTGGTTGCGGAGGGATTCTTGGCGTTGCCTGCTGCCGGCGAGAGCGGCAGCCAGCTTGGCCCGCGATTTAGAGTGAGTGCCCTCTAGGCCCGGCCCTGCATGGGTGTCCCGGAATTGAACGACCGAGGCAGGTTGCAGGCGTAACGCTGGGACTGGGTGCCGCCGTCGTCGATCGCGTTGTCTGTTGGCGCAGCGCGTGGAACAGAAGCGCTGAGAGGAGCGCAACGGCGCGAAGCTGTCGCCACATTCACCGCAAGTCTTCCCGCTCACGTTGGTTCATCTTTGAAAGCTCCGGTTACGACATGACTTGCCGTGAGTCCGCGCTCACGGTGAATGCCTTGGATGCCAGAGGTGTGAGGGGGTGAGGTTGGGGATCAGATTAGCGGCGGGTGACGATTGGCTGTCGGCGACGGCCGCAGAGAGTCCTCGAGGGAGAGCTATGCTCGCATGGCAGCGATCGGCGCCTGATCCGAGCTAAGGAAGAGTAAGGCCTTCGCGGCGTTTGGCACCAATGAACAGAGGACGAAAACCGCGAAAGCCAGGGGACGGCTCGGCGGCCGTCCGTTGATAATGACGGCCTCGAAACTTGCGGCGGCCAAAGACTTGCGGCGGCAGGGAAAGGAACTGCAGGATATCGTGGAGATTCTCAGCGTGAGCATGTCCACCCTCAGCGGGGCCCTCGGGCCGCGAACGGGCCAGCCGACGCCGGAGTCCCAGGCCCTCGTTCAGAACGTTTCGTAAGCCAGTTCCGCAGGCGGCAGTGCGACGGCGGTTTTGGAACAACCTATGAGACACGAAGATTACGCCGAGCTCCCAGGCTCAGTTGTCAGTTTCAGAAGTCGTCTGCACAAATTTCACTATTCGCCTGCACAGCCGGTTGACGGCAGAAAAGCCCAGGCAGACACACGCTAGCGGACCCGCCGCCGAAACTCAGCGTCTGGGTTACAGGATCGTAGGAATATTCGTCGTCGAGCTGCTTCGCCGCGGACAGGTATTTGACCTTTGGTGCGCCCTGCCGGCAAGGACGGATTTTGCTCTTTTATCAGCGAAGGCTTGTCCATAAGTGTGGAGCCATAGCACTTCTTGCCGAAGTTCCACGCTCTGCCGCCAAAGTTCGGGATCCTTGGTCAACGGTACGCACACCATGGGGTGTGCAGCTCTTGCGCGAAAGTCGCAGTGTGTTAGCACTGTGCGTGACCGTGCATGCGACGTACGCCATGAGGTCTTCAACCCCAGGCCGTAAGAGAGCGCTTCCAGAAGACCCTGAGTTGTGTTCCCGTTGATCTCACCGGAGTCCTTTCGACTGTCGGCGCAGGCATACTCCTTACCCTTCTCGGGACCTTCCTCTCCTTCGCCCGCGGAGGTCATCCAGCCAGCAGCTACGACCAAAAAGGCATTAAAGCTTGGGAAGCCTGGGAGTGCACCGCAGCGATAAGTGGATACGCCGTCGCACTCGTCCTCGTCCTACCCGGTTAAACCAAAACAACCGGGACGGGAGCCTCCACCATGGATAGGGCCAAAAGGACCGTTGACACCACCCAGGGTCGGGTCCAAACTCGTAACCACCCGCCAGCGCAGGCGGGCGAGTTGCGCCCTTGGCAGCTGGGCAGCCAAGACGTCCCGGGTAAGCAAAAAGACCCGCACCAAAAGCTGGCGGCCCACCAGCCGCGAGCAACCACCCTGACGAGCGTCGCACCCTCAAAGGAACACCATGCGAACCCCAGCACGCCTCATCGCCGCAGCAGTCACCCTCCTCGCCGCCCAGACCATCGCAGCACCAGCCCAGGCCCACCTCACCGACCCTCCCCACGGTGAATGGATGGCCGGTTTCGGGATCAACGAAGTGACCCCCATCTACGCCCCCGGCACGTCCTTCCAAACGAACCCCTACGTTGGTAGCTACAACGCGTCCGAACCATTCACCGGCACCAGAGAAGCGCCCCGCACCTACGACTTCACCTTCCCCGCGGGGTTCACCATCACCTACACCGACTACTTCACAAGCCAAGGCCCAGGAGAATGCACCGTCACCGGGACCACCGTTCACTGCGAAAGCGGGAACGACACCATCACCTCAACAAACGACGACGTCATCACCCTCGCCGGAACCACAGGACAAGTTCCCGACGGGACCTACCAAATCACCTCGACCGGCACCATCACCGTGAACTCGCCAACCACAGGAGAAGCGCCCAAGACCTACACCGACACAGGTTCGACGTACCTGGAAATTCGGGCGCAACGCACAACCGACCTCTCCACTACCGGGCCCGGCCCCACCCCGCCGGTCAACGCCGGAGTGGCAACCAAGATCAACCTGCACGTCAGGAACAACGGCCCAGCAACAGCACGAGACGTGTTCTTCTCCGCACGCCCGGAACTGGGAACCATCAGCACCAGCACCAGCGGCTGCAGCACATCGTCGCGGAGCATCACCTGCCAATGGGCAACCCTCGCCCCAGGCGAAATGAAAACCATTGAAGTGCTCATCACGCCTGATCAGCCCAAAGACCAAATGATCCTCAGAGGATCAGTCAGTAGCTTCGAGAACGACCCCAGACCGGACAACGACTCCTGGCAGGTCGCCATCAAGACCAAATGACCCACGAGGGGGACGGACAAGGGCCGCTACCCAGGTAGCGGCGGCCCACCCCCGCCTACACAATCTGCCGCCCGGGCCTGTACCGGGCGGCATGGTGAACCTATCCTGATGGCCATGGGAGACCCAGTGCCCGAGAGGCAGCCTCCTGCTGCGACGCACGGGCATTACGACCCGAGAAAAGCAGCGGCGAACTACGCGCCGATCGTTGCGTCGTTCGGGCCCTGGCAGCCGCGGCGAAGGCCAGGAGTTGCGGGAACGACTCACCGCACATCCAAGCGCGGTCAATCTGATGATTGGCGGGCCGATGAACGGCCCGCACGCACTCGCCCTGAACGAACGCCTCATGGGGATACTCGTGGATACCGGCCTCACGCCAACGGACGCCGGCAAAGCGGCCTATCTGCTAATCGTCTACGTCTTCGGCTCGATAGCACTGGAAGTCGCGGACTCAGGAGAAACACACCGGTTGCCTCCGGAAGCAGAGCGGATAGCCGCACGGCGGGCAGGATTTTCCGCCATCCCGGCCGAAACCCACCCGCTATCCGCCGCCGCAGCCGGCACTATGGCTGGCTACATATCCACCGAGCAATACATGTGGGGACTCCGCAAAGTGCTCGACGGCATCACGGCAGCGCCCATTTCAGAGGCAGACACATCCAGGGCACTTACCAGCTAACCGCGCGGTCCAGGGGGCTCTCGACTGGAGTTCTTGAAACGAAGGATTCTTTTGGCTGGGTGGCCGGCTCTGGACATGTCCAGAGCACGGGCGTTCAATGGAACTGAGGCGTCTCTTGATGGTCCAGGACGAGCGGACCGATAAATCAGATGGCGACCGTGCGGCATAAGTCGGCGGCCGCAGGATGGGGTTCCGATGGACGGCACAGCTTCTGCCAAATATTCGCCGGCGCGATGCGCTGCAGCAGGCTTCTTGGCACTCAATCTGCCGAGCCGCCTTTCGTTGGAGCGGCTGATATCGATCGTTGAGACCCTCCGGCATCGCCGGATTGAGGTCGATGTTTCCGAGTCCCTGAACGGAGGATCGGTCTGCGGTTTGTGGCTGTCCACGGACAGCACGGAGATAATCCTGCACGCGCCGACGCCGTCGGCACTGCATCGCCAGCAGTTCATCCTTCACGAACTGGGCCATATGGTGCTCCGTCATGATGAGCTGGTGGTGTCCTCAAACTATGCGGAGACGCTGTTTCCGAACCTGTCTGGGGAGAAGGTGTCGCGGATCCTGGGGCGAAGTGACTTCCTGGACCATATCGAGGCCGCTGCCGAAACCTTGGCGGATCTCTTTGCCGCTGCCATCCGGGACAGCAGCCTCGAGCCGCGGTCGTTTGAACGGATTTTCGGATGATTCAGGACATTTCAGCAGCCGTGATCTGGTGTCTGGCGTTGTGCCTGCTGCCCGATCTGAAGCGACGCAAAGACCAGAGCATCCTGGTGGCGGCCGTAACCATCGCCACTGCACTCACGCTCAACCTTGACCGAATCTACATTGCGGGGGACCAGCTTCTCGGGAACCGCAATCTCCTGGACCTCATAGCCAATATCTTCATGGTTGTCGGTATCTACTTTCTGTCCCGTGCGATCCTGCGCGCCGCCGACGTCCGCGAGACGGTGGACATTCCCACTAGAGCAGGGCTTTCGGTGCTCGGGATCGTCGTTGCCGCCTTGATTGTCAGCTTCAGTCTGGTTGATGCTCCGCGGACTTCGACTTCCTTTATGAGGGATTTTGGAAGCCAGTGGCCGGCGGCCGTGTACTCGAGTGTTCAGTTCCTCTACATCGGCGCGGTGGTGGCCATCACCGGCTATACCTGTTTCAGGTTCCGCGGCGAGATGGCAAAGCCGTACTTTCGCGTCGCCTTCGTGTTCATCGGCCTCGGTTGCGCATTGGCTGTGCTGTTGGTTCTTGCCGTGCTGGGAATGGACGTTCTTCATCTCATGGGGCAGCTTGATGCCATGGCGCGTCTCTCCTACATCTATGACGCCGCGTTGGTGGGTGCCATGGTTTTCCTCTGCGTTGGCCTGGCCTTGCCGCCCGTCGCACGCCGGTTAGAGCGTAGGTCTGATGCCCGGGCCGCAGCAGTTCTTGTCGAACGACTGGCTGGGCCCTGGGACCGAATCACGTCTGAGCGATCCGAGATCCGACTAGATTTGGCGCCAACTGCGACCGACCGCCACGATGCACCAAAGCGCCGACTGCATCGGATGTTGGTGGAGATCCAGGACGCACTGTTCGTGGACCCGCACCTTGCCCAATTACTGAGTCAGGATGATTTGAATGTACTCAGAGAAGCGGAGCAGCATCTGGGAGCCCGGTTGGCAGGATCCGTACATCGACGGCCAGGGTTGTTGTCACGGAAAGGGGACACGACTCCGTGACCGACAGCGACGGTGGGATCCCCGAACAGCCGCAGGCGAAACTCGCGCGGAAATTAAATCTCCTCCTGGATCTTTTTGAGGCCCAGGGGTCATCGCCCCTGACCTATCCGCAGATAAGCAAGCACATGGCAGACCGCGGAACGCCGTTATCTCGCTCCCGGTGGGCCTACATGCGTGCAGGCGATAGTTCCATGGCGACGGACCCGCAGCTTTTGAAGAACCTCGCCGAATTCTTCGGCGTTGACCCCGGATACCTTTTGGACGACGACGGCGAGGTCCCCGACCTGGTGGACGCGCAGCTCGAACTACTGCGCACACTGCGCGAAAACCGGGTAAGAAACTTTGCTGCCAGACAACTGAAGGGGATTTCTCCGGAGACCCTGCTGCGCCTCCGCAAAGTCATCGACGAACGGCTGAAAGCTCCCGAGGACGACGCCGATGCGTAGGGCCGCTGCAAATGTGGCCATTGGTTGCGGCGTTGCCGGCACGGCCGCCTTCCTTGCAGCGGCCTATTTTGCTAGGGAAGTTGTGGTGCCCAAGCCTGGGCGGAAGGAAGATCTCCAAATCCGTCGTGTGTTCCACGACGCCGACGAAACGTTGATGGTGGAGTTGGCTGCGTCGGCCCGGACGACGGCACCGGGCCGTTACAGCATTTGGTTTGCCAACGGCACAGGGCATGCCTGTATCGGAGAGGTCGTCGCCTCTGACGATGCGGCCAGGACGGTAACCCGCCGCGTTGAACGGGTTGACTCCGGCGATCTCGTGACTGCCAAGGCTGGCATTTGGAGCGGGTACGTCTATGCGACGCCGGAACCGTTGGGGCTGCCATACTCCGACGTTCAGATTCCGGTCGAGAACGGCATGGCGCCCGCCTGGAAGTTCCCACCGACGCAGCCGTCCGGAGACTCTTCCACTTGGGCCATCCATATCCATGGCTTGGGCGGTTCGAAAGCCGGCGCACTCCGCGGCGTGCCGGTTGCGGACCGACTGGGATACACGTCCCTGGTTGTTTCATTCCGGAACGACCGGGATGCGCCTGCATCCGCGGACGGTCGGTATCACCTGGGGCAGACCGAATGGCACGACGTTGAAGCTGCGGTTTCGTATGCCGTGGGGCAAGGTGCACGCCAGATAGTGCTTTTCGGCTGGTCGCTCGGAGCCTCCATCGCGCTTCAGCTGGCGGCATCGTCGGAGTTTCGAGACCGCATCTCCCGCTTGGTTCTCAATGCCCCCGTTGTTGACTGGAGCAGCACGCTGCTGGCCAACGCCCGGTCCGGTGGACTTCCCGGTTGGGTTGCGCGGCTTGGACTGCAGATGCTGAGTTCATCCAGGATGCGTTGGATCCCGGGCTTGGATGCTCCGTTGAGCTTTCCTACCCTGGACTTCCTGGCCCGGGCGGACGAACTCAGAGTTCCCATTCTTGTCATCCACAATGATGGGGACCGTTCGACACCCTTTGCGATTTCTCGCGAGTTCGTGAGCCGGCGCCACGAGCTGGCAACTTTAGTCACCTTCCCGTCTGCGGAGCACACGCAGGAGTGGAATTCGGACCCGGACGGGTGGGACGCGGCGGTGGAGAACTGGCTCCGGAACGGCCCGCCGTCGTCGCCCCTATCCGTATAACTGCTCGGCTACGAGGCTTCGAGGCCCCAGGGCCGGAAGGCCCGGTCTTTGTCCATGTTCCAGCCGGCGACCATTCCGGAGCCGATCATGAGGTCGCTGAGCCTGGCCAAGCGGTAGGCGGGGTCTGCTTCGAGGGCGAGTTGTAGGAACTGGTGGGCTTTGCTGCCTCGGCCTTCCCACCAGTTGACGAAGGCGATGGCGGTGAGGATGGGGGCTGAGTGTTTGGTGCTGCTGTGCGTGTAGGCGTGGAGCAGTAGCTGCTGTGCCCATTCGACGCGCGACCACTGGGGCCCGCCGTGTGTTTGTGCCAGGAGCACCCGGTCCATGGGTTCGTCGATTCCCGGGATATCGGCCATGAGTTGGTCTCGGATGGCGGGGGCTTGGAAGTTCGCAATCAGGCTGATGGTCTGATCGTCGTCCGGGTAGGAGATCGCGTCGAGCATGCCGTCCCAGAGCGTCCTGGCTTGTTCGAGCGCCTCGCCCGGGTTCATCCGGTGGATTTCTTTCACTCGGTCGTCGACGGCGTCCGCTGTGCGGGCTTCTTTTGTCGAGGCCGGCAGGGTGATGTGGTTTGTCGGTGCGATGGTGCTGCCGCGGTAGACGAATTCGGCGTTGATCTGGCTGGACTGGGTCGCTTTCAGCGGTAGTGTCAGTCCGTCGTGGGGGTCGCCGTCGTACGGGGAGACGGTGTTGTCTCCGACGAGGAGCCCGTCGCGGATGGTCATTCCGCGTTCGGCCAGCGCGCATGTCAGTGCTGCGATGGTTGCTGCGTGCGGTTTGGGTTGCCCGGGTTTTGGGGGTTCGGAGGTGTAGACGGCGAAGAGCACGCTGGCGGCGTTGGTGTCGTGGGCGAGGTAGTCGGCCACTGTGCGTGCGTACCGGAGTCCGCCGTCGCGGGTGGGGAGGTCGACTCTGAGTGTTGCGCCGACGCGGTTGGCGTCCAGGGTGATGCACACGAGGCTTTCGTGCGGCCAGAACCCGAGGGTGTGCCCTACGAAACTGAGGACGTCGGCCGGGGTTTTGATGGTGAGCGGTTCCATGTTCCTTCTCCTTCAGCGGCTGGCGGGCACCGGGTGTGTCTGTCAGATTTGTGGGTCGTTCTGGTACATGGAGTCACCGCTGGGTTTGAGGGTCCGGAGTGCAACTTGGGGGACCGGGAGCGGTTCAAAGTTTCGCGAGGAAATAAGCGACGGAGGAGCGCCGAACGAAACTTTGGATCGAGTCCGGCGCGTAGCGCCCTGGTTGCGCGGAGGACCCGCCCAGCGATGATGAGGATCAGAATGACAAACAGCGAAGTTGCTTCTGGTGGTTCATGGAGGCGGGGGAGCGGGGCGGCATGACGCTGACGAATCTTGTGGGGTTCGTCTGGATTTATTGGGTTAGGCGTGCGCCGGATTGGCTTGCGAGGGCAACTGCGGCATGTTCGACGACGCGCTTGTCTGTGACCGCAGGAGCACCGCGCAGCTCCCGCATCTCTCCTGAATTGCTACTCGGCGACATAGGAAAGACCTGCAATCTGCCTGTACGGATTGGCACGCCGAAGCCGAATGGAACAGTCGAACTCCGGACGAAGCACATATACGAAACGCTCTTATCCTGTCAGGTGTTGCGTTGCCGCCAGTGACGAGTCAGGTGTCAGGTTGTGGTCCAGGAGTTTGTCTACCCCTCGTCAGAAAAGAAGAATCTGACCCTATTTAGACGCCCCTGGCCACCTGCCTGACGTCAGGCTGGGGTGTGCCTCAATTCGACAGTCTCGGATGGCGGGTTTCGGGATTCAGGTCAGATACGAGACTGAGCGGTCCGTTGGAGTTGCCTACCTGTCCGCGAGGCGTTCGAGCTGTGTATATTCCTCGGCGGTGAGGGCGAGCATGGAGCCGTGGCTTGCACCTGGGGGCATGACCGCTGCAACCGGGGTCCAGGTGGCCGATGCGAGTGAGTCGCAGGTGAAGGCGGTGTACCGGCGTAGGCCGAATTCGTCGATGAACAGGAACCATGAGTCGGGTCCCGGTCCGCGGATGATAATGGGACCCTCGCCGTGTACGAGTCCGTTTTTACCGATTCCGGTGGCGATGACGGAGTAGTGCGCGCTGTCCAGACTGTTCGAGCGCTCGGCGGTTATGAACTTGGCGTCCGGGGAGGAGGAATCGGCGGAGAGCTCGTCTTTGCTGAAACGATAAAAGTGGCCGTCTGCTTCGACGACGGTGGAGTCAATGACCGACCAGCCACGATCGATCCAGACGCGCGCAGGAGTAAAAGTTCGAAAGTCGGTGGTGTTGGAGCAGAAAATCCGGTGGTAAGCGCGCGCGGCCGGGTCGGCGGAACGCGGCTGAAGCGTGGAGGCCCAGTACAGCAGGTAGGTCCCGCTTGCGGCATCGTAGGCCGCTTCGGGCGCCCAAGCATTTCCCGCATCCGGCGGGGCGACTTTCACTAGCCTCGGACCGGCCCATGACACCAGATCAGTGCTTTCCCAGATTACGATCGATCGGCTGCCTTCCCGGATGCAGTCCTCCCATGCGGTCGCCGGGTTCCTCCTGGCGATGCAGAGGTCCGTGGCCAGGAGGTAGAAACGGGCGGTCTCACGGGGCAGGCCGGCCGCGCGGAGCAGGAAGGGGTCCCTAACGCCCTGCTCTCCCACGCTGGAGTGCAGGACCGGGCGGCCGCCGTTGAGGGCCTTCCATTCCAGTGGATTGCGGCCGGCGCTCAGGGCGAAACGTACTTGTTCCCCGTCGGCCTCGGTAGCGGAGGTGAAGTAGGCGAAGAGGTAGCCGGCCGGGTGTTCGGTCATCCCTTGACGCTTCCGCTGACGAGTCCACTGACGATGTGCCGCTGCATGAAGATAAAGAACACCACCATTGGGATCAGGACGATGACGGTCAGGGTCATGAAGGACGGCCAGTCGGTGGTGAACTGCCCCACAGCGGAATAGACCTGCAGGACCAGTGTTTGTTTCTCTTCCGAACTGATGAACACGTTCGGGGTGATGAAGTCATTCCAGACCCACATGGTCTGGAACACCCCGACAGTGACCAGGATGGGCCGGATGAGGGGCAGGACAATCATCCAGTAGATGCGGAAGGGCCCGGCCCCGTCAATTCTGGCGGCCTCGAGGACCTCTGCCGGGATGGTCCGCATGTAACCGAGGATCAGGTAGTAGCAGAAAATGGACCCGCAGGTGTAGATCACGATCAGCCCTTCGAGGGAGTCCACCAGGCGTACCCCGACGAGCATGCGGTAGAGGGGGACGAGGGTGGCCTGTCCCGGGATGATGAAGGCTGCGACGAGGACTGCTCCGATGATTTGGGAGACGCGGCTCCGGCCGGTGATTTGGCCGAATGCGGCGAGTGACCCGATGGCGAGCATCAGGAAGATGGAGATGGCCGTGACGTACACCGTGTTCATCAGGCTTTGGAGGATCTGGGTGCCTTCGAAGACCTTGATGTAGTTGTCCAGGACCCAGGTTGTGGGAAGCGCGAGCGGGCTGTTGGTGGTTTCCTGCTGGGTTTTGAACGTGTTGACGACGATGTAGTAGAAGGGGACGCTCATGAGGCCGGCGAGCGTGATCATGAGGACGGACGTCAGGGCGTGCCGGGTCTTGGTCATGAGTATTTCCTTTGGAGTGCGTTCGAGAGGGCCATCTGGCCCAGCACGACGAGGCCGACGACGATAAGGAAGAGGACGGCGAGGGCCGATGCAGCCCCGACGCGTGACTGGGCGATGCCGTCCTCGATCAGGGACTGGGTGAGGGTCCTGGTGGAGAAGCCGGGGCCGCCGCGGGTGAGGGTGAACGGCAGATCGAAGACTTTCAGGCCGTTGGTCATTAGCAGCAGCTGGCTGACAGCCATGGCCGGGATGAGCAGGGGAAGGGTGATGTAGCGGAAGCTCTGCCAGCTGGTGGCGCCGTCGATCTTGGAGACTTCGTAGTAGTCGGCGGGGATCGCCTGCAGGTACGCCAGATACAGCACCGCGTGCCAGCCCGTCAGCGCCCAAATGGTGACGGCCACCGTGGAGAGCTGGGCGAGCGTGCTATCGGAGAGCCACGGGATGGGACCGAGTCCGGTGAGCGAGCGGATGATGCTGTTCAGGACGCCGGAGCCGAGGGGATTGAGGATGAAGCCCCACACCAGGCCCAGGATGGCGACGCTGGGAACGGCGGGGAAGAAAAATGCCGAGCGGACGAGGTTGCGACCGAAGAACTTCCGGTTCAGGGTCAGCGCCAGGGGGATGGCCGTCACCGTGACCAGAATGGTGGTGGAGACCGCGTAGAAGATGGTGTAGCCGAGCGCCGAGAGCATCGACGGGTCCTTGAAGAGCTCGGTGTAGTTGTCAAAGCCAACGAACTCGGGGTTGCTGACGTAGCCGTCGAAGTCGGTAAAGCTGTAGTACAGCGACTGGGACATCGGAATCACGTAGAGCGCCACGAAGACCACTGCGATGGGGGCCATGAAGACCCACGAGGTGACGGAGAGCCGGTGCGGCCGCTTCCTGGGCAGTGTCCTGATGCTGCTCTGTTGCTGCTGCAGTGGCTGCAGTTCGGGGGTTGTGGAGAGTGCCAAGGTAAAGCTGCCTTTCTGGGGAAGAGGGGCCGGCGGCGATGCTGCCGCCGGCCCTTCGGGGTGCTACTTGCCTTGGAGCGACGCCAGCTTCGCGTCAAGTGCGGATGCGACCTTTTCAGGAGTGGTCTGGCCCTGGATGAGCTGCTGGAGCAGGGAGACGGTCTCGCTGTTCAGGGCTGCGGAGTTGGTGGGCCAGGTGACCTGGGGGAGGTAGAAATTTCCATCGCGCACTGCCGGCACCATCGAGGACAGGGCAGGGTCGAGCTGCGGAGTGAAATCCTTTGTGGTGGTGATCGCAGCGTTCTGCTTCTGGTAGAGCTCGACGGCGGTCTTGCTCTGGAGGAACTCCACGAGCTTTTCGGCCGCGTCCGGGTTCTTGGCCTTGGCGTTGACCGCGTATCCGGGTGAGACGGCGCCCGCCCAGTACGTGCCGGAGTCACCGGGGACTGGCATGAACTCGAGCTTCATGTCCGGCGCGGCCTTCTGGATGCTGCCCAGTGCCCACGAGCCGGTGCTGATCATCGCCACAGAACCCCGCTGGAACTCGGAGGTGATCTGGTCCCCGGTCAGGCCCGCCACGGAAGGCGAGACGAGATCCTGCTTGAACAACTCGGACCAGTCCTTCAGCGGCTCGGTCCAGGTTTTGGCGAAGGAGGTCTTCCCGGCCCAGATATCGGCATCCATCGTGCCTCCGCTGGCCTGGTTCT
Source organism: Arthrobacter oryzae (assembly GCF_030718995.1). Taxonomy (NCBI): domain Bacteria; kingdom Bacillati; phylum Actinomycetota; class Actinomycetes; order Micrococcales; family Micrococcaceae; genus Arthrobacter; species Arthrobacter oryzae. Next base: position 3,611,790 of record NZ_CP132204.1, read on the forward strand.
GGAGCCCGACCAGGGCCGCCAGGCTCACCGGGATGGTGTCCGCCGGCTCGTAGAACGGCGTAATTCCGGCGTCCTTGAGTTTCTTGCACAGGGCCAGGAAGTCATCCCAGGTCTCCGGCGGATTCGTGAACCCCGCCTTGGCCAGGAGGTCCTTGTTGTAGAGGATGCCGCCGCCCCAGGAGGAGGTTGCCGCGCCGTACACCTTTCCATCCTTGGTGTAGGTGGCCTTGGCGGCATCAGCGATGTTGCCGATCCAGGGCTCACCGCTGAGGTCCTTGGCGAACCCGCCTTCCATGATTTCAGTCTTGTTCTCGGCGGTGATGATGAAAACGTCAGCCGCAGTCCCGCTGTTGATGCGGGTCTGGAGGGTGGAGATGTATCCCTGGACCGGGGTGCCGTAGGAGACCTTCAGGTCAACCGAGGGGTTCTGCTTCTTGAACTCGTCCAGGATCGGCTTCATGCTTGCCTCGTTGTCCCAGGAGTAGAAGCTGACCGTGTTGTCCGATCCGGAACCCCCGGAGGAACCGCACCCCGTCAATGCGGCCGCGGCTGCGACCACTGCGCCGAGGACGGTCAGGCGGAGGGAGGTTTTCCGACGGCGCTGCGGGCTGTTTGTGTGGTGAAACATGGCAGGTGCCTTTCTAGTGCTATTTTGATGCGTTTTCGGATTTAGTGCGATAGCCGGCCAGGTCCCTCACTATGGGTTCGCGGGAGGGAATAACCTTTTGGAGCAGGCCGTCGTCGGTGTGGACCAACGGATCGATTGCCAGTTCCCGGCGGTAGCCGGTCCCGCCGGGTATGGCAAAACGGTGGTAGGCGATAAGCCATTCGTCGGTGTGCGGGATCCTGACGATGGAGTGGTGCCCGGTAGCCCGGATGCCCCGCCGGGGATCCTTCTCCAGGAGCACCCCCCGGTCCGTCCATGGTCCGAACGGGCTTGTGGAGGTGGCATAGCGGACGCGGTAGTCCTCGTGCCGGGTGTCGTTTTCCGACCAGGAGAGGTAGTAAACGTCCGCCCGCCGGTGGAGGTTGACCGCCTCGCGGAAGCCGGGAGGGATCCAGGAGACCACTTGAGCAGGGTTGAAAGAGACCATGTCCTGGTTGAGGGGCACCGTGTGGGCCACGCTGTTGCCCCAGCAAAGGTAGGCGGCGCCGTCGTCGTCGATAAAAACGTTCGGATCGATGGCCCGGCCGGGGAAATCACCCTCCGCGATCAGCGGCTTTCCCAGATCCACAAACGGTCCGGTCGGGGACGAGGCCACGGCCACCCCGATGTTCTCCTGTTCCGCCGTGTAGTAGAGAAAGTAGCGGCCGTCCCGTTCAGCGACGGCGGGAGCCCACGCATGTGCCTCCGCCCACCGGGTGTGTTCAGGCAGCGAGAAAACGACGCCATGATCGGTCCACTCGATCAGGTCCTGGGAGGAAAAGGCCCGGAAGGACGTGGCCCCCCATTCATTGCTGCCGTCGGTAGTGGGGTACAGAAAGTACCTGCCGCCGAAGACGCACAGGTGCGGGTCCGCGTAATAGCCCTCAATAAGGGCCGGGACGGCAGGGTCCCCGTGGAAGTGGTCCAAAAGATTCTCCTCAAAGTATTTATCGATACAAGACGTGTGGATCGATACAAGGGTTTGACGTACGCTGATCGCTAGACGGGTCGGATTGCGGTGGGAAGAAGGAAGACGATGGCAACCATCCAGGATGTGGCTAAGGCGGCCGGCGTTTCGCCGATGACGGTTTCGAATGTCCTCAACGACCACCCCCATGTGAAGAGCAGCACCCGCGCCAAGGTGGTCAAGGCGATGGAAGAACTGGACTACCGGGTTAACCATGCCGCCAGGAACCTGCGCTCCGGCCGCACCTTCACTATTGGGCTGGCGGTGGCCGAATTCGACCGCCCCTATTGGGGGCAGTTCGCAGCCCGCGTCATTGAGGAAGCCGCCGCGCACAACCTCCGCGTCCTCGTCGAACAGACCGGCCGCAGCAAAGAAAACGAAGTCAACGCCCTGGCGCTGTCCCGCAACCGGATGTACGACGGACTGATCCTGAGCACTGTGGGCCTGAGCGCCAGCGATGCAAACATGCTGCGCGTTGACTTCCCGATCGTGATCCTCGGCGAACGAATTTTCTCCGGTCCCGTGGACCACGTTGCGATGGCCAATGTCGAGGGAGCGAAAGCAGCCACCGGGCATCTGATCGAGCGCGGCTGCCGTAGGATCGCCGCCGTCATGGGACCCATGGGGCCCGATCCGGACGCGTCCTCGCTCCGATACGCCGGCTATCAGCAAGCACTTGCCGTCGCAGGGATCAACCCCGACCCGGCACTGCACATCACCATCAATGAATTCACATTGAAGGGCGGACACGACGCCGTCACCCGACTCATCGACTCCGGCACCCAGTTCGACGGACTGTTCTGCGCCACCGACACCGTTGCCCTTGGTGCTCTCCGGGCCCTCCACGAAGCCAAACTCCGCGTCCCGGACGACGTCAAAGTCATCGGCTTCGACAACCTCATTGAGGGCCAATACAGCACCCCCACCCTGTCCACTGTTGACCCGGACAGCGCCGAAATGGCCCGGGCGGCAGTGAAGCTGCTCGTGCAGAGAATTGCCGGAGACTCGCCTAAAGAGGAGCCTACGGAATTCGTCAGCTCCGTCCGTATCATCGGCCGAGAGTCGACTGCTGCGCAGTAATGGTAGGGGGTCGGGACATGAATCCCGGAACATGCTTTGAGACTGTCGCATCCTTCACCTCCGTCCGCGCTGACGTAGCGTTTCCCTGAACTTGTATCGATACATATCGTGCGTGACCCGCGCCACTTCTGTCAAGGCTTGTAGATAAAGTTGATTCGCGGATCCGGACTCACAACCTGCCGCTCCGCAGCAGCGCACGGCGCAAGCTGCGCCTTACTGAGACCTCGGGAGGGGAAACCATCGCAGGCATCACCTCCTTTACAAGCGACTGACGACGCTGTCTGGCGTCCCCTCGGAGCCCTCCCGCGCAATCTTGAAGAGCCGATAACGGATCTTGGGTCAAGTATCTATCGGGTAATGCCAGGAAGCAGGAGCCATGTGAGGGTTCCCCGCACGCATTGCCCGTTAAGGTTTCTCGGAGGTCGCCTCGCCCTAGAGCAGCGTTGGACAGGGTGGCGGGGGAGCGCGGGCAACTTGTGGGCGCGCCGGTCTGGCGTCAGAATAGCGCGAAATTCGGCATTGTTGACGGTGGCTAATGATGTTCTCGGATCCCACCCTGGCAGTTGGAGGGGCAGGAAACCGGGCGGCGGTAGCCCGAGAACTTTCAAAATAGTCCGAATAATCGGGTCTTGATGAAAGCCGCTTAGGGAAGGGGCGGGCGATGTCACCTTCTGCGGTTCGTCAGGGTGTCTGAGAACCAGACCGGAGCTCCACCGACGGGCAAGTCTTCCCAGGTCAGCCGCCCCGACATCAGGTTGGAGTGTAGTTCCAGCTGACATGCGGCAAGTCTGGCGGCGATAGGTGAAAATTCAAAATGAGTAAACGCCCGGCTGGATGCTCCAGCCGGGCGTTTAAGTGGTCTTCATTTTTGGCTACCTAGCCACATGTTTTGAGGTGCCTCGTTCCGACGGTGTCGAGACGAGGTTCTTTTTCTTCGAGTTTGGTCTTGTTGCCCGTTCGGGTGCGTTCATCGGTTGGGCGGAAGGCCAGGGTGAGAAGTGCGGCAAGGCCGTAGCAGCCGGCGAAGAGCCAGACCATTCCTTCCTGCCCGAGTGAGTCGTAGAACAGTGCGACGAGCAGGGGACCAACGGCGACTGAGGCGCCCATTCCTATGTTGTAGGCGGACATGACGGCTCCGGGGTGGCCTGGTTCAAGTCCTGCTGTTAGTGCGGAGAGGGGCACGAAGCCTGCAAGTGCGATGCCGAAGGCGATGCCGGCGAGGACCGCGAGAGGGTAGGAGCCGGTCCACGCGGGGAGGTAATACAGTGCGAGCAGGCTGACGCCGCTGAATACTGCACCGAACCAGCGGACTGTGTTGCGCCAGCCGATCCGGTCTCCGAGCATTCCGAAAATGACGTTGAAGGGGATATTTGCGGCGTAGATGATCGTTGTGAGGAGCAGCCAGCCGCTGAGGCCGAAGTTGAACCGGTCGGCAAACAGGACCGGGAAGAACACGAACGAGCCGTACTGCGGGGCAGTGTTAAGCATCCTGATGATTGATGCGCACAACACCTTCGGACGCGTGGCCATGAGCTTCAGCCCGAGACTGAGCGTGCCGAAGGCCTTATCGCCGGGGCGGACCAATGGCCGGCTTCCGGTCTTCTCGCGGAGACCGAGCAGGGCGACAAGCGAACCTGCAACCACCAGGCCCAGGGAGAGCCAGAGGGTATTGAGCGGGCCGAGCACGGGGATTGATCCGTTTGCGATCAGTGCGCCGAGAGTGGGAAGGCCGGCTGTGAAGGAGACGTAAAACCAGCCAATGGCGGTGGCCAGGCGGGCGCGGTCGGCAACCGCTGCGATCCATACGAGGAAACCGAAGGCAAACAGCGGGTATCCCATTCCCCGGGCGGCGTAGGCGAGGAAGATGACAGTTTCGTTGTCCGCTGCCACGCCGAAGGCCAGGAAGATGACCTCAAAGACTACCCAGCCGGTGGCGCCGATCAGCATGACGCGTTTGGGGCCCCAGAGGTCCGAGAACGCGGCGGCGAGCCAGGATGAGACGGCGACGACCATTCCGTAGACGGTCACCAGGAGGCCCACCCGCTGCACGTCCATGCCGTTGTGGTCCTGGAGGAACGGGGTGAGGTAGTTCGATTCGACGCCGTCCCCGATCATGAACAGGAGGACGCCGACGTAGCCGAGGATCAGAGGTTTGGGGATGCCCAGGCGCTCCCAGAGAGGGTGCGCCGCTTTGACGGCAGTGGAAACAGACACGTTCTTTCCTTTGGAGTGAGGGCCGGCGGGCTTGCGGGGTGAAGGTTCTTGGGTGAGAACGCCGTGCTTTTGTGGCCTTGGGGGATTGCGTATTGCGGTCAGTGGGGGACCGCGTCCAGTGCCTTGTACACGGGGGCGAGGGTTTCGTAGAGGTGCTGGTAGACCTTCCACAGCTGCTCGTATTTTGCTTGGGCGGCTAGATCCGGACGTACGGTGTCACCTCGTCGGGACATGGCGGCTGCAGCTGTCGGCAGGTCGGCATGGATTCCCACGGCCACTGCAGCGAACATGGCCGCGCCCAGCGCTGTCGTCTCCGGAGCCTTGCACAGGATCAGGTCTCTGCCGAGGACGTCGGCGACAATCTGGGCCCAGATGGGGCTTCTGGAACCGCCTCCGGTGACGAGGAGTTCGGTCGGTTTGTCAGCTACCGCGCGGGAGAGTCCTTCCACCTGCAGTTTCACCTCGAAGGCGACGCCTTCGAGGATGGCCCGGTAAAAGTGCGCCTTGGTGTGGGTTCCGGTCCAGCCGATGACCGCTCCGCGGGCTGCGCTGTCCCAGTAAGGGGTTTGGGCGCCATGCCAGTAGGGAAGGGCGAGGAGCCCCTCGGCTCCCGGGCCGATTTCGGTGAGGGCGGCTTCCAGATCAGCGATCTGTTCAGATGCCGGTGTGCCGGTCCCGAAGGCGTCCAGAAACCAATTGATCAGGTACGTTCCCGATGACAGAAACGCTTCGAGGAGGTACCCGTTGCCGCTTGCGGCTACGACAGTCCTGTAGTCACGGTCCCAAACGTAGTCCTCGGAGATGGTGCCGCATACCTCTGCCGTACCCATGTTCAGGTAGACGCTTCCCGGTGCGATGACACCTGCTCCGACGGCGGCGCATTGGCCGTCTCCTGCGGCCGCAATGACCGGGAGCCCTGCGGGCAGACCAAGTTCAGCGGCGACCTCATCGCTAACCAGACCAATGGCAGCGCCGGGGTCGACGATTCGGGGCAGCTTGTCGATCGGCACGCCCACTGTGGCACACAACTCCCGGGACCAGATGCCCAGCACCATGTCCATCATTCCGGTGCAGTCGGCACTTGCCCGGCTGGAGGCCCACTGACCGGTCAGGCGCAGGTTCAGGTACGCGGAAACATCGCCGATCCTGTCTGCAGAGTCCAGTGTCACCGGTTCGTGGCGGCGCAGCCAGGCAAGCTTGTAAAAGCTCGGGGTGGTGTCGGTCGGCCGGCCGGAAATCGCGTGTACCCGGTCGTTACCCAGATCCCGGACCTCGTTCTTTGCCCGGGAGTCCATCCACACCATGGCCGGCCGGATCGGCTCTTCACCGTTCAGGCAGACGAAGGTCTCACGCTGGCAGGTAATAGCCAGCGCGCGGATCCTCGTAGAGCCCAGGAGAGCAGTCACAGCCTTAATGGCCTGTTCCGTAGCCTGCCACCATTCTTCGGCGGATTGCTCGTATTCGCCAGGTGCCGGGTTACTGAGTGTGAGGTTGCCACGTCCTGTGGCGATGGTGTTGCCTTGCGCATCAACTGCGACGGCCTTGCTGGCTGTTGTGGAGCAGTCAATCGCGATGACCACCTCGTGCTGTTCAGCGGTGGTTGGGGGGAGCATGGTGAAGCCTCGCCTTCGAATGCATGTCGCTCTCGCAAAAGTAGTGACCTACATCATCACTCCAACAAACTTAACAAGTCAAGTGTTGTGTTTGTTATGTTTTTGAGGTTAGCTTGTTTCAACGAAATTCGACGAGGAGTTGAGATGGGACCTGATATTCCAAGCCGGCGCCGCGAACAGATAGCCCTGTACGTGAAGGAGGTCGGTGCGGTACGCAACGAAGAGCTGGCCGAACGATTTGGCGTCAGTCTGATGACCATTCACCGCGACCTGGACGCCCTGTCCAACGAGGGGTGGCTGGAGAAGACACGGGGCGGCGCCCGTGCCGGTGGCCTGCGTCTTCACGAGCGCAACGTGGCCCTGCGATACCGCCAAAACACCGCACAAAAACGGGCCATTGCCAGGGGCGTAATGTCCTTCCTGCGTCCGGGGATGACGATCGCGATGGAAGACTCCACGACGACAGCTGCTCTGCTGCCGTATTTCGGCAGCCTCCACCCGATGACCCTCATCACGAACTTCCTGCCCGCCATCAACGCAGCAGCCGCTGACCCCGACATCGATCTCGTGTCCCTGGGCGGGCAGTATGACCGGAATCTGGACTCGTTCGACGGCCCGGCGGTCATAGACCAGCTCGCCCTTCTGAACGCCGATGTGTCCATCCTCTCGGCCGCCTCGGTGCACAAGGGATGGCTGCTGCACCCCTCGCCGGACACGGCCCGGCGCAAGAAAATGCTTTCCGAAATCGGCGAGATGCGGATCCTCATGATCGATTCATCGAAGTTCGACCAGCGTGCGTCATACCGCGTCGGATCCATCGACGATTTCGACGTCGTCGTCACCGACAGCGGCATCTCGGAAGCACACCTGGAAGAACTTCGGCAGCTTTCCCCGGAAATCAACGTCGTCGACGTCCTCCCCGAGGACATCACCGCCCCACCTTTGCTGGGGCTTCCCAACACCTATCCCGTCAGCCAGGAGAACTAACACCATGAACACCATGCGCGCGGCAATCTTCCGCGGCCCAGGGCAGCTCGCGATCGAGGAGATCGAACGCCCAACACCCGGGCCCGGCGAAATCTCGGTCAACGTCCACGCCGCAGCCACCTGTGGAACAGACCTCAAGTCCTACCGCCGGGGCCACCCCAAGCTCTTCCCGGTCCTCCCGGCCCGATTCGGCCATGAGTTCGCCGGCGTTGTGGAAGCCGTGGGCACCGGCGTCGAAGGCTTCGAAGTCGGCCAGCGCGTCGTCGCCGCCAACACAGCACCGTGCGGGCGCTGCTGGGCGTGCACCAAGCAGCGCCCCAGCCTGTGTGAAAACCTCGAGTTCCTCAACGGTGCCTTCGCTGAGCAGGTTGTCATTCCCGCGGCAATCGTGGCACGGAACACCTTCCACCTCCCCGACTCGGTAAGCTTCGCTTCCGCGGCCCCCCTGGAGCCCCTCGCCACCGTCGTCCACGGCATGGCCGAAACCGGAATGCAGCTCGGAGACACGATCGTCGTCAACGGCTGCGGGCCCATCGGGCTCATGTTCATCAAGCTTTCCCGCCTGCGGGGAGCAAACGTGATCGCCACCGACCGTTCCGCCGTGCGCCTGCAACAGGCCAAGGAAGCCGGAGCCGGCCAGGTCCTGGACCTCACAGATCTCGCCACCACCGCTGACCGTTCTGCTGCCGTCCGCGAACTCACCGACGGCAAACGAGGAGTCGACGTCGCCATCGAGGCCGTCGGGCTCCCCGAAGTCTGGGAGCAGACCGTCGAATGCCTGCGCCCCGGCGGCACAGCCGTCCTGTTCGGCGGACCCAAAGCAGGCTCCCGCTTCTCCGTGGACGCCGTGGCAATGCACTACAGCGAGTACACACTCAAAGGCGTATTCCACCACACACCTGAATACACAAAGGTTGCCCTTGACCTCCTCAGCTCCGGAGACCTTGACGGTGAAACGCTCATCTCCGAGACGCGCCCGCTCGAAGCCCTCGTCGAGAGCCTCGAAGACATGGCCCAGGGTAAAGGTGCCAAGTACCTTCTCGACCCGGCGCTGACAGCATGAGCAACGTAATGCTGGCCGATGAGCGCCAATCCGTAGTAGACCTTGCCCAACGCATGGTTCGTGACCGGCTCGTGGTCGGAACGTCGGGGAACATCTCCCGCCGGGTCGGGGACCACGTCCTGCTCACGCCCAGCGGAACCGATTACGACACAATGACCGCAAAGGACATTGTCGTGGTGACTTTGGACGGCGAGAGGGTCGACGGGCTCCTCAACCCAACTGTTGAAATGCCCCTGCACCTGATGTGCTACGCACGTCACGACGCGCAGGCGGTCGTGCACACCCACTCCACCGCGGCGACGGCCCTTTCACTGCTGCAGGACGAGGTCCCGCCGGTGCATTATCAGCTGGCGATGTTCGGAGGGTCCGTTGCGGTTGCCCCGTACGCGACCTACGGCACCGAGGCCCTGGTGAACAATGTGTCCAACGCATTGAGCGAAAGCACGGGTGCCGTCATGAAGCACCACGGGACCATCTGCATCGGGGAGAACCTCCAGAAGGCGTACGACCGTGCCCGCCAGCTCGAATGGTTGTGCGATGTCTGGCTGAGGGCCCGGAGCGTTGGGGAGCCGGCGCTCCTCCCGGCAGATGAGATGGAGCGGGTCACGGCCGGCTTCCTCAGTTACGGGAAGCAACCCACCGGCACCCAGGCCTAGCCCAAGAACTCCCGCTGGGGCAGGCCGGAAGGGCATGCCGGAAGGGCATGCCCCAGCGGAGAGCACGCTTTACGAGCACCCTCTCCCTTCAATGAGTGGGCCCATCCGGGCCGCTCCATCCGGACCACGCCGGAAATCACTGTGAAATGGATCAGCTCCGGGCGATGGTGCTTGGGGCGGAAAGAACCAAGATGACCAGCCCAACGACGAGTCACAGGTCAGATGAAGCCCCCGAGGCAGGCCTGAGCAGCCCCGTAACCCTTGAGTGCCTCAACATCAAGAAGTCCTTCGGCGGAGTACCCGTGCTGAAGGACGTGTCTCTGCAGCTCTTTCCCGGAACCATCACCGCACTTGCCGGCGAAAACGGTGCCGGCAAGTCAACGCTGATGAAGATCGCATCGGGACAGTACCGCCCTGACGCCGGAAGAGTCCTCGTCCAGGGACAGGACCTTCCCGCAGGCAACGCCCAGGCCTCCCATAGGCTGGGCGTGAGCATCGTTCCCCAGGAGCTGGCATCCGTCATGGATCTCAGCGTTTACGAAAACATTTTCATCGGTCGTGAGATCAGGGGTCCGTTCGGTCTCCAGCGCAAGAAGATGATCGACGAGGCCCGAAAGAACCTGGAAGTGTTCGGTCTGGACATTGATCCGGCCACCATGATGGGCAGCCTGCCGGTCGGCATCCGCCAGATCGTCGAGATCATCAAGGCCACCAACACCGGCGCCAGGGCCATCCTGCTGGACGAACCCTCCAGCGCCATCGCTGAACGCGAAGTCGAACGACTGATCTCTGTGATGCGACACCTGCGCGACCGCGGGGTGGCGCTGCTCTTCACCACCCACAAAATGGAGGAAATCCGCGCGGTCGCCGACCGGGTAATCGTCCTCCGGGACGGCGGCCTGGTCCTGGACAAGCCCTTGGCCGGGCTCAGTGACGACGACATCGTCACGGCCATGATCGGCCGTGAACTCGAAGACCTGTTTCCCGAACGCAACACCCCGGCTGAGGAAACCGTGCTTGAGGTGGACGGCCTGTACGTGGCCGGAGCAGGAGGGCCTGTGTCGGTTTCAGTCCGGCGCGGCGAGATCGTCGGCCTGGCCGGGCTCGTTGGAGCAGGACGGACCGAACTGCTCGAAACCATCTTCGGCATGCGCCGCAGCATGGGTGGGGAGGTCCGGGTCCTGGGCAAATCCGTCAAGAAGCACTCCCCGTCGGCTGCGATTGATGCGAGGATCGCCATCGTTCCCGAAGACCGGAAGGGGTCCGGGGCGATCCTGTCGATGGACGTCCTGGACAACGGAAGCCTGCCTCGGCTTTCCCACTACTCCACAGCGGGGTTCTTAAAGCAGGGCGCCCGCCGCGCGGCAGTACAAAAGGCAACCGACTCTGTGCGGCTGCGCAGCCGAGGCCTGGGCCAGCCGATGGAAACCCTCTCCGGCGGCAATCAACAAAAAGTCGTGCTGGCACGCTGGCTCACCGGCCCTGTCGACGTCCTGCTTATGGATGAGCCCACCAGAGGAGTCGATGTCGGAGCCCGCAGTGAGATCTATCGCATTATCGTGGAGCTCGCCTCCCAGGGCATGGCCGTTCTCATGGCCTCCAGCGACATGCCCGAAGTGCTCAGCCTGTCCCACCGCGCCCTCGTCATGCGGGGCGGGGAAGTAGCCGGCGAACTCAGCCGAGAAGACCTTGACCGATCCGACGTGCAGGAAAAGATTTTCCGGCTCGCCAGCGGCCTGACCCAGTAAATCCCCAGAGGAAAACAACGATGTCGACCACCACTACAACTCCAGCCCCAGCTAATCCAACCACCCAGCGCTTCTCCCGTGAATGGTTCCAAAACCTAGCCATCCGCTACGCGATGGTCATCGTCATGCTGCTCGTGATCGCCTTTTTCCTCTACCGCAGTGCGCGGTTCGGAACGGTCGATAACGTCACAACGATCCTCATCGCAGCAGCCCCGTTCGCTCTGATCGCCCTGGGGCAAACGCTCGTCATCCTCACCGGCGGCATCGACCTGTCCGTAGGCAGCGTCATCGCCGTCAGCGCAATGTCCGGCGCCCTGTTCGCCAAGTCCTTCCCGGACCAGGTCTGGCTCTCAGTCCTCGTCGCAGTACTCGTCGGACTGATAGCCGGCAGCATCAACGGTGCAGTCATCTCACTGATCAACGTACCGCCCTTCATCGCCACACTGGGAATGCTGACCCTAGCCTCCGGACTGGCCTTCGTCGTCGGTAACGGCGCCCCCATCAACGGACTTCCAACAGCCTTCGGGCAAATCGCCAATACCCAGATCCTGGGCCTGACCATCCCGGTTGTGCTCATGATCCTGGGCATCGTTGGCTTCGGGCTGATGATGCGCCGCACCACCTACGGGCTGAGGATCTACGCCGTGGGCGGCAACAGGCTCGCCTCCGAGATCGCCGGCGTGAAAACCGGGCGCGTTCTCTTCAGCGTCTACGCCATCAGCGGCGCCCTGGCCGGCCTCTCCGGCATCATGCTCTCCTCCCGCGTCATCAGCGGCTCACCGAGCCTGGGCCAGGGCTACGAACTGGACGCCATCGCCGCCGTCGTCATCGGCGGGGCAAGCCTGATGGGCGGGCGCGGCACCATCTGGGGCACAGTCCTGGGCCTCCTGCTCATCCAAACCCTCAACAACGGCCTGGACATCCTCACCGTCCCCGCCTACTGGCAGGACGTCATCAAAGGCGTGCTCATCGTCACCGCAGTCGCGATCGACGTCTGGGCCAGCAAACGCCGAACCTGACCACCCGCTGCACCCGCCACCAACAGGCAAGCCATAAGGAGAAACCAATCAATGAAGATTAGCCAGCTTATTCGCCGCGGAACCGCCGTGGCCGCCACCGGAGCCCTCGCCTTGACCCTGGGAGCATGCGGCGCCGGAGACCCCAGTGCCCAGAACGCTGCCAGCGAAGGAGGCAAGAAGCCAGTACGAGTCGGCGTCAGCGTCTACAACATGTCCTCCTTCATCACCGCAGGGAAGGAAGGCATCGACCGGTACGCGAAAGAAAACAACATCGAAGTCCTCTGGAACTCAGCAAACAACGACGTCAGCACCCAGGCAAGCCAGATCGACCAGTACGTCAGCGCGAAGGTCGACGCCATCCTGATCGTCCCTGTCCAGCAGGACTCGCTCCAGCCGCAGGTAGCTGCAGCAAAGGCAGTCGATATTCCGATCCTGGACGTCAACGCCAGCCTAAAAAACCCTGACCTCTCAGGCAGCGTGCAACCCGACGATGTCGCAGCCGGCGCCCAGGAAGCCGAAATGATGATGAAGAAACTGGGCAACAAAGGCAAGGTCGTCATCCTCGAAGGACCACTCGGTCAATCCGCACAAATTGACCGCTACTCGGGTATCGAGTCCGTGCTGAAGAAGAACCCGGACGTCCAGGTGCTCGCCAAGGACACCGCCAACTGGAGTCGCGAAGAAGCGGTCAACAAAATGAAGAACTGGATCTCGGCCTTCGGAACCGAAATCGACGGAGTGATCGCCGAGAACGACGACATGGGCCTCGGTGCTCTCCAGGCCCTTCGCGAAGCCGGCATCACCAACGTCCCCATCGTCGGCATCGACGGCATCCAGGACGGACTCAACGCGGTAAAGAACGGAGACTTCATCGGCACCTCCCTCCAAAACGGCACAGTCGAACTGGCCGCAGGAGTCGCGGTCGCAGCCAAAATCGCCCGAGGCGAGGAAGTCAATAACCATGGCACGTACAAGATGGCTGCCATCACCAAAGACAACGTCGATGCCGCCCTTGACCACGTAGTGAACAAGCGCGAAGTCTTCCTGAATGAGCTGACCAAGCTCATCGACAAGAATCTGGAGACCGGCAACCTCGCCTACGAGGGCTTGCCCGGCCAGGAGAAGTAGCAACGCTCCACGCGGCTCCCTCGCTTCTTGCCCTTACTCTAGGCATTAGCTCCCACAGGTTTCGTTCGCAACCTGTGGGAGCTAACGGGGTTAAACCTCGGATAATCTGCAGCCTGGCAACCGCAGCCAACCCAGAACTCCCGGACCTACTTTGGAACGCCGATAACGGATATGCCGTCAACCGCTCGTGTGTAGTGACTGCCCCTGCTTCCTGACGACGACGCCGAGTTAGATCGGTCCATGGCTGGGGTCAATCCAGGTTTTCCACGGCTGGAAATTGGGAGCCGTTGGGGTAGCTCCCCAGCAGCAGTCGCGGTGGATAACCTATGGCGATTGTCCCCGGTTGTGGGCTGCGGTGCGTGCGAGCAGTCCGATATGTCAGGTTGGGGTGTACCTCAATAGGGATCGCCGGCAGCCTCACGGATCTATATGGTTTTCGAAAAAAGGGATGAGGGGCGCCAGCAGGCATCACTGGGGGTTGTGGGGACTATTCGAGTGCGGCCGAGTCGCCCTGCGGCGGAACCATTACAGATGGTGATCGGAAACACCTGTTCGCCCCTTCTGCTGGTTTACGTTGAACGCTGCGCCGACAATTCCCGCGTCATTCAGGAGAAGGGCCGGGACGATGGGTGTTCGGAGCTGCAGTTTAGGCAGGTAGTCACGCGCGCGTTGGGAGATACCACCTCCGACAATGAAGAGTTCTGGTGACAGGAGGTGTTCCAGATGCAAAAAGTAGCGCTGCAGCAGGGAGCTATATTTGTCCCAGGAAAGGCCGTGTCGTTCGCGGGCGACTGCGGACGCTCGCGCTTCTGCCTTGAAACCGTCGATTTCCAAATGGCCCAGCTCGGAGTTCGGAACAAGCTGCCCGTCCACGACGAATGCGGATCCGATACCGGTGCCTAGGGTGATCATCAGGACACTGCCAGAAACCCCGGCACCGGCCCCGTAATGGGTTTCGGCAAGGCCGGCTGCATCGGCGTCGTTAACGACCTCCACTGCTCGTCCCAGCCGGTTCGTCAAGAGCGCACTAATGTTCTGGTTCAACCAACTCTTGTCCATGTTTGCCGCAGACAGGACTATGCCTTGCTTGATGATGCCAGGAAAGGTGACACCGATAGGGGAGTTGGCTGCCAGCTCGGAGGAGGCGGAGAGCTTATCGGCTATCAGGGCAACCGCTTCGGCAACAGGCCCTGTTGTAGCAGGCCGCGGGGTAGCGACGCAAAGAGGTTTGCCCAGGAGCGCACCACTTGCAAGGTCAACGACGCCGCCCTTAATTCCAGTGCCTCCGATGTCGATGCCGATGAGCGGGGTTGTCATGTTGCAGGTCTCCATCCTTGCGGTCGAACTCTCTTTAGGGACAAGCGCGGCGTTTTGCCCTGCGGCAGAAGGAAGCAGGGACCGGTGAAATGATCAAAACCCCAAGCGCTGCCGAGCTAAAGGGGTCCACCAGGGGCCATGCTGCCGGACAAACTAAGGGGAAGTAGGGCCAACGACGTGACCTGTCCCGCGACGCTCATAAGTTGTTCGAGATTTTTTTAAAGAAGGCGCTAGATCAAGGGCATTTCGGAAAGAATGGCACGCATATGCATCGCTTGTCGTGGAATGAATTCGGCTACGGTGAAACCGACGACCTCTACCGAATCTGCGACGTCTTGGATGATCCGGCGCAGGTCTGTTGCTTTAAGGCCGTGCGGCTCGGACCCCAGTCCCAGCATGTGCTCGTTTCCATCGATTGAGTCGACGTCGAAGTGGATTGCCACCTTGGTGCAGTTTGTGGACTGGAGCCATTCAAGCAGCGCCGTGCTGTTCTCAGAGAGCTCCTTGGGGCTGAACGAATGCAGGCCCCACTCGGCAATGTGGGGGTAATCGTCTTCTGTCCATGAGTGCAAACCCACGAGGGCGACACGTTCAGCGTCGATGATCCCCGGCAGTAGTCCTGTAATTTCGGGATCACCTTTGCCAACGAGTGTTGAGACAGCCATGGCATGGTATCCGTCGTACTCGCTATCAGAAGTGCCTACATCCGGATGCGCATCAATCCACACCACTGCAACGTCATCCCCGTACCGATTTGCAAGGTAGGAGAAGGGCGCGACGCTGACAGAGCATTCCCCGCCAAGCGTGGTGATCTGGTCGGGTTGCTGCTCGTTGATCAGCTTAAGCGCGCATGCAAGCTGGTCAACGAGTATTGGTTTTGCTTCGATGCCATCCTGTGTTTGCGTGCCCTCACCAGACATTGTTACTGGCACAACGACTGTGGGACCGTCGTGTGGGGGAAGCACAGCCTGGAGCACGGATGCCCCCAGTGCATATCCTCTGCGGGCAACTTCCAGTGGAAACTCGGACGCGTAGATCCTGATGGCATCCACGCCTCCGCCCTGCCATTGGGGCCATACGACACGAAGGTGTCTTCCGATGCTGCTTTTTGATGCGGCCATTGACGCTGCTCCTTGCTTGGTGGTTCGCTACGGACGAAGGGCCGCTACGAGCGCGCCTGGGAAGCGTCAACGGCAGGTTGATAGAACACGCGCGGCTCACCTAAGAGTGCGCCATGGTGCAGGTCGAGGACGCCCACTTTGATATCCGTGCACCCGATGTCGACGCCGATAAGTATTGAGGTCATTCGTGGATTCCTGTCGTAAGGGGGTTTTAATCTATGAACGGCGGCAGGCATGAGGAACAGGGGAACGTAGTGCTGGTCCTGCTGCTACGCGGGGGCAAGACCGACGGGCTTGAGACCACGTCTGGGCTGGCGGCACGGAGGAGCCCTGTGTGGCGGGCGGCGGCCCTCATGCACGGCAACGCGTGCATGGGCCGTTAAGCGGCAGCGACAGCGGCGGGCTGGGTCTGGGCGGCAACGGCGTTTACCAGTGCCCGTTCCAGGGGCCCAATGTCGGTTCTCGCCGCCGCCATAACGCGCTCGGTGGGCGGCGGGTTGAGCACGATCTTTTGCAGGGAGCGCTCGTCCACGGCCCGGTCCGCGGTGGTGAAAGTGATCCCCAGCCCCGCCGCGACCATCGCCTCGGCAGCCTGGGCCGAT
This sequence comes from Arthrobacter oryzae, assembly GCF_030718995.1. Lineage (NCBI taxonomy): Bacteria > Bacillati > Actinomycetota > Actinomycetes > Micrococcales > Micrococcaceae > Arthrobacter > Arthrobacter oryzae. The sequence goes on from NZ_CP132204.1 coordinate 3,627,951, forward strand.
GAGGCGGCAAGCGTGACGTCGTCAGCGAAGCGCCATCCATCGCTTATCGAGGCGAGGCGTTGGAGGGCGGGCGAGCCGACCCAGCCCTCGCCGAGGAGGTCCTCGGCGGAGACTTGGTCCCGGCCTGCGAGCCTGTGGTGAACGGGCACCAGGAGCATGTAGTCCACGTCGAAGGCGAGCATCAAGTCGCCGGGCCATTCTTTGAAGTCGACACCGAACCCGACATCGATGGTTCCCCGTTGGATTGCTTCACGCAGCAGCTGGCCGTTTTCATACTCCTGTACGCGGGCGCGCAATTGCGGGTGCTGTCCCCGCAGGGATCCCAGTGCTGCTGCAACCCGGGCGACATGCTCACTGTGCTGGATACCGACGGCGATTTCGGGGATCTCGGCGGCTGCGGCAGTGAGCGAAGCCAGTCTGGCGGTGGCAATTTCCCCTGAGAGGTGCCTGACCTTGTCCAAGAACGCCTGACCTGCTGCCGTGGGGAAAGTTCCACTGGGAAGCCGGTCGAACAGCCGGACGCCGACTTCATCTTCAAGAGCAACGATCTGCTGTGACAGCGATGGCTGGGCCACGTGCATTTGTTTGGCAGCGAGGCAAATAGATCCGGCCATTTCGACGGCGAGGGCTGCATCGATCTGGCGGAGAGTTATTTTCTCCATAGAGAAATCCTATGCCTATGCCCTTCAACCCTAATAGGTTCGCCCTATGCCCCTAAGTGGGGATTGGTCTTTGATTCGGCGCCATACCCGAGCGCACGCTTGATGGCATGACCATCCACAACGAACTGGACCTGCATCAGTCAGCGGCCGAAGCGCTGCGTGACACCCTCAACTCCTACCGCGTCGTCGACCTCAGCCGCGAACTGATCCAGGGAATCCCCACTTTCCCGACTCACCCCAAGTTCTTCCTGCTGCCCTTCCCGGCGATGAGCGACCCGGCCGAATTCAACCAGCTCATCATGAGCGATCACTCCGGCACCCACGTCGACGTACCGGCTCACTTTGTGCCGGCCCACGACGATGACCGGCGCGTCTACACTCACGAGATTCCGGTGACCGGCCTGATGGGTCGTGCCGTGAAGTTAAGCTTCGGCCCATACGAACCCACCAGCTACAACATCGGCCTGGACGAGATCATCGAGTGGGAAGCGCAGAACGTCGCGATCGAAGCCGACGACATCGTCCTGTTCGATACGAAGTGGGAGCACCGCTGGTCGCTTGTTCCCGAAGGCTTCGACTACCTGCGCGGCTGGCCGGGAATCACTGGTGAAGCAGCCAAATACCTCCGCGAAAAAGGCGTCAAGGCGGTTGGCATCGACTGCATCAGCATCGACCCGGGTGACAAGTCTGGCGACGGCCTGCGTGCGCACTACGAACTGCTGCCCCATGGAGTGCTCATCATGGAGAACCTCTGCAACCTGGTCGAGGTCCCCACTGTCAGCTACTTCATGGCACTTCCCCTGCGACTGACTGGCGGCACCGGCTCTCCGCTCCGTGCCATCAGCCTGATCCCGAACGGCGGTGTCAACCAGTGACCCGCGACGTCTCCTTCAAGGAAGTCCAACTGCCCGAACTCGCCGTCCTCGAAGACGAGCCGGTCTTGCCCCGCAACGTTTACGAGCAACGGTGGGCACGGCTCCGGGAACGCATGGAGCAAACCGGCCTTGGCACCGTCGTTGTCTACGCCGACCGGGAACACCCCGCCGGTTCGCTCTACCTGACCGGGTTCGACCCGCGGTTTGAAGAAGCCGTCGTCGTCGTTGGACTCGGTGGCCCGGTCGCTGTCATCGCCGGCAACGAATCCCTGTCCATGGTTACCGACCGCGGACTGGACCTGAAGGGCGTGCTATGCCAGTCGTTGAGCCTGCCCGGTCAGAAGCGTCAAACCCAGCGCAGACTGTCCGACGCTCTCGCAGAAGCCGGGGTTGATGCGTCGCGTCCCGTTGGCCTGGTCGGGTGGCGCTCCATTCCCCAGGACGACGTCCAGGGGTCTGAGCCGGCGTTCGCCGTACCCCACTTTGTCCTGCAGGAGCTGCGCCATGTTGCCGCTTCCGGCGTTGTGGACGCCAGTGACCTGCTGGGCAGCAGCGACGGGCTGCGTGCCACAAACGACGTTCACCAGCTGGCGCTGAATGAGCATCGGTCCACCCGCGCGTCCGGGCATGTGTGGCGGGCGATTGAAGCCCTCCGGCCCGGCATCAGTGAATTGGAGCTCTCCGTTCTTATGGGGCTTACCGGGCTTCCACTGGCGGCTCACGTCATGCTGGCCACCGGCGCCGACCGGGTCAACGGGCTCTACAGCCCTTCCGGCCGGGTAATCGGCCGCGGCGACAGGCTCTCCACGGCAGTCGGCCTGCAGGGCGGGCTAGCCTCCCGTGCCGGCATCGTGGCAGAAATCGGTGATGAGGAACTCAGCGAAGAACAGCGAGAGTTTGTCCGCGGCTACTGGTTGGCTGTTGCGACCTGGTACGAATCCCTGGCGATCGGGGCCTCCACGGGTGACATCGCAGAGAAGGTCACCAAAGTCCTGGCGACGGCAAACATCGAACCGCTGCTGAACCCCGGTCACCTGCAGCACGTCGATGAGTGGCTCGACAGCCCGTTCGCTATCGGCAACGATCACCGGATCCACTCGGGCATGTCACTGCAGGCCGACATCATCCCGGTCGGGTCCGACCCCGGCATGTTCGCGAACGTCGAAGACGCTCTCGCCATTGCAGACGAAGCGCTGCGTGCAGAGTTCGCCGAACTCTACCCGGCAGCCTGGGAACGTGTGCAGCAGCGCCGCGCCTGGATGGAGCAGGCGCTCGGCATCCACCTCGCCGAGGAAGTACTCCCGTTCTGCGACCGGCCCGCAGCGCTCCCCCCGGGACTGCTCAGCCCCACTTTTGTCGCGACACTTACCTGAGAAACCACCGGATCGGGTGCCGCCACAGGTGGCCGTCAGCCCCGCTGGCGGCCACAGCACCGCACCTCTCCGTCCCATGGGCGGTCGGCACCCCTTCCGAGGCGACCTCGCACTGTTCAAGGGCTTCGACACCTGCTTTGCCCCTACCCCGAAAGGGAAAAGGAATGCCAATGGCACCACAACCAGTCATCCTCGAGATGCGCGCGATCACCAAGGAATTTCCCGGGGTGAAGGCGCTTGAGGATGTTTCCCTCACGGTTCGAGCCAACGAGATCCACGCGATCTGCGGCGAAAACGGTGCCGGGAAGTCCACCCTTATGAAAGTTCTCTCCGGCGTATACCCGCACGGGAGTTACACAGGAGACATCGTCTATCAGGACGAAATCATGCGGTTCAAGGACATCAAGTCCAGTGAGCAGCACGGGATCGTCATCATCCATCAGGAACTCGCCCTCATCCCCGAACTGTCGATCACCGAGAACATCTTCCTCGGCAACGAACCCGGCCGCAACGGGTTCATCAGCTGGAGCGAAGCCCGGCGGCGCGGCGTCGAGCTGCTCGCCAGGGTTGGGCTCGCCGATGACCCGGACACTCAGATCAAGAGCATCGGCGTCGGCAAGCAGCAGTTGGTCGAGATCGCCAAGGCTCTCAACAAGAACGTCAAACTCCTGATCCTCGACGAGCCTACGGCGGCACTCAATGAAGCGGAGTCCGCGCACCTGCTCGACCTCATCGTCGGGCTCAAACACAAGGGCGTCAGCTCCATCATCATCAGCCACAAGCTCAACGAGATCGAGAAGGTCTCCGACCAGATCACTATTATCCGCGACGGACACAGCATCGAAACCCTCGACGTCAAGGCGGACGGAGTCGACGAAGACCGCATTATCCGCGGGATGGTCGGCCGCACCCTCGAAAGCCGTTTCCCCGAACGTACCCCGAACATCGGTGACACGTTCTTCGAAGTGCGCAACTGGGTCGTCCAGCACCCGCAGGTCTCTGAGCGGCTTGTCGTGAAAAACTCCAGCTTCTCCGTCCGCCGCGGCGAGATCGTCGGCTTCGCCGGTCTCATGGGGGCGGGCCGGACGGAGCTCGTGATGAGCATCTTCGGCCGATCGTACGGCAACTTTGTCTCGGGGGAGATCCACAAAGACGGCCGTCAGATCCAGGTGCGCAACGTCTCCGAGGCGATCGACAACGGCCTGGCCTACGTCTCCGAGGACCGCAAGGTGCTTGGACTGAACCTGCTCAACGACATCAAGGAATCGGTAGTATCCGCCAAGCTGAGCAAGATCGCCAGCCGGGGTGTCGTGAGCAACCACAAACAGCAGGCGGTCGCCGAAACGTACCGCAAGAATCTCCGCATCAAGTCCCCGGATGTCCACCGAAACGTCGGAACCCTCTCGGGCGGCAACCAGCAAAAGGTGGTTCTGGCCAAGTGGATGTTCACCGACCCGGACATCCTGATCCTGGACGAGCCCACCCGCGGCATCGATGTCGGCGCCAAGTTTGAGATTTACGCCATCATCCAGGAACTCGCGGCCCAGGGGAAAGGCATCATCCTCATCTCCTCCGAGCTCCCCGAACTCCTCGGAATCTCCGACCGCATCTACACCATCTTCGAAGGTCAGATCACCAACGAACTCGCCATCAGCGAAGCAACCCCCGAGACGCTCCTGAAGAGCATGACATCCGCCAGCAAGAAGCCAGCCACGAAGGACGTGACCCGATCATGACGACCCAGATTCGCGAGAAAAAATCGGCAGGAGGGATCCGCGACCTCGGCAAAATGTTCGGCTCCGGCCAGTCAACGGGACGCCAGTTCGGCATTCTCGGGGCGCTCGTTGTCATCACCGTCATCTTCCAGATCCTCACAGGCGGCAAGACCCTCGATCCGGTAAACCTGATCAACCTGATCAACCAAAACGCCTACGTGCTGATCCTGGCAATCGGCATGGTGATGATCATTATCGCCGGCCACATTGACCTCTCGGTCGGCTCGACCGCGGCGATGGTCGGGATCATCGTCGCGAAGGCGATGACCGAGTGGCACCTGCCCTGGCCGGCCGCTATCCTGCTGGGACTAGGCATTGGCGCTGCCGTCGGAGCTTGGCAGGGCTGGTGGGTTGCCTACGTCGGCGTCCCGGCGTTCATCGTCACTCTTGCCGGAATGCTGATCTTCCGGGGACTCAACCAGCTCGTCGGAAACGCCAACACCATCCCGGTCCCGGCCGACTTCACCTTCATCGGCGGCGGATTCCTCCCCGAGTGGGGACCCGATACGGGCTTCAACAACTCCACGCTGCTCCTGGGCCTGGTCATCGCGGCGGTCCTCGTTGTCCTCGAACTCCGGATGCGGCGAACCCAAACCAAGTTCGGCTCCGACAAGGCGCCTCTGTGGGTCAGCGCGTTCAAGCTCGTCGTGCTCGTCGGGGTCGTGCTGTACGCGACGTTCCTGTTCGCCGGCGGCCGGGTCGGCACCTCGTTCCCGGTCTCGGGCATTATCCTGGGCGTCCTCATCATCATCTACTCGTTCGTGACACGCACCACCGTCTTCGGCCGCCACGTCTACGCCGTGGGCGGGAACGCACACGCTGCCGAGCTCTCCGGAGTGAAGATCCACCGGGTCAATTTCCTGCTGATGATGAACATGTCAGTCCTGGCAGCGCTGGCCGGCATGATCGCCATCGCCCGTTCCATCTCCTCCGGCCCCCAGGACGGCCTCGGCTGGGAGCTGGACGCGATCGCCGCGGTCTTCATCGGCGGAGCCGCGGTAGCCGGAGGCATCGGTACCGTCGCCGGCTCCATCGTCGGCGGCCTCGTCATTGCGGTGCTCAACAACGGCCTTCAGCTGCTCGGCGTGACCAGCGACAAGGTCCAGATCATCAAGGGGCTCGTGCTCCTCATCGCGGTCGGCATCGACGTGTACTCCAAACGCCGCGGCGGCCCCTCGCTGATCGGCAGGTTGCTCAACCATGGCAAGACCCCGGGTACCCCCACTTCCAAACCAGACAGCCTGGTGGCCGCCCGCGCCGACGATTCCACCGAGGACACCCCGGCCCTGGTGCCCTAAGTCCCGCACCAACCGCAACACCTTCACATAATGCTCCACCCATGCAAATGTGGGTTTCACAGAAAGATACGCCAGTGCGAAAAATCACCACAGCGACAATGACCGTCGCAGCAGCCACCATGCTCGTGCTCTCCGGGTGTTCCGGCCGCGGAGAGGCCACACAGTCCGCCGCAGCCGGCTTCGACAAGGGGTCCACGATCGGCGTGGTCCTTCCGACCAAGACATCCGAAAACTGGGTCCTTGCCGGTGACCTGTTCACCAACAGCCTCAGGGACGCGGGCTTCAAGGGCGATGTGCAGTACGCCGGTGCTTCCAGCTCGGTCGCCGATCAGCAGTCCCAGATTTCCTCGATGGTCACCAAGGGCGCCAAGGTCATCATCATCGGTGCAGTTGACGCTGGCCAGCTCACGTCCCAGGTGAAGGCCGCCCACGACGCAGGCTCCGTCGTCATCTCCTACGACCGTTTGATTGTCAACAGCCCTGACGTGGACTACCACATCGGCTTCGACTCGTTCCGGGTCGGGGAACTTCAGGGACAGTCCCTGTTGGAGGGCCTCGAGGAGCGGTTCCCGGACAAGAAGACCTACAACGTCGAGCTCTTCTCCGGCTCGCCTGACGATTCCAGCGCCGCCGCCTTCTTCAACGGCGCCATGAAGGTCCTCAAGCCCAAGATTGACGACGGCACCCTCAAGGTCGTCTCCGGCCAGTCCGAAATCAAGCAGACCGCCACGCCGGGCTGGCTGCCGCAGAACGCCCAGATCCGCATGGACACCCTGCTCGCCGGCACCTACGGCTCCACCGACCTCGACGGTGTCTTGTCACCGAACGACACGATCGCCCGGGCGATCATCACCTCGGTCAAGGGCGCTGGCAAGACCGTTCCCGTCGTGACCGGCCAGGACTCCGAAGTGGAATCCGTAAAGTCCATCGTCGCCGGACAGCAGTACTCCACCATCAACAAGGACACCCGCCTCCTGGTGAAGGCCAACATCGAAGCTGTCGAGGCTCTTGCCGGCGGCCAGAAGCCCAAGACCAACACCGAGATCGACAATGGAGCAAAGAAGGTTCCCGCCGATCTGCTGACGCCCCTGATCGTCACCAAGAAGAACGCCGTCGAAGCCTACGCCAACGACCCCGTCCTGGCCCCGCTGACCAAGTAGCCGCAGGACCCCTTACGGGAGGCGGGCTGTATCCCCAACGACCAGCCCGCCTCCCGTCCTGCCCTACATGCCGCAACCGCAGATATTTCCCGGCTCAACAGTCTCCGGCAGATGCTCATCACTGGTCGATCTGCAGAACCGTTCCTCTCCTGCAAATCGCTATCCCGAAATCTGGAGAAGGCATGACGCCCACAACCAACACGGCTGGTGGCAAAGTCACCGCACCTGATCGGGCCACTTTGAAGCAACTGCTCGACCATGCTGAGCTCCTCCCACGGCAGGCTATGAATGGGAATTTTTCCGCCTCGACGGCTCAACCGGAATGAGCCTTTGGTGGTGGGACCACGAAGTGCGCCACACCGGCATCCTGCTGTCTGCCGATTGCCCCTTCATAAAGGGCTGCAAGCCAATTGCTGTAGGGCCGCGGCAAACAAACTAAGGGCCCGCCCACGTAAACCGCCTCCTCACGGCTTTTTCTGCCTCGCCCACGACTACTTGCCAGGCGTCTCCAGCAAACCCACAGGAAACCCATGTCTTCAATCGATGTCCATGAGCACAACAGGGAGGATCTGGACGATGCGCTCCAGGCTGCCGTCCCCAAAGCAATCGGGAAGGCACTCTCCTTCCCAGGGAAAGGAATCCTTGTAACTCGCCACAATTACAACTCCTACAGCGTCAAGCTGACTCACGGAGTGCCTTTCGGTACGACCAGGGAACGGGATCTCTTACTCCCCAACGCCGCGAGTCAAACTCTGACCCAGGGGCCGTCCTCTTTAGCAGGCCATGGCTGATCAGAGCGCACTTCTACAAATACTTGAACGCATAAATTCCTTCGACGCTGTCGTCTGGGATTTCGACGGCGTCCTATCCGAAACGGAGGCACTTCATCAGGAAAGCTACAGACAAGTCACGATGTCCCGGGACTTCACCCCTGAGGGCGACTGGTACACGCCTCTCATCGGCAACACCGCAAACGAAAACTGGCGGATCCTGATCAACCGGGGTCTGCCCGCTAAGGAATCAGACCTCCCGGCCCTTGAAACGGAACGCGAGCACGCATTCAATTCAGTTGTAGGAGCGGGACTGCCCCTCAGCGGGATCGGAGCAATTCTCGTCCCTGCCTTCGCCGCGAGCGGTACAAAACAAGAGATTGTCTCGAACGGCGATCTAACGCTGATACGGGCTTCTGTTCGGCAGTGGGGCTTTGACGACGTTTTGAACGTCGTCCCACGTCACCGTGCTGAGGACAAGCGCGCGTTGCTCGAATCGCGGGCACGACCAGGCGTCGTGACCTTTGACGACACCGACAGATACCTTCGGGTAGCCGAGGAGGCTGGCGCATTGGCCGTTGGCGTCCGACACCGACATAACGCTCACTGCGAGCTTAGCGATCTCGTCTTGCATATCGGCTCCCTGCCGGGCACCAATCGGCATCCCTAAATCAGTTTCATTGCTCATTCCGCGGAACAAAGGTAGGAGTGCAGAGTATCCCGCAGCGCTTCGGCAGACGCTGATGCAGGTCCAGTTCGTTGTAGATTGTCATAGATCAACAGTGCGGTTTCGGTAACCGGTGAAATCAAAGACGAATCTGTGCCTAGACGCATAGGCAGGGGCTATTAGAGGGCCGCTAACCCCTATTAGGCCTTGCGGGCATAGCCATAGGATTTCTCATTATGGAGAAGATCACCCTTGAAGGACCCGTCCGCGCACAATGCCCCGCTTTGGCAAATCAACTGCATCCACGCACCACCGTAGTTCTCGATGAAGCAGCCGCTGCCGAACTGCAAAACAGCGCCTACTACCGCTACACCTGGGAGGAGAACAAACCTCACCGGCAGGGGCTCTGACCATGGGCGTCCTGATCCATAACGCCACCGCACTGGACGCCAACGGCCGGGTCGACAATGCCTGGGTTCACTCCTCAGGCAAGATGATCGCAGCGACCGGAGTCGGAGGCGGCTGGACCGCCGAAAAGGATGACGTAATCCTCGACGCTTCCGGGGCCTGGTTGGTTCCGGGCTTTATTGACCTCCACGTGCACGGCGGCGGAGGACACTCGTTCCATGATGACGGCCAGTCAATCCAAAAGGCCCTCGCCGCCCACCGAACCCACGGGACCACCCGGTCCCTTATAAGCCTGGTCACAACGCCCCCGGCCGCTGTACGACAGCAGCTCGAGACCATCTCCACCCTAATGGCCCACGACAGCCTGATCCTCGGGGCACACCTCGAAGGCCCGTTCTTGTCGCCCCTACACAAGGGCGCCCACGACCCGCAGTTACTCATGGAACCCGCAGCGCAGACCGTTCAGTCTCTCCTAGAAACCAGCAACGGCGTCATCAGGCAGATAACACTGGCGCCAGAGCTGCCCGGCGCGGCCGACGCGATAGACCGCTTCGTCGAAGCAGGAATCATTGTTGCCATCGGACACACCGACGTTGACTACGACGGGGCACGCAAGGCATTCGACCAAGGTGCCCGGCTCCTCACCCACGGCTTCAACGCCATGCGCGGCATCCACCACAGGCACCCCGGCCCCGTGCTGGCCGCCTTCGATGACCCGCGGATCGTCATCGAACTGATAGCGGACGGAATCCACATCGACCCACGCGTGATCTCCATGGCCTTCCAGCAGGCCCCGGGACGAATTGCCCTGGTCACAGACGCCATGGCCGCCGCGGGAAGCGCAAACGGCACCTATCGCTTGGGATCCCAACCAGTCGAAGTTAAAGGCAACCGCGCGGTCCTGACAGGCACGGACACTATCGCAGGATCGACACTAACGCAGGACCGTGCCCTCGCGTACGCCATAGATACAGTCGGTCTGCAGCCAGCGGCCGCTGTCGCTGCACTAACGCAGACGCCAGCCCGCGCACTGGGGTTGGAGAACGAGTTTGGTCTCCTGTCAGCCGGGTACCGGCCGGACTTTGTCCTGCTGGATCACCACTGGAACGTGCAGGGCGTCTGGGCCGATGGCGAACGGCTCACGAGGGCTTAGACCGAACATCCGAAAAGCACTAGTGAAGGCCCTGTGAACTAACAGTGGGTTCATGACCGGTCGGAGCTTGTGAACGCAAAGAAGGATGGCAGGAAAAAGCCCCTTCTGGGGACTCTTCCCCGCCCACTTTGAACGCCGATAATGGAGATTCCGTCAACCTGCCTCGGCCGGGGCAAAACGAGTTTGCTTACCCCGCGGCCGGAATTGGTGGCGACTCTGGTCCGTCCATGGCTGGGGTCAATTCAGATTATCCACGGCTGAAAATGGGAGCCGTTGGGGTAGCTCCCTCTGCAGCAGTAGCGGTGGATAACCTACGAGAATTGTCCCCGGCTGCGGGGCGGGCGGACCGAACTGCTCGTTCGAACGCAGGTCAGTTCCGGTTGTTCCGAGGGCCAAGGCAAGGGAGCCGTGTGTCAGCTTGGAGTTGCCGCTGTGAAAGGCTGCAGTTATGGACAACTCATCTCGGGAACATGACCTCGTTCTCTACGGAGCTACGGGTTTCGTTGGCAGGCTGATCGCCGGCTACGTCGCGGAGCGTGCACCGGCCGGTATGCGAGTCGGACTCGCGGGCCGGTCCAGGTTCAGACTCGGGGCGGTTCGGTCGCAGTTGCCGGTCGCGGCGCACGGATGGGCCCTCATCGAAGCCGACTCGGAGGACGCGGACTCGATCGCCGCCCTGGCCGCGGACACACGCGTGCTCTTCACAACGGTCGGTCCATACGCGAAACACGGACTACCTGTCGTCGAGGCCTGCGCACGGGCCGGTACCCATTACGCCGACCTCGCGGGGGAGGTTTCCTTCATGCGGGAGGCGATCGATCGCTACGACGTTCTGGCCAGTACGAGCGGGGCCAGGATCGTGCACTCCTGCGGCTACGACTCCGTGCCGTCCGACCTCGCTGTACTGCTGCTTCATCAGGCGGCAGAAGCCGATGGCGCTGGCGGTTTGGTCGAGGTCCAACTCGTTGCTACGGCCAAGGCTGGCATTAGCGGAGGCACGCTCGAATCGATGCGCGGGCAGCTCGATGCGATGCGATCGAGCACCGCCCTGAGGTCATTAGCCGTGGACGCCTACGCTCTGAGCCCCGACCGCGCACAGGAGCCGACGACGCAACAGCCTCTTGACGCCGGTCCCGTGTGCCGTTCCGATGACGGCACCTGGACCGCGCCTTTCATCATGGCCGCGGCCAACACTCGGATAGTGCGCCGCAGCAACGCTTTGCAGGGCTGGGCCTACGGCCGCTCCCTTCAGTACGGCGAGGTGTTGGGGGTGGCCCCCGGACCGGCAGGAGCAGTCATCGCCAAGGCAACGGCACTCGGGCTCCGCGCATTCACGGGCGCGATGGCATTCCCACCCACCCGGCGGGTGCTCGAGCGCTTTCTTCCGGCACCAGGTACGGGTCCGAGCAGCAGCACGCAGCGCGAAGGCTGGTTCCACTCCCAGGTAACCGCCCGCACAGAGAACGGGCACCGATACCAGGCGATTGCTGCCGGCCCCGGTGATCCCGGCTATGCCGCCACCGCCGTGATGGCAGGCGAGACTGCACTCGCTCTTGCCCTCGACGGTGAACGGCTGCCGACCGCGAAAGGGTCGCTGACACCGGCCACTGCACTCGGCAACGTACTCATACAGCGACTCCGCGCGGCCGGCCACACTTACCAGGTAACCAAACTCGCCTGAACCCAGCTCCTGCACATCGACGGCGCACGCAGGGGAGCGTGCCTCACTCCACCTTGGCCTGGCGCAGGTACTGGTAGACCGTTTCCCTGCTGATCCCGTAGTCGCGGGCAAGGACGGCTTTCGGGACACCGTTGCCCGCCCGCTGGACCAGTTCGGCGGCTCGTTCCGGCGGGAGGGTCTTTTTCCGCCCCTTATAGGCGCCGCGCTGCTTGGCCAGGGCAATCCCTTCCCGCTGGCGTTCCCTGATGAGGGAACGCTCGAATTCAGCGAACGCGCCCATGACGGAGAGCATGAGGTTGGCCATGGGGGAGTCCTCGCCGGTGAAGACCAGACTCTCCTTGACGAACTCCACCCGCACGCCTTTGCGTGTCAGCCCCTGAACAAGAGCACGCAGGTTATCGAGGTTCCGGGCCAGCCGGTCCATGCTGTGCACCACCACGGTGTCCCCATCTCGCGCGAACCGCAGCAACTCTGTAAGCTCTGGCCTCGCGGTGTCCCTGCCCGAGGCCTTATCCGTGAAGACCCGGTCCAGAACCTGGCCTTCGAGCTGGCGCTTCTCGTTCTGGTCCAGCGTGCTCACGCGTACGTACCCGATCCGCTGTCCAGTCACCGGTGCCTCCAAGCTCATCCTGTCAGGTTGAGTTCTAGGCCCCTCTCAGAAAAAAGTCAAGGCACTGCCCCGATCCGTCAGGTTTGGGTGTACTTCATTGCCACGGGGGACTAGAGGGCTTTCGGAGACGCTCTCGGCGGCAAGAAGCGCGTGAAAATTTGGTCCCGGGCTCACGGAGGGGACCTGGCGGCGAGGGAATCCTTTACGAAACCCAAGCGGAGACCGACACGCAGCTTGCCAACATCGCGCTGGGGCGGCTGGCGCGGAAAGAGGAATTAGCGGTCGCCTGCGGCTTCCTGCTCAGTGACTTCGGCGGCTACCTCACCGGCACAGAGCTTTTGGTCGACGGCGGCAGGCGGCTAACTGGCCACTGATGCCGTCTCGGCATACCGGGCGAGGTAGGCGGTTTCAGCGGCGGTGAGTTTCCGCGGGCGGCTCGATTCTGGGTCCAGCGGGACCACGACCGTGGTGCCCGTGAAGACAGTGGCGCCTTTTTGGATACCGGTATGGCGGACCGTAAAGGAGCCGTTGCCTACCCTGGAGATGTCGAGCACCAGCTTGAGTTCATTCTCGTAGCTGACGGGCTTTTTGTACTCGACGTTCAGCGAAGCCACCACCTTGGGGCATCGGAACGAGTCCAGCCCGTCAGCGGCCGCCTTGATGTTGAGCCACCGCACGCGCGCCTCCTCCATCAGCGTCACGATGCGGGCGTTGTTGATGTGCCCGTTGACGTCCTGGTCGGACCAGCGGAGGGGCATGAGCATTTCGAAGCGCTCAGGCATGCGGACCGCCCGTGATTTCCAGTATTATTCCGGTCATGTAGTTGGAGATCCCGCTGGCCAGGAACAGCACCACGCTTGCTACTTCCTCAGGCTCGCCGAAGCGGGTCAGTGGGATCTCGGAGCGCTTCTTTTCCGGCACGTCCGGGCGGAGTGATCCGACCATCTCGGTCCGGATGATGCCCGGCTGGATGGCGTTTACCCGGATGCCGGCGGCGGCCGCCTTGGTCAGGCGAGCGATCCCCGCCTTCGCGGCGCTGTGGTGAGTCTGACGGGCCGTGCCGATCTTGCCCGAGAGGGACGAGACGTTGATGATGGAGCCCTGTGTTCCCAGCTTGCGCATGGTGTCGGCGGCCGCCCGTGTGCCCAGCCAGGCGCCTTTAAGATGGACCGAGATGACGTCATCGAAGTCGCTTTCGGTCATCATTCGCATCTTAGCGTCCCGGGTGAAGCCGGCGTTGTTGACATAACGTCCAGGGACCCGAAAGTATCGACGGCGGCGCTTGCCGCAGCGGGGACATCCTCTGGGGAGTTCACATCGCAGACGACCGTCACAACGCCCTTCCCCCAGAGTTGCCGCAGCGCGTTCCAATGCTGCGGCATCCAAGTCGGTAAGGACAATGTTGCTGCCCTGCTCCGAGAGTGTGAGGGCTGTCGCTAGGCCGATGCCCCTCGCTCCCCCGGTGACCACGCTGGCCTTGTCCTGCAATAGCAAAATGCGCTCCTCAAATCGGTTGGAACTCGTGTATCAGAAATGGCTCGTAGGACTTGTTGATAGAGGGGATACCCTGTCACCCTGATCGTCCCCTGGGGTACACCCTATGAAACAGAATGCAGGCCTCCCCTGTTCAGGGGGAGGCCTGCATCTACCTGCAGGCTCTTTAGCGAGCCTGCAGCCCGAATAGCTGTGTCAGTTTACTTATTGGTCTCACCCTATGTCGGCGGCTACTCGGAATCCGATGTTGCCGGAGGTGGATTGCGGGGTGTTGGAGTTGCGGGCCGCGACCCTGTAGCGATTGCAGTAGGAGTCGTGGCACAGGTAGGACCCGCCCCGCAGCACACGTCGGGTGCCGGATGCCGGACCGTGGGGATCACTAAGCGGGGTCTGGGAATAGTAGTCCGTCTCGAACCAGTCCCGGCACCATTCCCACACATTGCCGGCCATCTGCCACAGTCCGTACCCGTTAGGTCGGTAGGTCTTCACCGGTGCGGTGGTGAGGTAACCGTCGTCGGCGGAGTTCTCGTGCGGGAACCGGCCCTGCCAGATGTTGCAGTTCCACGCCCGGTCCAGGGTCAGCTCATCTCCCCACGCCAGGCGTTTTCCCTGCAGGCCGCCGCGGGCGGCATACTCCCACTCGGCCTCGGTGGGAAGACGGGTGCCGGCCCATTGACAGTACGCGGTTGCGTCATCCCAGGAGACGTGGACGACCGGGTGGTCGTCCAGCCCGGTCAGGTCAGATGCCGGTCCGTGGGGGTGTTGCCAGTCGGCTCCTTTCACGGCCAGCCACCAGGGGATACCGGCGGCCTGGTTGAAGATGTCGCTGCGTTGTCCCTGGAAGGCGGCGTAGAAGACGGCCGAGACCCCGAACTGTTCTGCGGTGGTCCTGTAGCCGGTCGCCTGCACGAACTTCTCGAACTGGGCGTTGGTGACCGTTGTGGTCTGCATACGGAAACCCCCCAATGCCACCTGGTGGACGGGGGTCTCCCCGTCCGTCGGGTAGCCCTCGTTATGGTGGTCTCCCATGGCGAATCTGCCGGCGGGGACGTCTGCGAACTCACCTGGTGCTTGCTGGCGGGTGGTAATGCCCGAGAGAGCGGGCTGAGGATGGAAGGAGCTGGTTGTTGTGACCGAGCCGGAGGAGGAGAGGTCACCAACTGACGGCGAGCAGCAGCTACTCATTGGTGGCGGTCTCCGAAGCATTCTTTTCAACCGCCCAATCCATGACGTACCACTTGTCAGCGGCAGCTGGTGCGATTTTATTGACCGCTTCAAAGTCGACCACAGCGACACCGTTCTCTTGGGCGTACTGGTCCCATTTGTGGCTCAGGTCATCGAGGACGTCCAGGCGATCGGCTGCGAGGTTAGTAGTCTCGCCTGGATCCTCGGCCAGGTTGTACAGCGAGTACTCACCCGTGCCACCCATGGGTTCAGGGGCGAATACCAGCTTCCAGTCACCGGAGCGGTAGGCGCGGTGTCCGAAGTGTTCCCAGCCGAATTCATCATCCCCGATGGTCTCCGAGATGCCCTCCAGCAGTGGGCGGGCGGAATCACCCAGGAGGTTGCCGACCGAGGCGAGGTCGGCCCCGGCGTACTCGGCGAAGGTGGGGTAGAGATCGGTGATATGGGCGAACGTATCGACAACCCGTCCAGCGGCATCCCCGTTGGTTCCCGGGGCCTTGACAATCGCCGGCACCCGGGTGCCGCCCTCAAACAGGGTGTTCTTGGCCTGGAAGTAGGGGCCGGATGAAACTTGAGCCCAGGGGAGACCGATGGACGCGAAGGATCCCTGCTGACCGTATGCCTCCATGTCCCCGATCAGTGGGTAAGCCCTGTCGTGCCAGCCTTTCTCAGTGCTAAATCCGAGGTAGTTAGCCTGGGTACTGGCGGCTGCGCCGTTGTCGCTGACCACCGCGATCAGCGTGTTGTCGTACTCGCCGGTGTCCTTGAGGTGGTCGATGACCCGGCCAATTTGTTCATCTGCCTCGTGGATTACCGCTGCGTAGGTGGCCATCCGGTAGGCCAGATCCTGCTGCTGGAGGGGAGTCAGGGACTCCCATTCAGGTGTGCGATCCAGCCACCGGGTTTCCATGCCTTCGTCGATGAGACCGAGTTCAGCCATACGCTGGATACGTTCGGCTCGAAGGTCTACGAAGTCTTTATCCATGTACACGTCTAGGTACTGCTCAATGAGTTCTTCGTTCTCCACATGCAGGGGATCATGGGGAGCGGTGTAAGCGAGGTAGCTGAAGAACGGCTGGTCAGCTTCCAGGCTCTGATCGACCATCTGAAGCATTTCATCGGTATAGGAACGCGTAGAAAAGAAATCGTCCGGCAGTTTGTCGACCCGCTCACCGTTGCGCTCATGAATGACGGTATCGACCGGCTCCACCGGCCTGTCAAAGAGGCGGTGCCCGTCGGAGAAGTAAGAGGCGCCAGCATCGTAGAGGGTGAAATTCTGGTCGAAGCCGAGGTCCTGGGGGGTCTGGCCTTCTTCCCCTCCCAGGTGCCACTTGCCTACCTGGTAGGTGTTGTACCCGGTGTCGCCCAGCAGCTCCGCGATGCCGGTGAAATCTCCCTCCAGGCTACCCTTGTAGCCCGGGGTCGTCACGGGCACTCCCGGCGGGGTTAAACCCTCCATGGAGCCCAAGCCGACTCGGTGTCGGTCCTGGCCGGTCATGAGCTCTGCACGCGTGGGAGCACAGAGGGGAGAGGCATGGAAATCGGTGAACTGAGTACTCTCCTTGGTCAGGGCATTCAGGTGCGGCGTGTCAATTTCGCTGCCATATGCACCCAGGTCGGTATACCCCAGGTCATCCAAGAGGATCATCATGATGTTCGGCTGTTCCTGCCCCTGTGCCGCAGGCGTGATCTCCTGTCCGGTGGATTCTGAGAAAATTCCGCAACCGGCGAGGCTGGAGGCAAGGAGAACGGAGGCGCCTACAGGCAGGCTCGCCAAAGCCAGACGGCCAGGGTTACGTGTGGTAGAAAATTTCATGTGCTTTCAACTTTCAATATCGCGGGAAGAAGGCCAGTGAAAGGCGACCGGGCCCACCTGGGAAGGGGCACATGCTCGCCGACTAATGAGAGAGGTAGAGGAGCTCTACCGGTCGAGTACGACAAGGAGCTTGGCACTAGCTGGACAGCTTTACGATCGGCTTGCTCACGGTTGTTAGGCCCAAGGTAGGCCGCTCCGGGCTCCATCGGTCGGGGACCATTTCGCCCCTCAGGTCTTTCGTCGTGCTGCCAGAGACAACACTGACTTTTGACGCAGTCAGCTTGATCGCACCCTGAGTACCTATGTGAGCGAGGCGCGTCAGGTCAAGAGTTGTGGTGCGCCGAGCCAGGATACCAATCGCCCCTCTGGATCCCAGCTCTCCCGCAGTTCCTCCAAGCGCCGGAGGTTGTTGTCGGAGATGAATGGGAACGGTCTGTTGAGCCGGTTTTCGTCAGGAAGGGCGGTTCCCGTGGCGTACGGCTCAAACGCGCGCATGTGGTCGGCAACCCAATGGGTGTGCTTGTCCTCGCCCCGTCGCGTCCCCCACTCGGCGTAAAGGCAACTTTGACCCTCGGGATAATGCTTCGGCACGTGGTCGTGCCAGCACAGTCCCCGCCTCAGATTTTCGTAGCCTTCGGTTCCCCGCCGCACAACCCTGCCGGCAAGCCTGGTTTCGGGCATAAGTCTGATCACGCTCTATCTCCTGACGATAGGGCCTTGCGGCCGTCATTCGAGCGGTGAATGCTTCATTGCATCCGCAATCCCGAGCTGCGACGCCCAGCAACTCGCGATGTCCACGCGATTGAATCGGTCTCCGTCTGACGCAACTTTGCGCCGACGCTTAGGCATCGCTAAAGTTGTACAACAGATTTCAGTCGTTCGTCAACAGATTGTTACGCTTCAACGGCTTGCGGAATCGACTCCTGCCTCTAGAACACCCCATCTTGCGCCTAGGAGCTGCCCAGCCGTAGGCCAGGAAAGGACCACTGCGCTCACTCCCCGGCCCGCTACGTAACTCCGGGCCGCGGGTCGGCGAGGCAGGCCTCACCGTTCACTCCTGTCACCATTGCCACCGCTTTTTTCGCCACGCTTTGGAGCTCTTCCAACAGCCGGCAGTGCTGCTTAAGGGGTCACGTCATGACTCCAGGCAGTACCTGCGCCTCTGCCCGGAAAGCCGCTACACAATAGCTCACTGTGATGCTTCCAGGGTGAAGTCCCACCTTCTAAGACCGCTACGTGAATCACCGATAAGGGATATTCCGTCAAACTGCCTCGGCTGAAGAACCCTTGCGTGCTGATCAGGCAGCCGGAACTGGTGGCGACTCTGATCCGTCCATGGCTGAGGTCAATTCAGGCTATCCACGGCTGGAATTGGGAGCCGTTGGGGTAGCTCCCTTGCAGCAGTAGCGGTGGATAGCCGATGAGAACTGTCCCCGGCTGTGGGCGGGCAGACCTGACTTCTCGTTCAAGCGCTGATCAATTCCGGTTGTTTTCGGAACCAAACCAGGAGCCATATGTCAGGTTGGGGTGTGGGTCACCATGACAGGAGGGCGGCGCTACCGGGAAACCTGACGGGATGGCGTTGGCCGGGCGGCCCAGGATGGTGCTTTTTTCCAGTTGTTTTCGGTGCCGAAGCCGTAGCCTCTTTACGCGGCCTGCTTAGGCTGCCGCCGCGGGCCCTTCCGGAATTCCATTGTGGTAGCGCAGGGTGCTTCGCTTGAATATTTCCGCATAGATGGAGGACTGGGCCGAGGTCACGCCGTCGCGTTTCTGGAGGTCGGCCAGCAGCAACCCGAGGTCCTCCAGCGCGGCTACCGCTACCTGTGCCACGAGCTGGTCGCCGGAGGCAGCGGCCCAGCGCGTGACGGGGAGGTCGGCGAGGTATTCCCCCTGTCTGCGCGTCGATCCGTCCGCGCAGGTGATCGTGATCAGGGATTCGACGGGGAAGCCCAACGCTCTCAGGTCCGCCACGGCCCTGATGAACAAGGTTCCGGATCCGGTCATCGCATCCAGCCGTCGGCTGACGGTTGCTTTGGAGACCGACAGTTCAGAAGCGAGTTCGTCCAAGGTGGCCCGGCCATTGCCGTGCAGCAGCGAGGCCAGCCTGCGGCTGGTCTCATCGAGCGGAGCGCGGTCGATCGCCTTGCCGGCGAGGCGGCCGTCCTCGTCCGAGTGGAGCGCTGCGTACTGTTGTTTGGTGAGAACATCCGGCGTCCAGCCTGAGGGGGTGCGGAAGTACTCGAACAACGGCATCATGGTGAACGACTGAATGCCGTCCACCTTTCCGAGGCGGTGGTATAGCAGGTCGGCCAATGTATCGGGGGCGAGGAACACTCCCGCCACTGCCTCATTCGATCCAGAGAGGGCGCTGACCCACGAGGACTCGTCCTGGTCAGCGAGCCAGGAACAAACTCGGCGCAGCTCCCTGGGAGTTGCTTGCACGCGGAGCAGGAAGGAGGTACGGGAACTTACTGCTGCTGGGTTGATGAAGGCGTTGATGCGTATGGCCCCGGATTCGAGGAGTTTGTTTCCGCGGCGCGCCACGGTCCGTTCCTGTTGGCCGAGGATCTCGGCGATCAGCCGCCACGGGGCGCGGCCATTGCGCACGAGCGCGGCCATTATCTGCCGATCGAGCGTATCAAGCTGCTCCACGTCCAGTTCCTTCGTTGCTGTTTCGGCCGTCGATGCAGGCCAGGCTAGGTACCTGGCCTGCGCGGGGCGGCAGGGTTTCCTATCGCCCCGCGTCATCTCAGTTCCGGCCCAGATAGGCTAGCACTCCGGAAAGTGCTGCACTTGTTCCTCCGACGACGGCGGCGTGCGCGTCCGGAGCGAAGAACGGCGAATGGTTGCCGGCAGGCGTTGCGCCGTCCTGGAAGAGTTCCGGGGTGAAGGCGCCAAAGGCCCAGTAGACACCCGGGACGCCGATGGCGTCGCTGAGCCAGCCCGCATCTTCGGAAGCCATCCCGAGCGGAGCTTCGGTCAGGGCGTCCGTGCCGAAGTCTGCCGTGAACGCTTCGATGATGCGGCCCGTGGCCGCCGGATCATTATAGCAGCGGGGGAAGTTGTTCAGTTCCGAGATGGTTGGTTCGGGGGCTGCGGAGGCAGCGGCTTCGGCCGAGATGATCCGGCGGATTGCTGCGAGGACGGTGGCGCGTGTGCCTTCATCCGGTGTCCGGACGTTGATGGAAAACTCCGCAGTGTCGGGGATGATGTTTTCCTTCAGGCCCGCGTGGAACGTGCCCACGGTGATAACGGCAGGCGTGGACGGTGCCAGTTCGCGCGAGACGATGGTCTGGAGCCGAAGGACCATGGCGGAGGCGGTAACGATGGGATCAATTGATTTCTCCGGCTGCGAGCCGTGTGCCTGCCGGCCGTGAACTGTGATCTTCCAGGAGTCTGCCAGGGTGGCCATGTGCCCGTCCCGGATGAAGAGCGTGCCTTTGGCCGCGGGCAAGACGTGCTGGGCCAGCACCACCTCGGGTTTTGGCGCCCGGTCCCACAGGCCGTCATTGATCATTGCCCTGGCGCCGTGTGCGGTCTCCTCGCCGGGCTGGAAGATCAGGACCAGGGTACCCGCCCACAGTTCCCTGCGTTCCGTGAGGACGTTGGCAAGTGCGAGTGCTGCCGCGACGTGGGTGTCATGCCCGCAACCGTGCATCACAGGGATCGCGGCACCGTCCGGCTGCGTGACAGTTGCCTCGCTGGAGTAAGCCAGGCCTGTCTGTTCGGCGATGGGCAGTCCGTCGGTGTCGGCCCTGAAGCCGACGACTGGCCCGTCTCCGTTCCTGAGGACAGCCACTACCCCGGTGACCCCGCAGCGGAAGGATTCAATCTCCAGGTCTGCTAGGCGGTCTTCGATGTAGGCGGCGGTCTCGAATTCCTGGCCCGACAGTTCGGGATGGGCGTGCAGGTGCTCGTACACGGTGATGTATTCGTCCACAAATGATTCAGGAACTTCTATGGCGGCCGTCAGCCGCACACTCGTACTCGTGGTGGTGGTGGTGGTGGTGGTGGTGGTGGTGGTCATGTGTGTTTTCCGTTTCAGTGGGTCGGTTTGGAGATGTGGGCGGCCGGGCTGTCTCCATCGTGGGCTGGGTCGGCGGCCGGCGGCGGGGTTTTGGACCGCGCGAACCAGGAGATGGCGATGGTGGTGATGACGGCCAGTGCGGTGGCGTAGAAAGTCAGGGCCGGGACTAACGGCACCACCACGAAAACGATGAGGGCGGCGACCACAACGGCGACGATGGTGGTGCGGCGGCTCTTCATGGCCACCACGCTTTGCAGGACCACGGCACCGAAGACTGCAGGCAGAATATAGCCGCGGGCGGTAGCGATTAGCGGCGCGGGGAGCATCCCTACCAGCCAGGTTCCCAGGACGCCCACGAAGAGAATCAAGGTGGTGATGTGGATCAGCACCGCGCCGATGATGGCGCTCCCGGCAATGAGTTCGGCCCGGCGCGTGCCCGGCCTTTCCCCAAGGTTTGCCTGGGCCACGACGGCTGCGGGGAGGAGCTTGTTGGCGATGTTGCCGATCAGGAACGCCTGGTACATTGCCGACCGGCCCAGGATAGGGAAGTAGGAGATGGGCTCAATGATTGCGATGACGCCGAAGGTAGCGAGCACTGCGGCCACTGCGGTGACAAGCTCCAGGCCGGTGATGCCCATTCCCGAGCCGAAAGCGGCGTACAGGGCGGCGCCAAGGGAGACGACAAGCCCAAGCCCCAGCGTGATGGGGCCCCAGATGGAGGTGGTGCGGTCAAATGCGGCAAGTCCTGCGGATGTGTCAGATGAAGTCGTTGTGGACATCGGATTGGCTCCTTTCAGGAGGTTTTCAGGCTGCGGTCATGAAAAATGCGGCGGCAAGCGCCACGATAATGGCGAGCCCCAGCCCCCACTCGCGGAGCCAGGGGCGCCGCAGCCGGTGGGCCAGCAGGAGGCACGCTCCCATCGCCGCCGCTGACACGATCATGCTCACCAGGTGCGCGGGGGACTTGACCACCTCGGTGAAGGTCAGGGTGAAGAACGCGCCCAGCAGTGCGGCGGTGGGGACAACGGCCATGACTGCCGGATTGACTTTGCGGAGTTTCGCGTCCCCCTTGCTCAGGATGGGTGTGAGGATCAGTGCCGAGAGCATCCAGGCGAGCCCGCCGATGGTCATGGCAGCGAAGGCAAGGGCAAAAATCTTCTGGGTATAGGTGGGTCCGCCCAGTTGCGCTCCCTGCGTGCCTGCGGAAATTCCGGCGGCCGCGACGTCGAACGCCGCCGAACCGACCAGGCCGATCCGGGCCAGCACCGCGGGTGTACCGAAAAGCGGGAGCAGAGACACTGCAATCAGCGCCACGGCGAGCGACGGCCCGATGGCGGCAACAGCACCGGACCGAACTGAGCTGCGGACCTGGGCCGGCGTGAGGCTGACGGCCGGCGCCGCTTTCCGGATGGCCCTGAAGTAGATGACCGACTGGAGGATGATCACTGCGAAGACTCCCACTGCCGCAGCCCAAAGGACGGGATGGTGAATGAGGGGGGTGATGTCTGTGGAACTTGGATCGACAGCTGCAACAGCCACGTGCGCTCCCTTGCGAGATGTGAGGAACACCCCACTGATAGGGATGTCTGAAAAGTAGATTTATATGGCAGCGTGCGCCGCTACGTTTCATTTTTACAGTACTTCGTGTCGATAAGTACATACTTTTTTGATTTCTGACGTGTATCGGCCACGTCGCATGAACGTAAATTCTGACGTCCTCCGCACCAACATCAGAAGCGGTGTACAGCGCTTCCTCGAAGTTCCGACGTGCCGGTTAACCGAATTGGTGGTTCCGTAGTTGGGTTTGATGTGCCTGGGCAGGCGACGAAGACGGCTTCCCAGGCACATCAATCCGACTCAATCCGACCGCACACGTGTCGCCGGCCTTCGGAACGGCACCGCGCGCCATCGAGCTCGCGGAAATCCCCGGCCTGATCAACATGTACGCCCAGGGGCCCGCCGGGCCCAAGGAAGTGGGCTTCGACGCGGTGGAGCTCCACGGCGCGCACCGATGGGTACGGAGGCTCGTTGGAAAATCGGGCCCGATTCGCCCTCGAAGTGGTCCGGGCGGTACGCGAACAGGTCGGTCCCGACTTCCCGGTGCTTTACCGGCTGAGTGTCGAGGAGCCGTACGAGGGCGGGCTCTCCCTGGAGGACGGGCTGGCGTTCTGCCAGATGCTGGAGGAGTACGTCGATGCGCTGGACGTGTCGGCCGGCAACTACGACACAGCGGACATTCTCCTGTCCATGGTCCCCCCGGGCAACCTCCTGCACTATGCCAAATAAGTGAAAAAGCGGGTCTCCGTACCCGTCATCGGCGTGGGGCGTTTGGTCTGGCTGCTGGACGAGCTCAACGACGACGTCGCCGCCGGGGAACTGGACTTCGTCGCCATGGGACGAGCGGGCCTGGCCGATCCCACGATCGTCGAAAAGACTCGGCGTGGTGAAACGTCAAACATTCGCCGCTGCCTGGCCGTCAAAGAGTGCATCTCACGGTGGATGTTCAACGGTCAGCACACCCAGTGCGTCATTAACCCGGCACTGTCTCAGGAAAAGCGGGCCGCCGAGGCCCGCCGGCTGGCCGTCCTCACCAAGCGGGTCCTGATTGTTGGAGCCGGCCCGGCCGGATGCGAGGCCGCCATCCTGGCCGCCGAGCGCGGCCATGAAGTGACGCTGGCCGACCGCCGTGCCCCGGAAGCGAAGGAGTTGACTGTGCACGGGGACACTGAGACCGCGATGTTCGCCGCCCTGTGGCTGGCCGAGCAGGACCGGAAGGTTACGCTCAGTTCTCCCAGCGCCGACATCGGACTCGACACCAACGACATGCAGCGCAACCACCTGAGGGGGCTGCTCGCCGCCCGGAACGTCACCGTTCTCACCGACCAGCCTGACCCCGCCGGGTAGACAGTGGTGTGGGCACAGGACCGCGCGGCCAGCGATGCCCTTGCAGGTGCAGCCGACGACGATCGCGTGCACATCATCGGCACACGCCTTAGAGGCGGACGGACGTACGAGGCAACCCAGTCTGGTTTCTGGGCAGCAGCCCAGATTTAGGAGGAGTACCAATGACTATTCGCGCAATTGAGCACATCGGTATCACAGCGCCGGACCTTCAGCAGGCAACCCGCTTCTTCGCCGACGCTCTCGGCGCCGAAAAGGTCTATGAAATGCTCGACGAACCACTGGCAGGCCCCGCCGTCGAGCCCGGCCTGGGTATCCCCACAGGGGCAAGGATCGAGGCAATACGCATGCTTCGACTCGGCGAAGGACCCAATCTGGAGCTGTTCACGTACTCCGGGACAACCCAGCGCGACCCTGTAGTGCCGAGCGACTACGGCCTCCAGCACTTCTGCGTCTACGTAGACGACATCGAGGAGGCCGCCGCCCGGTTGGAAAAGGCCGGCGGGCAGCTGCTGAGCCAGCCCGGCGATCTTCCTGGAGGCGATGCAGGCGAGGGCAACCGGTATCTCTACGCCCGCACCCCGTGGGGCAGCACAGTGGAACTCGTAACCTACCCATCTGCTCAGGCCTACGAATCGAGAACATCCCTGCACCGGTGGCGTCCGGCCAGGGAATCCAACAATGTCCGTCAGGAAAAATGACACTGGGCGGCGGGTACGGGCGATGAACTAGCCCACGGTGCAAAGAGTCGGCAAGGCCACCGTTTGATGTCCCGGCCAATGCGTGGTGGCCGTTCCGGAAGGTGGCGAGCTGACCGCATTAGCGTTGCGGGACTTGAAGAGACTCCAAGCCATCCGGAACGGAAAAGAGAACCAGCAAGGCGGGCTACAATCGACCAGTCGTCGTCGGAAGAACCCTCGGGTCGACCGGAAATTCCGTGCCGGACCCTGTAACAATCCTCACTTACAGCCCGATTGGACCCGGCCACGCCTTGCATTCGGGCCAAGCTCCTGCTCAAATCGAACTGGCCCATAATGGAGATTCCGTCAACCAATAGCCACTCGAGTGGGTCAGCCTGTTCGCGTCCTTGAACGCGAGGCGCTCCGGCGTACAAGGTGCTGAGGTTTGGTCAGGAGCTGGCCTCCACCTGTGCCAATCGAGCGTTTAGCCTGTCCACCTCGTCGAGTACCTCCGTGGCCGCCCAGGCACGGTTCCTCTGCGTGGTGGTGATTTGGGTGATGACCCCGGCCTTGGTCAAACGTTCGAGGGCGCCGTAGACGGACCTCTCCTCGACGCCGGCGACGTACGCGGCGCTGTGCGCTTCGAAGACGGGCCGTTCCAGCAGCCAGGGGATTATCTTCTCGTCGGCGGAATTCTTTCTGGGGCGGGCAAGCTCCAGCCACATACCCGGCAGGGCGTCCAAGGCTTTAACGGACTCGGCTGCCGCTTCGGACGCGTGGACGGCAGACCGGGCCAGGTACAGGACGAACGGATCAGCTGCACCGTCTCGGTAGTTATTGACCAGGCTGAAGTACTTGTCCACGTCAGCAACCATGGCTGAGGCAATAGGCGTGACAGTGTTTTTGGTAAGTCTTCGGCGCCGCGAGATCGCGCCGATTAAGGCCCGGCCAATGCGGCCATTGCCATCGGTGAAAGGGTGGATGGATTCGAATTGGGCGTGGGCGATTGCTGCCTGGGCCATGATCGGAACGTCGGTCCGATTGCAAAAGGCCATCAGGTCGTCCATGAGATCTGACACCAGCTCTGGCGGAGGCGGGACGTGGATGGCACCCCGTGGCGAGTAGTCGCTGCCGCCGATCCAGTTCTGCACATGTCGGATCTTGCCCGCATAGGCCGCATCGCCCGGATCATCCCGCATCAGGGCATGATGGGCTGCGAGTATGGCTTCCATCCTGATCTCGCCGGTCGTTCCCGCGTCGGCAATCATCGTCTGCACAGCCTCGGCAGCGGCAACCATGGACTTGGCATTGTCACTTGCCTTGAGCCCGATCATGGCCTTGGCATAATCGTTCCGGTTGGCGTCGACCTGTTCGATTTTCGAGGAGGACACCGCCTCGCTACGCAGCAGAAAGCCACTGATGGCAGCCATCCTGGAACCGGCCGTTACATCGAGTGAAGCGACAGCGACAGCAGCCTCTTCCAGAGCAACGATCGTCTCGCGTCCTGGCTCGAACCAGCACTCGGCGATTTTGGGGGGCACAGACACCGTAACTTCGGTGAATTCACGGTCCTCCCGCGGCGGCCTGCCCTGGGATTTCCAGGGCATAACCATGCTGCCGTGTGCCGGCCAATCGCTCACGAAGTCCTCCCAAAACCCTGAACAAACAAATCCTTATTCAGATTTTAGCCGTCAAGTATGAATAACGCTCCGATTATTCATGGTGGAGTGCGCGGTTCAACGTCGACGACGACGACCAGGGTGATGATGACGACCGGCAGTGGGCCGCCACAGGAGCGGTGATCCCGGCGGAGAGGGGGTCGGTACTCCGACCCTCTCGTTCTCAGGACAAGACCGTGTGCCGCTGAGCATGATTTCTTGCCATGGGCAGTAGTTCGCCCGGTCGCCCACGTTGCTAGCATGGCCGTTCATCCACTCCGTCAGTCAGGGCGACGTCACCATGATGTACGTGTGGGGTATTCTGCTCTCGGGAATCGTCTACTCCGCCTACGGCGGCGCAGGACTGGGCGTGTTCTCCGAACAGTTCGAGACCCGTGTGCGGATGTCCGGTATGGCTATTGGCACGCAGTTCGGCTTCGCGCTGGGCGGGTTCGCCCCCACGATTGCCGCCGCCCTGGCCGGGCAGGGGCTCGCCAACTGGGTACCCGTGGCGATCTTCTGCTGCGTATGTGGTCTCGTCGCGACCGTCACGGTCCTGACCATGCGGGAGACATTTCGACTCGAGACCCATCAACTGGGCAATCCGAAGTCCCCGTCTGTAGCCCGCGAGCTGAGCACCGCGGGCCGCTAGCCCGTCAACGCCGGATCGGTCACAGACCACGCACCCGCTAAGTCGCGCACACGCAAACACGGGCCCCGGACCACGAGGTGCCGCCGAGTTAGTGAACTCGGCGGCACCTCCTCGCCTTGAGTCTGCTCGCCCTAGGCAACCGAGTAACGTCAGCAGGGCCTAGAATTCCTCTGTGGTGATGGCTCGCAGGAAGGCCTTCAATTCGCCCGCCATATCCACTGAGTCGTTGTCGAGAAGCCACTGCACTTGCAGGCCATCCATGAGGGCAACAAGCTGCCGCGCTGCTGCTGCCGGTACCACGCCCTTCCGCAGCTGACCACGCCGATCCAGGTCCGAAAACGCTGCAGTGCCAACTTCCCTGACCCAGTTGTAGCGTCGTTGAAAGTACTCATGAGCGGGGTGCGTCGGGTCCGTCGACTCGGCTGACAAAACGCAATGGAGTGCAACCAGTCCAGGTACCGTCGTGTTGTTCTGCACCAGCCGGACTATGCCGTTCAGCGTATCGACGCCGTTGTCGGTCACCATCCCGGCCACCGTCCAGGAGTCCTCATCGCGAAGGGTGAGAACGGCCTCCAGGAGTGCCTCTTTGCTGGGGAAATGGTGGAGGAGGCCGGTTTTGGTGAGGCCGATCTTGTCAGCAATGTCCTGGATGGACCCGGCCCTGTACCCGGAAGTTGAGAAAACCTCGAATGCGGCCGTCAGGATCTCCTGGCGCCGTCCCTCCGTCTTGGCGTAGCTTCCGCGGGGCCGCCCGCGGCGTGGCTCTTTTGCGACAGCACTTGTCGCTGTTTCTGTCATCTGGAAACTCTAACAACCTTGCTTGATCCCGGTGGAGTGCCAAGTGCGCCACGTCACAATCGCCGAGATGTCGGATCGGTGAATTAAAAACATACCACCTAGTCTGTTTTCGTGCTACGGTCTTTCCCACTGGCAGTCCATGGTGGACGCCACTGACCGTGAAAGGGACCAACGATGTTCCTACGTAAGCGATTGGCCGCTCTGGCAGCCGCCGTTTCCCTTGGCCTCGCCGGCTGCGCAGCCGGCGGAGAGGCCTCCGAAGAACAGACTTCACAAACTTTGACCCTGGGCACTCTGATGGCGCCAAAATCTTTCGCGGCTGCGGACTCTGACTTCGCCAACGTGTCGCCCTTCTATCAGGCGGTCTACGACACTCTTCTCCGCATGGAGCCGGACGGCACCCTCGTTCCGATGCTGGCGAGCGAGTGGACATACAACGAGGACAACACCGTCCTGACCCTGAAGCTACGCGACGATGTGAAGTTCACCGACGGCACCGCGTTCAATGCGGCCGCCGCCAAGCAGAACCTTGAGCGATTCAAGGCGGGAACATCAGCAGACGCGCAGTTCCTGGCCGCCCTGCAGACCGCGGAGGCAATCGACCCCACCACGCTGAAGCTGACCCTGTCCGCTCCGGACCCGGCGTTCCTGGGCTACCTGTCCAAGGATGCGTCCTTTATGCAGAGCCCCGCTTCCTTCGGCAATGCGGACATCGCCACCAACCCCGTCGGCTCCGGGCCGTACATCCTGGACACCGCCGCCACAGTGACCGGCACGTCCTACACCTACAAGACCAACCCGGATTACTGGGATAAGGACCTGATCCACTATGACAACCTCGTCCTGAACGTCTACCCCGAACAGACCTCATTGCTGAGCGCTGTCAAGTCCGGGACGCTCAATGGCTCCCTCATTGACATTGCAATGGTCCAGGAAGCTGAAGCTGCTGGCTACAAGAACAATGCATTCGAAGGCAACTGGGTCGGCCTGATGCTCTTTGACCGTGCGGGTACAACCAACCCAGCCCT
Organism: Arthrobacter oryzae; assembly: GCF_030718995.1. Classification (NCBI taxonomy): domain Bacteria; kingdom Bacillati; phylum Actinomycetota; class Actinomycetes; order Micrococcales; family Micrococcaceae; genus Arthrobacter; species Arthrobacter oryzae. Next base: position 3,656,622 of record NZ_CP132204.1, read on the forward strand.
TAAGGACATCCGCGTCCGGCAGGCCTTGAACTATGCCTTCGACACGAAGTCCCTGTTGGATGCCGTGAACCAAGGCCGCGGCACACCCACCACCCAAGTATTCCCGCCGTCCTCGGACGCTTACGACGAGTCCCTGGACTCCCGCTACGCCTATGACCCTGCCAAGGCGAAAGCGCTCCTGGCAGAAGCCGGCTACGCAAACGGGTTTAGCCTGCAGATGCCGTCGACACCGCTCGTCAACAGCTCGATTTTCGCGTTGATCACCCAGCAACTCAAGGACGTCGGAGTCACCGTCGAGACCATCGACGCCGGCAACAACTTCATTGCCGACCTGTTGGCAGCAAAATATGCCGCAAGTTACATGATTCTGGAGCAACAGTCGGACTGGCAGCTGATCAACATGAAAATTGCTCCGAACTCGGCTTGGAACCCCTACAAATACGCCGATCCCAAGGTCGACGAACTGCTGAAGAAAGTCAACCTGGGTTCCGAGGACGAGCAGAAGTCCGCGGCCAAGGAGCTGAACAAGTACATCGTGGAACAGGCCTGGTTTGCTCCGTGGTACCGCCCGCAGAACAGCTTTGTGACTGACGCCAAGACCAAGGTGGAACTTCAGACGGGCAACGTCTACCCCTACATCTGGTCCTTCACCCCCGCCGCCTAGCGGACAGCTGCCGGACCGGACTTCCAACCCGGTCCGGCAGCCTCAGGAACCCTTCCAAAGGATTTTCGAATGTACCGATTCGTGCTGCGGCGCCTGTTGTCCGGTGTCCTGTTGCTGTTCGTCATTACCACGGTCGCCTACCTCCTGCTCTATGCAGGCGGCGGAGATATCGCGCGCCGCCTCGTGGGACCCACCGCCAGCGATGCCCAGGTTGCGCTGAAGGCCAGCCAGCTGGGCCTGGACCGCCCGCTCCCTGTCCAATATTGGGACTGGCTGACCGGCGCCCTGACCGGTGACCTTGGCCGGTCCTGGTTCAACGGCCAGCTCGTTAGCACCGGCGTCGGCAGCCGGCTCTCCGTCACCATCTCCCTGGTCCTTGGTGCCGTGCTCATTGCAGCTGTGATTTCCGTGGTCATCGGTGTGTGGGCAGCTGTCCGCCGCGGCTGGATCGACCGCGTTGTCCAGTTCGTCGGGGTGCTGGGCTTCGCCATCCCCGGCTTCCTGATCGCCCTGGGACTGGTGTCCCTGTTCGCCCTGAACCTCAAGTGGTTCAAGGCCACCGGCTATGTGCCCATTACGACGTCGTTTGGCGGCTGGGCGGCCACTGTCACCTTGCCGATCATCGCCCTGTCGATCGGCTGCATCGCTGCCGTCGTGCAGCAGGTGCGCGGCTCGCTGATTGATGCACTCCGCCAGGACTACGTCCGGACGCTGCGCGCCCGCGGCCTGTCCTTCAACCGCGTGGTCTACAAGCATGTCCTGCGCAACGCAGGCGGCCCGGCGCTGGCCGTGCTCGCCGTGCAGTTCATCGGACTCCTCGGCGGCGCCGTCATCGTTGAACAGATCTTCGCATTGCCCGGCCTCGGGCAGATCACCGTGGCCGCCACCGGCCAGGGTGACATCCCGGTTGTGATGGGAGTCGTCGTCGCGACGGCCGCCATCGTGGTGGCCGTCAACCTCATCATCGACCTCGCCCAGGGCTGGCTCAATCCGAAAGTTCGGCTGTCATGATCGAAACTCCCCTCGCACTGCCCGTCACGGCAGCCAAGGTTTCACTTTTCCGGAAGCTCCTGACCCACCCTACGGGCGCGGCCTCACTGCTGATCTTGTTCCTGGTGGCACTGGCCTCGATTCTCGCGCCGCTGCTGGCCACCCACGATCCCAACACCGCAATCCTTAAGGATGTGCTGGCCAAGGCCGGCTCCGAACACCTCCTCGGCGCCGACAGCGCGGGCCGCGACGTCTTCAGCCGCCTGCTGTTTGCCGGCCAGTTCAGCCTCGCCGGCGCATTGGTGGCCCTCGCCGTCGCGCTGGTCCTCGGCGTCACCGCCGGCCTGATCGCCGGGTATTACGGCGGCTGGTTCGACTCGGTTTCGTCCTGGCTCACGGGCCTGATGATGGCCCTTCCCGGCATGGTGGTGCTGCTGGCGGCCCGCGCCGTGGTGGGCCCGTCAATGTGGCTGTCCATGATGATCTTCGGCATCTTGCTCTCGCCCGCCTTCTTCCGGCTGGTCTACGCCTCCGTCACCGCAGTCCGCAATGAGCTCTATGTGGATGCGGCGCGCGTTTCCGGCCTGAGCGACTTCAGGATCATCGGCCGCCACATCCTGGCCGTGGTCCGGGCACCCGTCATCATCCAGTCCGCCATGGTCCTGGGCATCGCCATTGCCATCCAGGCCGGCCTTGAGTTCCTGGGCCTGGGGGACCGGAACATCCCCACCTGGGGCAGCATGCTCAACGACGGCTTCATCAACATCTTCAAGTCACCCACACTGGTGCTTTGGCCCGCCCTGATCATCGGCCTGGTCTGCATCGCACTGACTCTCTTGGCGAACGCCATGCGCGATGAACTGGAACGCAGCAGCGGCCCGGTCAAGAAGAGCCGCAAGGCAGCAGCCGCTGCCGCAATCGCCGACGCCGAGGGTGCGGCTGAGAAGCGCGGTGCAGCCGCCGTCCTCCATCCTGAAGAATCCGCCGGTGCAGAAAACAGCAACGCCGGCGAGCCGCTGCTGGAGGTCACCGACCTCGGCGTCGGCTACGACCAGGCCGACGGTTCCACGACGCACGTGGTTAACCACGTAAACCTGACAGTACGCCGCGGCGAAGTGCATGGACTGGTGGGCGAATCCGGCTCCGGCAAGACGCAGACCGCGTTTTCCATCCTCCGGCTCCTGCCGCAGGGCGGCCGCATCGCCGGCGGGTCCATCTTCTTCGAGGGAAAGGACCTGGCACAGCTCTCGGAAAAGGAAATGACCAAGGTCCGCGGGAAGCGCATCGCGTATATCCCGCAGGAGCCCATGTCGAACTTGGACTCCGCCTTCACCATCGGCAGCCAGCTGACCGAACCCATGCGGGTCTGCTTGGGCATCTCCAAAGCCGAAGCGCGCAAACGAGCCCTGGCGCTGCTGGCTAAGGTGGGCATTCCCGACCCGCAACGGACGTTCAACGCCTATCCGCACCAGATCTCCGGCGGCATGGCACAGCGCGTCCTGATCGCGGGGGCCGTCTCGTGCGAGCCGGACCTGCTGATCGCCGACGAACCCACCACAGCCCTGGATGTCACCGTGCAGGCCGAAGTCCTGAACCTGCTCCGCGAGCTCCAGGACGAACTGAACATGGGCGTCATCCTGGTGACCCACAACTTCGGCGTGGTGGCCGACCTCTGCGACCGCGTCTCGGTGATGCAGTCCGGCCGCGTGGTGGAAACCGGTCCCGTCCGGGCCATCTTCAATGACGCCCGGCACCCGTACACGCGCCAGCTGCTGGACGCGATTCTCGAGGACACGGCTCCCCGCGGGCAGTACACGCTCAAGGAACTGAAAGGAGTGGCGTCATGACCGAGACACTGCTCGACATCAAGAACGTTGTGGTCGAATACCCCTCCAAGGGATTCCGCCGCGAACCGTTCAAGGCGCTCAAGGGCGTCTCCCTGGATATCCGGCCCGGTGAGACCGTGGGCCTGGTGGGGGAATCCGGGTCCGGCAAGACCACCCTGGGGCGCGCCGTGCTGGGACTGGCACCGGTCACCGGCGGCAGCATCACATACCGCGGCCAGGAAATCTCCAAGGCCAGCCGCGCCCAGCGCAAAGAGCTCAGCCACGAGATTCAGGTGGTGTTCCAAGACCCCTACACCTCGCTGAACCCCTCCATGACCATCGAACAGATCCTCACCGAACCTCTCACGGTCCGCAAGGTGGAACGCCGGGCCGCCAACAAGCGCGTGGCAGACCTCCTGGACCAGGTCCGGCTGCCTCAAGGCGCCGCGCACCGGCTGCCGCGGGAATTCTCCGGCGGCCAGCGCCAGCGCGTCGCCATCGCCCGCGCCCTGGCCCTTGACCCGAAGCTGATCGTCTGCGACGAGCCTGTGTCCGCACTGGACCTCTCCACCCAGGCGCGCGTCATGGAACTGTTCATCGAGATCCAGGAACGCACCGGCGTGGCCTACCTCTTTGTCTCCCACGACCTTGCGGTGGTGCGGCACCTCAGCCACCGCGTGGCCGTGATGTACCACGGCGAGATTGTCGAATGGGGCGACGGCGACCAGGTCACCGGTGCCCCGGAACACCCCTACACGCAGCGGCTGTTCATGGCCGCGCCGATCCCGGATCCCGAGCGGCAGGCCCAACACCGCGCCGACAGGCTCCGGCTCCTGGAACTCCAGCGCGAACAAGACATTCAGGCCGGCGTCGCCTCATAGCGTCCGCATGAGCATCGACACGTCCTCAGCACCGACAGCCAAGAAGGCCACCATGGAAACCCTCACTATCGATACTCGTGCCACTGATGAGCGCACTACCGACCTGCGGCTCACGGCCCTCGTGGCGGAACTTAGCCTTGAGGAAAAGGTGCGGTTACTGACCGGCCGTGACTTTTGGACCACGTGGCCGCTGGCGAAGATCGGCCTGCGCCGCATGCTGTTCTCAGACGGCCCCACAGGCGTCCGCGGCGAGGCATGGGATGAGCGCGAACCGTCCATGAACTTTCCATCGGCCGCAGCGATCAGCTCTTCCTGGGACCCTGCGATCGCGGACCGGCTTGGTGCCGCGTCCGCTGTCGAGGCCCGTCGCAAGGGCGTGGACGTTGTGCTGGGACCGACCATCAACCTGCACCGCTCACCGCTGGGCGGCCGGCACTTCGAGGCGTTCAGCGAGGACCCCGTCCTAACGGCGGAGCTCGCCGCGGCCTACGTGGCCGGTGTGCAGCGCAATGGCGTGGCGGCTACCCCCAAGCACTACATCGCCAACGATTCCGAAACGGACCGCTTCACCGTGGACGTGAAGGTCGGCGACCGGCCCCTGCGCGAGCTCTACCTTCTCGCCTACGAAAAAGCCATTGTCGAATCAAAGGCGTGGCTGGTGATGAGCGCCTACAACTCCATCAATGGCACAACCGCCACTGAGAATGACCTGCTGGAAACCCCGCTGAACAGCGAATGGGGCTTTGACGGCGTGGTTATCAGCGACTGGACGGCCGTCCGCAGCGTCAACAGTGCCAACGCATCCCAGGACCTGGTCATGCCTGGCCCTGACGGGCCCTGGGGCGCTGCCCTCGTAGTGGCCGTCAAGTGCGGCAGGGTTCCCGAGGCCGCCATCGACCGAAAAGTGTTCCGAATCCTGCAGCTCGCCGCCCGTGTGGGCGCACTGGATGGCTTCGACGCCGTGCAATGTGACCCGGCGGACCGGGAAGACCCCATCGCGTTTGCCCGTGAAGCGTCCGCCGCCGGGACCGTGATGGTGAAGAACGACGGCGTGCTGCCGCTGGCGCAGGCTGCGCTCTGCAAAGTGGCGGTGATCGGACACAACGCCCGCTTTGCCCGAACCCAGGGCGGCGGCTCCGCCACTGTTGTGCCAGAGAAGATCGTCAGCCCCCTTGACGGGATCCGTGCCGCTTTCGGTCCGAACAATGTCAGCTACAGTGTGGGCGCCGTGGTGCAGGAAGGCATCACGGAGATGCCCCTGGAGCAGATCACTAACCCGGTCACCGGTGCTCCCGGAGTCCGGGTCCGGTTCCTCGATGTCAATGGCGGAGAACTCTTTGCTGAGGACCGACGCTCCACCGCCTTGGTCTGGTTCGGCGGTGACGCGCCCATCGCGGCGTCCTCCACGGTCCAGTTCCATACCCTCTTCACTCCGGAAGAAACCGGACCGGTCCGGCTGGGATTCTCGACCGTGGGCCATGGACGGATCTTCGTGGACGGCGTACTGGCCCGCGAAGCAACCATCGAGGCCACAGGAACTGACCTGGGTGCGGCGTTTCTAGCCCCGCCATCCGCCTCCGTCGAAATCCGGGCGACGGCTGGGGTGCAGTTGCAAGTCCGGATCGAACTCGACCTAGCGGGCCGTTCCGGTGCCCTGGCCAACGCGCTGGCCATTACCATCGGCGTGGAAGCGGACAACAGCCACCCCGACGCACTGATTGACGAGGCTGTGGAGGCGGCCCGCGCAGCCGACGTCGCCGTTGTTGTCGTAGGTACGAACTCCAGCGTCGAATCAGAAGGCTATGACCGGACCTCCCTGGAAATGCCGGGCCTGCAGGACCGCCTGGTACACGCCGTGGCCGCCGCCAATCCGCGCACCGTAGTCATCGTGAACTCGGGCGCGCCGGTCCTGCTGCCTTGGCGCGACGAGGTCGCCGCAATCCTGATTGGCTACTTCGGAGGCCAGGAATTCGGTCACGCCCTCACCGATATCCTGACCGGTGCCACCGAACCGGGTGGCCGCCTCCCCACAACCTGGCCCGCCAGTCTGCAGGACGTGCCCGTCATCAACGTCACCCCGGAGGCAGACGGCACGCTGGCCTACGACGAAGGCATCCATATCGGCTACCGCGCGTGGCTCAAAGCCGGCACTAAACCCGCCTATGAATTTGGCTTCGGACTCGGCTACACCGACTGGACCCTCGACGGCGTCAGCTTCCCCGGCTCGGCTGTTCCCGGCGCCGTCGTCCCCCTCACGGTCACACTGACCAACTCGGGGGCGCGGTCGGGTAAGAATGTCGTCCAGGTTTACACCGAAAAGCCCGGGTCCGCCGTCGACCGCCCCGTCCGCTGGCTCGTCGCCTCCACCCCCGTATGGGCCGAACCAGGCGAAACCATCACCGCTGAGCTGCAGCTCGCCACCCGGCTCCTGGCCTACTGGGACAACGGCTGGACCTACGAACCCGGCGAATACGCCCTTCGCATCGGCACGTCCGTCACATCACTGCCGCTCGCAACCACTCTGGAACTGATACGAAACTGAGCTTTCTCAACAACTGAAAAGGAACAAATCACAACATGGACGAGAGCAGCACGGAGAATCCGAACACCTTGGACGCCAGGCGGTTGATACGCGAGATGGAGCTGAACGGACCCCCTCCTGATCTTCGTAGCGACACGGACAACGAGTCGTTACTGACCATTTACCCGGCGCTGGCTGCTGTGTCGACGCTCGATATCGCGGTCCCCGCCTCTGAGGGCCGCGTTCCGGGTCGGCTCTACCGTGCAGCCGGCAAAGCCACAGCCGGCTTCGTCTGGGTCCACGGCGGCGCGTTCATTGCCGGAGACCTGAACATGCCGGAGGCCCACTGGGTGAGCCTGCATCTGGCGTCCCAAGGTATCTCGGTGCTTTCGCTGGACTACCGCAAAGCACTTCACGGGGTGAAGTACCCCGAACCGTCAAACGACGTCCTGGCCGGGTGGCTTTGGGCACTTGAAAATGTCAGCGAGTTCGGGCTGGAAACCACGGAAGACTTACATCTCGGCGGGGCGAGCGCGGGGGCCGCGCTAACTGCCGCGCTGACCGGACGACTCAGGGACGGTGCCGGCAAAATGCCGGCGTCGTTGTTGCTCGCCTACCCTCTTGTCCACGCCAAGCTTCCCCCGATCAGTGAGGAACTCACGGCGAAGATCGAGGGTGTTCCGGCGGACTTGGTTTTCACGCCGGACTTCATCCGCGAAGTGAATCTAAACTTCGCCGGTAGCGAGGACAATTTTGGAGATCCTCACGCGTTTGCCGGAGTCGGCAACCTGGATGGATTTCCCCCCGTCCACATCATCAATTCCGAGGCCGACACGTTGCGTGCGTCGGGAGAACTCTTCGCGGCTCAACTGGAGGCGGCAGGAATTCCCGTCCGGATGGAAACCGAACCCGGAAGTACCCACGGACACCTGGACCACCCTCACTCCGCACCTGGCAGGAATTCTGTCGAACGGATGGTCCGGTGGCTTCGCGAGGAACACTCACGCGCATCCTGTCGGCCGACGGTTGGCGCCGGGGAGCATTCTGCCTGTTCATGACCCAGACATCCTTCGAAATTTAGAGAAAGGTATCAAGCGATGACCGCCGTCACGGCACCAACCCGCAATCAGTCCACAGGCACCGTAGCACCCGGATTCGAAGCGGTACGCGATGAATTCGATGCATACCTGTCCGAAGACCCGAACTACAGCGCCCAACTCGCCGTCTACTGGAAGGACCGACTTGTGGTCGATCTGGTTGGAGGAGACGGACTTACAGCCGACACAATCACAGGAACGTTCTCCGCAACAAAAGGCGTCGCAGCCATCACCCTGGGGACGTTGATTGGATCGGGTGAACTGGATCTGGATCAAACCGTGGCTCACTACTGGCCGGAATTCAGTGCCCACGGCAAGGGCATGATCCTCGTCCGCGAGCTGCTGTCGCACCAGGCCGGGCTCGTCAACGTGGACGGCGGGCTGGAGAACGATGACGTCCTTCATTCAAACCGCGCCGCGCCAAAGCTTGCCGGACAGCGGCCGTTCTGGCGCCCGGGAGCGGCTTTCGGTTACCACGGTCTGACCATCGGCACCTTCATGGAGGAGCTGGTACGGCGAATCACGGGCCAATCCTTGCAGGAACTCTATGAGGCCACCGTCCGCGCACCTCGCGCCATCGATTTCTGGATCGGCCTGCCAGCGTCTCAAGAGGACCGGTTCGAAGCGCTCCGTCCGGCGTGTCCAACGGCCGAACAGCTGGCCATGATGAGCCAAAGCCCCATGTCGCCCGACGGCCTGGGCGCCTTGATGTTCAACGGTGTCAACAACATAGTTCCGCCGAACCTCGGGCCTTACTCACCCAATCTGCGCGAGGTACGAGCCGCCGGACCCGCCGCTTTGGGTGGCATTGGATCGGCAAGGGGACTCGCGCAGGTTTATGCTGCCGCCATTGGCCTGACAGGGGAGGCGCTTCTTGACCCCGGTACTCTTGCAGCGATGGGGCAGCAGCAGGTGTGGGGCGTTGACCGGGTCCTGAATTTCCCGACGGCGTTTGGGGTCGTTTTCATGAAGCCTCACCCGGGCAGTGATTTCGGCAGCTTCCAAGCGGTGGGACACGACGGCGCTGGCGGGGCTCTGGGATATGCAGACCCCCTCTACGATGTCAGCTTCGGCTACATACCTTTGCAGATGCAACTCCCTGGCGGCGCCGATGCCAGGGCGCTTCACCTGTCGCAAACCGTGCGTACCGCGATACGCCAAAGCTAGAGGGCACGTGCCTGCTGAAGCGGCGCGTGGCCTTGACGAACCCTGAACAGCATTAAACGGCGACTGCCACCCGCAAAAGCGGGTGGCCGTCGCCGTCAGGGGTCTTCGACATGACTGGATATCTTTGGCTTCGTCCTCTCCGTTCAGGCGAGGCGGAGTGGAAGGATTACAGCTTGAACCGCGTGGGCTAAACCGCCTGTGCTGCCTTGATGGCCTGCATGACGCGGTCGGTGACTTCGTCTATGCCGCCGATGCCGTCAACCTGGGTCAGGATGCCGCGCTCGGCGTACTTCGCCACCACGGCCTCGGTCTGCTCGTGGTACAGGTCCAGACGGTGGCGGATGACCGCTTCATTGTCGTCGCTCCGGCCGGTTTCCTTGGCACGGCCCAGCAGGCGCGTGACCAGTTCCTCGTCATCGGCGGTCAGCTGCAGGACCACGTCCAGCTTCTGGTCACCGTTGGCCAGGATCTCGTCGAGGTAGTCCACCTGCGCGGTGGTGCGCGGGTAGCCGTCCAGCAGGAAGCCGCTCTCGACGTCGTCCTCGCTGAAGCGGTCGCGCACCATCTTGTTGGTGACGCTGTTCGGTACGAAATCGCCGGCATCCATGTACTTCTTGGCCTCGACGCCCAGCGGCGTCTCACCCTTGACGTTGGCGCGGAAGATATCGCCGGTGGAGATCGCAACGACGCCAAGTCCCTCGGAGATCCGCTCCGCCTGCGTTCCCTTGCCTGAACCCGGAGGTCCGATAATCAGCATTCTCGTCATCGCAAAAGCCCTTCCTAGATCCACTTTGGCGCGGCTGGGACGGTACTGCCGACGCCCGACCCGGCAATGTGCACGCCGGCGGTGCCGCGTCCGGTGGCCCATTGTGTGATGGCAGCGAGCGGGCCGGAGATGACTGTTGGTGTTTCGGCGTCGGTGTCGCCGAAGGTCATGGCGTCCGGCTGGTCGGTGGCCTTGACGAGCAGTCCGGTGTCGGTGCCGCGGGTGTGCCAGGCGCCGGTGATGTCTTTGAGGAGCCGGGCAAGGACCGGGGCCGGGATGTCGTTGAAGGTGGCGCCGTTGTCCAGGTCCACTGCGTGGACCCAGACTTCGCGGGTCCGCATCCACACGGTTTCCTCGGCCGGTACCAGGCGGCCCTGGATGGTTTTGACCTTGTGGTGCCAGGCCTCTGCCGGGAGGTCCCGCCATTCGACGTTCAGGTGCACCGCGGAGTGGTCGAACAGGTGCCGCAGCGCGATCGGGGACAGCGTCGCGCCGAAGTCGATTTCGTGGTCCCGCACCGACGTGGAGGCATACATGGGCGTCTCCACGCCGGTGGCTGCCCACTCGACCAGGCGCGCGATGGCCCGCGCGTTGTAGCCGATGTGGGCCGTCACGTGCCGCCGGGTCCAGCCCGGCAACAGCGAATCTCCGTCCAGGTCCGCGTCGGAGAGCTCGTTGAGTTTGCGGGCGAAGAATGCTGTGCCCCGGCGCGCCTGGAGCAGGCCCTCGAGCAGGACCGGGTCGGTGGTCTGGTCGTGGCGGGCGACCATCAGGCTTCCTTGACCACGCGGTTGCTCAGCTGGCCCAGGCCCTCGATGGTGGTGACCAGGATCTGGCCTTCCTGCAGGTAGCGCTTGGGATCCTGCGCGTGGCCCACACCGCCGGGGGTGCCGGTCGCGATCACATCTCCCGGGTTCAGCGTGATGATCGTGGAGATGTAGGAGACCAGGAATTCCGGGGTGAACACGAGGTCACCGGTCGGAGTGCTCTGCTGGACTTCGCCGTCCACGGCCGAGGTCATCAGCGGACCGGCGGTGAACTCATCCTGCGTCACCAGGGCGGGGCCGAACGGGGTGGAGTTCTCCCAGGTCTTGCCCTGCAGCCACTGGATGGTGCGGAACTGGTAGTCGCGCATGGACACATCGTTCAGCACCGAGTACCCGGCAATGTGATCCTTGGCGTCGGCTTCGCTGATCCGGCGGCCCTTCTTGCCGATGACCACGGCGAGTTCGGCTTCCCAGTCCACGGTGTCCGATTCCTGCGGCAGGGCCAGGTCATCGTTCGGGCCGATCAGGGATTCCTGGTACTTGGCGAACAGGGTGGGGTACTCGGGGATTTCCCGGCCCATTTCCTTGATGTGGTTGCGGTAGTTGTGGCCCACGCAGATGATCTTCCCCGGGAACGGGACCACCGGGGCGAGGTCCGCGCCCTCGAGCGGGTGCGTCGCGCCGGTCGCGGCCTTGGCGGTGGCCTCCCAGGCGTCAGTGCGGAGGAGTTCCCCGACATCGGCGAACCCTTCGATCTCGGTCAGGGTATCGCCGTCCTGGCGGACAGCCTTGGTGACTGTTGTTCCCTCATTCGAGAGGCGGAGTGTCAGGAGTCTCATTACTTGTTGCGTCCTTCGATGTAGGTGCGGTTGAAGTTCAGGCGTTCAAAGATGGGGGCGTCGCTGAACCGGAACAGGTCAAACAAAGTTTGTGAATCAGTCCCGGCCTGCAGGGACCAGGCGGCCCAGGACGGGACAACGAAGAGGTCGCCCTTTTCCAGGTTCCGGGTTTCGCCGTTCAGGACCACGGAGCCGGTTCCTTCGAAGACCTGCCAGACACTGGAGCCGACTTCGCGGACGGTCTCGGTGGACGCGCCGGCGCGGAAGCGGTGGAATTCGGCCCGGATGGTGGGCATCACGTCCCCGCCGGTGGTGGGGTTGGTGTACCGGACGGCGGCGTGGCCCTGGGACACGGTGGCCGGGTGGCCCTCGTCCTCGAGCAGGAGCTGCTCGGCCAGGGCACGGTCGGTGTATTCCCAGCGGTAGGCCGCGATGGGGGAGCTGGTGGTGTCATCCAGGCCCGAGAGCGGACGCAGCCCGGGGTGGGCCCAGAGCCGCTCGGAGCGGGAGATGTCCGGGGTGGCCTCGTCGGTGACCCGCTCGGTGCCGAACTCGAAGAACCCGGCGTCGGCGTAGTGCACGAACGGGATGTCCAGGCCGTCGATCCAGGCCATCGGCTCATCGGTGTCGTTGTGGTGGCCGTGGAAGTTCCAGCCCGGGGTCAGCAGGAAATCCCCGCGGGACATCCGCACCGGGTCCCCGTTCACCACGGTCCAGACGCCCTCGCCCTCAACCACGAAGCGGAACGCGTTCTGGGAGTGGCGGTGCTCCGGGGCGGTTTCCCGGCCCCCCAGGTATTGGATCGCAGCCCACAGCGTCGGCGTCGCATACGGGGTACCGGCCAGGCCGGGGTTGGCCAGGGCAATGGCGCGGCGTTCCCCGCCGCGGCCCACGGGCACCAGGTCGCCGGCGCGGGCCGCCAGCGGGTACAGGTCGCTCCACCGCCACACATGCGGGACCGCCTTCGGAGACGGGACCATCGGCATCAAATCCGCGATCTCAGTCCACAACGGGATCAGGTTCTCGCGGTCAAAATCCCGGTACAGCTCCTTGAGCTGCGCAGCCTCCTCTGCAGTCGGCTCCGGCAGGGTGTGGCTGGTAGCAACTGACTCATGGGTGATGTTCTCGGTCATGGCAATCCTCTACTTTGAGTGGGCGCTGGCGGTAGCCAGCCGTTCTGCGATGTCGGCCCGGAGGTCCTTCTTATTGATCTTTCCGACCTTTGTCGTGGGCAGCTCCTCAACCACGACGAGGTGCTCAGGGATCTTGAATGCAGCCACACCGGTCCGGCGCAGCAGCTCTTGGATTTGTTCCAGAGTTACTTCGCGTCCTGGTTTGACTGTGATGTACAGGCAGAGGCGTTCACCGAGCATCTGGTCCGGCATGGCGACCGCGGCCGCCATGGTCACGTCGTCAATCCGGTAGACCAGGCTTTCGATTTCCTCGGCCGAGATCTTCTCGCCGCCCCGGTTGATCATGTCCTTGTCGCGGCCCTGAACGATCAGGTTTCCGTCGGGGCGCCGCTCCACGATGTCGCCGCTGGCGTACCAGCCGTCGGGAGTGAAGGCCCGGGTGTTGGCTTCGGGCGCCCGGTAATATCCGCGGGGGGTGTACGGACCGCGGGTGAGGATGGCGCCGGCGACTCCGTCTGGCAGGTCTTCGCCGGCCTCGTCGACGATGCGCACCTCGTCGGCTTCGGACACTGGGCGACCCTGTGTAGTACAGATGACGTCTTCGGGGTCATCCAGCCGTGTGGTGTTGATGAGCCCTTCTGCCATCCCGAAGACCTGCTGCAGGGTGGCACCCAGGACGGGCTTCACTTTCCGGGCAATCTCGTCAGGCAGACGTGATCCTCCGACCTGAAGCACCTCGAGGCTGGCCAGCTGCATGGTGCCGGCTTCCTGCTGGTATTCAATCCATCTCTGGGCGACAGCTGGGACAGCAGTGGAGAGTGTCACTCCTTCACGTTCGATAGCGGCGAAAGCCTTGCGTGGTTCGGGGCTTGGCAGCATGATCACGCGGCCGCCGGCGAACAGAATCCCGAGGATGCCCGGGCAGGCCAGCGGGAAGTTGTGGCTCGCCGGCAGGGTGCCCAAGTACACGGTGTCCTCGGACACTCCGGTGGGAACCGAGGTGGCCTTGATGTTATAGGCGTAGTCGTTGTGGGTTCTGGTGATCAGTTTGGGTAGGCCGGTGGTGCCCCCTGAGAGAAGAAACAGCGCCGGTGAGTCGGGTGAAGGCGCGGCGGCGTCCAGCCTTGCGCGGGCGTCCGCGACGTCCTTTGCAGGGGCCAGGATTTCCTCGAGACGTACGTTTAGGGGCTTTGCTGCCCCCGAAACGAGGATGATCTCCAAGGACGGGATGCTTGCCGCAAGTTCTTCGGCCATGGCCTGGTGGTCAAAGTCCTTGATGACGTCCGGAACTGCAATGGCGCGCGATTCGGAGAGTTCGGTGAGGAAGGAGAGCTCGTACTGGCGGTGTGCAGGCAGAGCCATGACCGGGATGATGCCGGCCCGGAAGCAGGCCAAGGTCAGTACCGTGAACTGCCAGCCGTTAGGCAGCTGGACCATGATGCGGTCGTCCGCTTTGAGGCCCAGTTGCAGAAGGCGTTCCGCGGCAGCATCCATCCTGTTGGCCAGTTCGGCGTAGCTGAGCCGGACGTCCCCGTCCACAATCGCGATTTTGTCCGGCAACCGGTCTGCTGTTTCCAGCACGTAGGCGCCCAGCGTGCGGTCTTCCCAGTAGCCCTTGCTGCGGAATTCGGCTGCCAGGTCCTTCGGCCACGGAATGGTGCCTTCGCTCGTGTGGCTGGTCATTTAATGTCCTCCTCGACATTGATAACTACTGCATCCAGGGCCAGAAGCCCGTTATGGGTGAGGCGCAGGGGGTTGATTTCGATCTCTGCGATTTCGTCATTGGAAACGAGAGCATCGCCGAGCCTGACCAGCAGGCCTGCGAGCTCCGCTGTCTCCAGCATCGGCCCGGAACGGAAGCCGTACAAGAGTTCGCGCGCCTGCAGATCTCCGGGCATGCCCTCGGCCGCCCGCACCGAAAGGGGAGCGGACCGGATGGAAATATCCGCAAAGACCTCGGCTGCGGTGCCGCCCAGGCCCAGGACGACGATCGGTCCGAACACAGGATCACGGCGCACGCCGACCACCAGGTCGACTCCGGATGGAGCCATTGCTTCGATCAGGAATTCGCGGGCACCGGCGGCTTCCAGACCATCAAGGGCACGGTCCATGGCCTCGGGGGAGTCCACCCCCAGGTGCACACCGCCGATTTCGGTCTTGTGCAGGACCGCGGCATCAAGCAGCTTGACCGCCACCGGGCCTCCCAGCTCGGTGAAAGCGTCATGGGCTGCGGCGCGGGTGCTGCAGCGGCGACGGGCAGGCGTGGCGATGCCGAGTGCGCCGAGGAGTTCCTTGGCACGGTTTTCGTCCCAGGGCCCTTCCAGTCCGGGCCAGGTGAATGCTCCGGCGGGTGACTCGGCGCGCTGGAATTGTCCGCGTGCGTCGTTGACTAAGGCTGTAATGCCGTGGGCCAGCGATGTCGGTCCGCTGATCAATGGCAGGTCGTGCTGGGCTGCTGACTTGCGGGCACGTTCCAGATCACCGTCAGGGCCGTCGACGCCGATCAGGAACGGCATCGTGTCGGCTACTCCGGAACTGGCGACAGCGAGAGGAAGATCGGCCACGGGTTCGGTCAGTCCGTACACCGCTACGAGATCGATGGCAGGGTCGGCTGCCACGGCGGCCACGACCTTCTCGTAGCCGGGTCCGGGGCGGCCGGTGTCCACGGGGTTGGCCTGGAAGGTCAGCGGCGGCAGCAGCGTGCCGATGGTGTCCTGGCTGGTCTGTGCCAGACGCGGCAGGGTGACCCCGGCGCTGTGGAGGGCATCAGCGATCAACAGGCCGGGGCCGGCCTGCCCGGTGATGAGCCCGACTCCGGGATCTGCCGCCGGCTTGAGCCGGCGCCCGGCCAGGGCGGTGACGGCGGCCACCAGCTGGTTCTCGTCGTCGACAATCACGGCGCCGGCCTGCTTCAGGGCCGCACGCGTGGTTCGCCATGATGTGGCCAGGGCACCGGTGTGGGACTGGGCAAACTCAGAGACGTCATTTCGCCCGACGACCAAAGCGACCACCGGTTTCACGGAACTGAGGCGCGAAACGGCGTCGATGAGCGCCGGTCCGTCGGCGACGGTTTCCAGATGGAGGGCCACCGCCTTGGTTTGTTCATCGGAGATCAGATAGTCAAGGACATCGGGGGCGCTGATGTCGGTGCCCGCGCCGATGCCGACGGCCAGGCTGACGCCCGCTCCGGCTCGCTGGAGGTGGAAAGCAAGCACGTGGTTGACTCCACCGCTTGCCGCCACAACGGCCACCGAACCCGGTTCAAGTTCTGCGACGCCTGGTACGAAGCTGGCGCGCAGGTTGCGGCGGGGGACGAAGAAGCCTGACGTGTTCGGGCCGAGCAGCCGTATGCCGGTTTCCCTGACAGCTGCCTCCACCTGCCGGGCGAATTCGACGCCGGGCCCGCCTGCTTCGGCGAAACCGCCGGCGCAGACTAGTGCCGCTTTGGCCCCGTTTGCTGCGCTGTCCCGGAGTGCCTGGGCAGTGGCGGCGGCAGGCACGCAAAGTACGGCCAGATCCGGACCGCCAGGAATCGCTGACGCGGCTTCGGCGATGCTGGTGTGCATGCCGTTTTCACCGCGGCTGTTGACGAGTTCAACAGGAGCCGGGTAGTTGGACAGCGAGTGTGCCATAACAGCACCGAGCTTTTCCGGGCTGGATGAGGCACCAACGACGATGATGCCGCGGGGTGCGAACAGCGGAGTCAGGCTATGCATTGGTTGCCTCCGTACCTTCGGTTGCCATGGCGTCTGCGCGGCCGGAGAGCACCAGCGTCAAAGCCGAAGAGGGGCCCTGGTCATCGACGATGACACTTGTCAGACCGCGACCAAGCCGGGCTTCCTCCGAAAGGAGGACGCGCGTGAACGGATTGCCGCCCTGGATGACGATGACGGCAGCCTGTGCAGGCAAGTGTTCAAAGGCGGCTGCCATGCCCGCTTCAGTCTCCGGCGCGATGAGCAGCAGTCCGGTATAGGCATCGGCGTCGGTGGGGTCGGTGGTCAGGGGAATGCTGCCACCGGGGCCGCTCAGAGCCAACTGGCCCTCGTGTTCCGCCACGACGAGCTGGCGGCCGGTGAACTCCACGGAGCCTGCGGCGAGTGGTGTCTCCAGCGGCGTGTTGCCGTGCCTGGCCAGCCAGTCCTGCTCCGCAGAGGCAACCAGCTCGGGATCGCGCTGTCGGATTTTGTCGATGTCGATGCTGCGGGAGAAGAAGTGGAAGGTGAACTGCGTGGGCTCGAAGGAATTGTAGTAACGGGCGAAGTGTTCCCACCAGCTCAGGCCACCGCGTGCCTGGTTCTGGATCTTGGCGACCTGTGGCTGGCGTTCGGCCTCGTAGTTTGTGAAGGCGAGTTCAAGGTCGTCCTGGTGTGCAGCGACTTCACGGACCAGGGCGATGGCGTCTTCCATCGCCATCTTGGTGCCGGAGCCGACGGAGAAGTGGGCGGTGTGGACGGCGTCGCCGAGCAGGACTACGTTGCCCTTGTGCCAGGAACGGGTCCGACGGGTGCGGAAATTCGCCCATCGGGAGTTGTTGGCCACGAGAGGCTCACCGGCGATGTCTTCGGCGAACAGTTTCTCCAGGAAGCGCTGGGTCTTCAGGTCTGAGGGTCCCGGGGGCTGGCTGGCATCGAATTCGTCGAGGCCGGCCTTACGCCAGGTTTCCTCGTCGGTTTCGACAATGAAGGTGCTGAGGTCGTCACTGATCGGGTAGCCGTGGACGGCGAAGTTGCCGAATTCGCTTTGGCGGTGGACGAAGGTGAGTCCGCTGAACTTGTAGGTGGTCCCGAACCAGATGAACTTGGCTGTTGCGGTCTCAGCGGTGTGGCCAAGGCTCTCGCCCAGCTGTTCGCGGGTGGAAGAGTTTGCACCGTCTGCGCCGACGATTAGGTCGAAGTCGTCGAGCTGGGACAGGTCGGGCACATACTGGCCAAAGCGCATGTCGACGCCTACCTCTGCCGCCCGGTCCTGCATGAGCTTCAGGAGTGTCTTGCGGTAAATGGCGGCCATTCCATTGCCGGTGAAGGACTTTTGTTCGCCTTTGAGCCAGACCTCGATGTCCTCCCAGTGTGTGCCGAAGTCCCGGAGTCCGTTGCGGACAACGGGGTCGGCGTCATTGATCCGATTCAGCGTAGCGTCGGAGAAAACTACGCCGAAACCGAACGCGTCAGTCGCTTGGTTCCGCTCAAAGAGCACGACTTCAGCGTCCGGAACGGTTTGCTTGAACAGGGTTGAGAAGAACAGTCCGCCGGGACCGCCGCCAATGCAGGCTACGCGAAGTGCCATCGATGCCACCTTCTAAAGTTTGGAAAGTCAGTGAGAAAGGTCTCACCAAAATTATGTAACCATTCTACGCTGAACGTCAACTATTTGTTACATGTACCGTCGATGATGGCCGGAATCGACCTGCCGATGACTTCCTCGACGAACGACCGCGCCCGGGGCCCCAGCTGTTCATGCGCCCGGCTGAATAGGCTGAATGCCGCAGCGCCCGGCCAGTCCCTGGGCTGCAGTTCGCGCGGCAGTTCGGGGTCGCGAAACGGAAAGCGGCGAAATTCATCAGTAATCCTTGTGCGTTCAACCAGGGCCTGTTTGCCATCCTTGGCGCTGTTGCTGCGCGCGTCATCCAGGTGCGCGTGGGAGGAGAGGAAATCCGTATAGTCCCGGCTCAGGGACTCCAGATCCCAGCAACGGGCCGCCAGTTCGCGTGCCGCTTCCGTGCCATGGGAGCCGCACCAGAGGACGTTGACGCGGGCGCTTCCGTGCCGGGATGCGATCTCCTTTGCCTCGCTGGCGAGATCGTGAGGGGCCAGCCAGGTTGAGGGTGAGAGTTGACCGAACCCCGTCCACGCCAACTGCTTACGGAGCTGTTCACGCACGGGGCGGTCGGATTCCGGCACCTGATAAATGACCATGGTCCAGCGGCCGCTCCAGGGCTCCTCTTTGCGGCGGAATATCCGCGGGCGGCCATTGACGAGAATGTCGAGCATCCGGTCACTCAAGGCATAGACAGTCTCCCGGCCATCCCTGCGCGTAGTAAACCACCCCTCCTGCCTGAGGCGGGACATGCTCACCCTGACGGTGCCGGGTTCCATGCCGAAAGCCGCCATGAGCTCGGTCAGTTCGCCGAGTTTAGCCTCTCCGCCGGCGTAGCGAAGGTAGTCGCCGAAGAGGTTCAGGACTAGCGACCGGGGTGTCTCCGCCATGGGGACTCCTGGAATCGAGATGAAATGTAACGTCAAGACTGACGTCCTGCAGGCTTATGTTACACAAATGCCGGGTGTTCAGCCCTGAAGAACCCGTGGGTACTTACGCCACGACCTCCTGGCCCTGCCCGACGGGCTGGCCGATGATGCCGGAGACGAAGTCGGTGGCCCCTGGACCGAGCTGGCGGTGTACCGCACCGAACAAGTTGTATGCCTCACCACTCGGCCAGCCCTCGGGCTGCAGTTCGCTGGGCAGGTAGGGGTCCCGGAACGGAAAACGGCGAAAGTCGCCGATGATTCGCGTCCGTTCGACAAGTGCCGTGCGGCCGTCCCTACCCGCATTCAGGACCTCGTCATTAAGGGCGGAGTACGTGCGGATGAACTCCTGATAATCTTCGCCGAGCTGCTTGAGGTCCCAGCATCGCGCGGCAAGGTCCCTGTCCTCTTCGAGGTCGCCGGTACCGCACCAGAGCGCGTCAACCTTTGCCAGCGGAAATTCTGCGGCGATCTCGCGGACCTCGGACATAAGATCGTGCGGACTGAGCCAGGTCGACGGTGACAGCTGGCCGAACCCATGCCACGCGAGTTGCTTTCGGAGCTGCTCGCGGACGGCACGCTCGGATTCCGGAACCTGGTAAATGGCCATGGTCCAGCGCCCCTCCCAGTTCTCGTCCCGACGCCGGAAGATTCGCTCCCGGCCCTCGTTGAGGATCTCCAGCATGTGGGGAGTGAGGGTGTAGACCGTTTCCCGCCCCACGCGGCGGGTGGTGAACCATCCCTCCTTGCGAAGGCGTGAGAGGTTCACCCGTACCGTGGCCGGCTCGATGTCGAAGACTGACAGGAGTTCCGTGATGTCGGCCAGCCTGATCTCACCCCCGGCATACCGGAGGTAGTCCCCGAAAAGATCCAGTATCAGGGCTCTCGGTTTCCACTGCATTAGGGCTCCTCCACTTCTTGTTTTTGGCGTTCGAACGAAACCGTTACTCGTAAACATGCAACAAACCTGTTGACGAACAACATATTTATGTTACATTCGATTGTGGGTCAGATCACAGACGATAGACCCCCTCATCTCTGGCACAGCCACACCGTCGTGTATATCACCTGGAGTCCCCAATGGCTTTTCAATCGCCTGCCTCATCTCCGGTTCGCCCTCGTAAATCGGCAGCCGCTGTCATCTTCCTCTGCTTCCTGGCCATCGTCTTCGACGGATACGACCTGGTCGTCTACGGCGCCATCGTTCCCAAGCTCCTCGCCTATGAACCGTGGGGCCTGACCCCAGTGCAGACCGGCGCAATCGGCAGCTATGCGCTGGCCGGAATGTTCATCGGCGCCATCCTCATCGGCTACCTTACGGACATCGTCGGGCGTCGGAAGATCATGATGATTTCCATCGCGTCTTTTTCGCTACTGATGCTCTTGACTGCATGGGCGCCAACTCCCGAACTCTTCGGCTTGTTCCGTTTTCTCGCCGGCCTTGGACTGGGCGGTGTTATCCCGACGGCGATCGCGCTGACGGTGGAGTTCTCCAAGACGAACAGGCGCAACTTCAATAACGCCCTGATGTTCTCCGGCTACGCTGTCGGCGGCATCCTGGCGGCGCTGCTTTCCCTCGCCTTCCTGCCCGCACTCGGATTCCAGGGGATGCTGGCACTCGGCGGCATCCCGCTCATCGCCGTCGTCCCGCTGCTGTTCAAGTTCCTCCCCGAATCCCCGGCCTTCCTCGCCGCCAAGGGAGATCGCGCCCAGGCGGATCGCATCGTGGCCGATTATGGGCTGGAACCGCTAGTCACGGCACCGGTCCAGGGGGATGCACCCGTCGCCGGCCGTTTCCGCACCCTGCTCACCGGGCGCCTGCTTGGAGCGATGATCCTCTTCTGCCTCGCCGGTATCTGCGGCCAGACCCTTGTATACGGGCTCAATACCTGGCTGCCACAGCTCATGGTCATCGCCAAATACTCCCTGGCGTCTTCGCTGACATTCCTCCTCACGGTCAACATCGGCGCCGTCGTGGGGGTGCTCGTATCCTCCCGCCTGGCTGACCGCTTCGGTCCGCGGCCGGTTACCGCAACGGCTTTCGCCAGTTCCGGCATGGCGCTTGTTCTCATGGGAACCGGCCTCATGCCGCTTCCCGCCATGTACTTGCTGGTTGCAGTCGTCGGGTTCGGGTCAGTGGGAGCGCAGATTTTGGTCAACGGCTTCGTCGCCACCTACTTCTCCGGTGCCACGCGGGCCACCGCCCTGGGAATCACGCTCGGTATCGGAAGAATCGGCGCTGTCCTGGCGATCTCAGGCGGAGGCGTTCTGGTCGCCGCCTCGCTGGGCAACTTCATCAACTTCTCCGTCTGGGCCATAGCAGCAGCAATCGGCGTGGTCGCCGTCCTGACCGTTCCCCGCCTCAACGCGGCTGATGGCAGGGCAGCTGCAGAAACTCCTGAACAGCATTCGTCCAGCACCAACGTCCACCACTAAGAACCGGCAGTCGGGCCACAGTGTCGGCGGCCCAGGCAGCAAAAAATTAAGGAGTCCACTTGCAAACGCAACTCATCATTGACAACCAGCCACGAAGCGGCCGTGAAGGCAAGACATTCGAGCGTCGAAACCCCCTGACAGGCGCAGTCGTGACCGAAGGCGCGGCAGCCGGCGTAGATGACGCCCTCGACGCGGTTGAATCGGCATCAAAGGCGTTCAGCACCTGGTCAACCACCGGCCCCACCGAACGACGGGCCGTCATGCTGAAGGCCGCGGACATCATGGAGCGGCGCGGCCCGGAGTTCATCGAGACGATGATGTCGGAAGTCGGAGCAGCACAGTTGTGGGCCGGGTTCAACGTGTTCCTCACAGCACAACTGTTCCGTGAGGCAGCTGGGCTCGCCACCCAGATTCAGGGTGAGACCCTCCCAACGGACAAGCCGGGAACGCTCTCGATGACTGTCAGGCAGCCCGCCGGGGTGGTTCTCAGCATGGCCCCCTGGAACGGGGCCGGCGTGCTTGCGGCCCGGGCGATCGCTTACCCCATCGTCTGCGGCAACACGGTGGTCTTCCGCGCCTCGGAAACCAGCCCGAAAACCCATGCGATCATCGCGGAGGTCCTGCACGAGGCCGGACTCCCGGCCGGCGTCCTCAACTTCCTGACAAGTACCTCTGAAGATTCGGATCGGGTCGTGGAGTCCATCATCGCGCATCCAGCGGTTCGCCGGATCAACTTCACCGGATCCACCGCCGTGGGGCGAATTATCGCCGAAAAGGCGGCCCGCCACCTCAAGCCCGCGCTGCTCGAGCTCGGGGGCAAGGCTCCGTTCGTGGTCCTGGACGATGCTGACATCGACGGCGCCGTCAACGCGGCAGTCTTCGGCTCCTTCCTTTACCAGGGCCAGATCTGCATGTCGACAGAACGTTTCGTCGTTGACGAAAGTGTGGCTGACGAGTTCGTGTCCAAGTTTGCAGCACGGGCGGCGCAACTAAGCAGTGGAGACCCGATGGCCGATGACGCCTGCATCGTCGGGCCCATGATCCGTGAAGAGTCAGGCGCCCGGATCAACGGACTCATCGACGATGCCCTCTCCAAGGGAGCGGAACTGGTAGTCGGCGACCGTGCCGACGGTGCTTCGATGCCGGCCACCATCATCGATAAAGTGCGGCCTGAGATGTCCATCTACGATGAGGAAACGTTCGGACCCATCACCACGGTTGTCCGAGTCTCCGGTGTCGAAGAGGCCGTCCAGGTGGCCAACGACACGGAATACGGTCTTGCCGCTGCGGTTTTCGGAGCGGACAGCACCCGCGCATTGCAGGTAGCTATGCGCATCCAAGCCGGACACGTGCATGTCAACGGGGCGACCGTGCAGAACGAGGCACAGGCTCCATACGGCGGCATGAAGAACAGTGGCTACGGCCGGTTCGATGGCAGGGCGGTCATCAACGAATTCACCGAGTTGAAATGGATCACCATCGAGCAGTCGGACCAGCAGTACCCGTTCTAAAGCAAAAGCCCCACGCAGCCGTAAAGGATGAAATGACCATGCAAGTAACTGCAGCGGTGGCCCGGGAGCCACGGCAACCCCTCACAATTGAAGAACTTGAGCTGGACGATCTCCGCGCGAACGAGGTGCTCGTTAAAATGGTGGCCTCAGGTGTCTGTCACACGGACGCCATCGTTCGTGACCAGGTTTATCCCACCCCGCTGCCGGCCGTCCTGGGGCACGAGGGAGCCGGGATTGTGGAGCGGATCGGGAGTTCGGTGACCACCGTACAGCCGGGCGACCATGTTCTGCTCGCGGCCGCCTACTGCGGTAAGTGCGACCGCTGCCGGTCCGGGCAAATGGCCTACTGCGAGAACCTCTTTGCGGCAGACTTCGGAGGCCGGAGGCCCGACGGGACCACTGCGCTGAGCAAGGACGGCGAGGTGATCTCCTCCCATTTCTTCGGACAATCCTCGTTCGCCACGTACGCGAACGTCGTCGAAGAAAGCGTCGTCCGGGTCGACTCGGACGTTCCCCTTGAGATCGTTGCCCCGCTCGGGTGCGGTATCCAGACCGGCGCCGGCGCAGTCCTCAACGAACTCAAGCCCAGCCTGAACAGCACGCTTGTGGTCATCGGTACCGGCGCTGTCGGTTCCGGTGCCATCATGGCCGGCGGGATCGCCGGGTGCGCCCGGATCATCGCCGTTGACATCCACGCCTCCAGGCTCGACCTCGCGAAAGAACTTGGAGCGACGCATGTGATCAACACCAAGGAAACCGACCTTACGGATGAGATCCTGCGCTTGACGGACGGCCGCGGCGCTGACTACGTGGTGGACACAACCGCGCGTCCGGAGCTGCTCCGCAAAGCAGCCGACGCTCTGGCCCTCCGGGGCACGCTGGCGCTGGTCGGCGCTGCCGCGCCCGGAACCGAGGTTGCCTTCGAGATCGGGCTGTCACTGGTCAAGGGATGGACGTTCAAAACGGTGATTCAGGGAAGCTCGGTGCCGCAGGTGTTCATTCCCAAGCTCATCCAGTTGTGGAAGGACGGCCGGTTCCCCATGGACAAGCTGATGCGAAACTACAGCCTGAACGAGATCAACCAGGGGTTCGAAGACTCCGCCAAAGGAACAGTCATCAAGCCTGTCATCGTGTACTAGGCAGCGGCGGGTTTGAGTCAGGCGCCCTGACATTGATCAGTTCATACGAAAGCGGACGACGGCGGGGGAATTCCCGGCGTCGTCCGCTTTTTGAGCTGGATGCTACTGGGTGACCTGAAGTCCGGTGTCCCAGTTGAAATCGGCGAATTCGGGATTGGCCTGCATGGTCATCAGGACGAACTGGAAGCCTTCGAGTTCGCGGGCGCGCTTCAGCGGACCGACTACCAGAGGGCGCATGCCGCCAGCGCTGACGAAGCTGCTTACGGCGGCGTTCGCTTCGGCACTGTCTCCGGCGATGAAGACGTCCAGGGGCTGTCCGCCTGACTCGCCTGCCACCAAAGTACCGGCGAAAGTCGTGTTGAACGCTTTGACCACGTTGGCGCCTGCGGGGACAAGCTGTGCGATTTCCTCGGCGGCGGAGTTGCCGGGCTCAACGACCAGGGAATCGAAGGTTTCGAAGTTCACCGGGTTGGTGATGTCCACGATGGTCTTGCCCGTCAAGGCGTCTCCGTAGGCACTGACCACGGACTTGGCGGCTTCGAACGGGACCGCCAGGACCACGATGCCGCCCTTCGGGGCGTCGGCGGTGGTGCCTGCGGTGACGCCGGAGCCAAGCGCGCCGGCCAGTTCCTTGGCCTTGGTTTCGTCTTGCCCAAGGATTTCGACCGTCAGGCCGGCAGCGAGGGTACGGGTTGCGATGCCACGGGCCATGTTGCCATTGCCGATGATGGTGAGGTTGGTCATTGGAGTCTTCTTTCCGAAAATACGGGCCAGGAGGGTGTTCATTGGATTCTGTTCTCTCAAGGGAGGGACGCTTGAAGCTACAACTAAATGTAGGTCAATAAAGTTGAAGCGTCAAGTAAATGTATCCCAGGATGAGCGTGCCCGGGCTCACGCCTGGCGTTTAGGACGGCAGCGAGGGCGTGCCCAAGGCGTCGCGGGCGAGCAATTCGCTGGTGCGCATAATGGATGCGCGCCTGCGTTCTTCGTCCGGCGTTCCGGTTATCACGAGCGGGACGTTCGGGCACGATACCCAGGCGTGGCAGAGCGTGACGATTGTCAGCAGAAGGTCTTCGGCCGCCGCCTCGCCCAATGCCGGAAGGGCATCCCGGATCTCGCTGACTTTGTTCGCTGCGCGAAGGGAGCGGGTCTCCGCCCCTACCGGACGCCCCTGCTCAAGGCCCTCCCAAAAGGTGAGGCGCGCAAGACTGGGGCGGCTCCTGGAAAGGTCAAAGTACCGCCCAGCGAAGTCGGCGACCGCAACAGGACCCGAACCGACGATCGGAAGGTCGTCCAATGCGGTGACGAGTTCGCGGGTGAGTGCCGCTTCGAAGAGTTCGGCCTTGCCGCCAAAGTAGAAGTAGATCCGTTCCCGGTTGCACCCTGAGATCCGCGAAATCTGATGGATGCGCGCACCGGAAAAGCCCCGGTCGGAGAACTCGGTGATAGCAGCGTCGAGGAGTTTTTCCCGTGTCGCGTCAGTGTCCCAGGCCATGGGTCCCATCATATCCAACCGTTCGTTTGCTTCTGCGATTCATCGCGCAGTAGCATTAATTCCAACCAGACGTTTGGAGATTGAGTGGAACATGAGGGCAAAGCGTTAGCAGCCGATGAGACGGATGCGCATCGTCACCGAACTGTCGGTATGGCATCCGTCCATGTAAGGGCTGTCATTACCTGGGTGGCGATCTTTCCGCTGGCCGCAATAGGAATGAGTGCCTTGGCCGCACTGGCGCCGGGGTGGCCTCCGGTTCTGCGCGCTTTCACGCTCACTCTCGTGGTCGTTCCTATTGCCGTCTACTTCGCTGTTCCCCGCCTTCTCCTGCTTCAGACGAAGCTGCGCCGCGCTGCGACGCGCACACGAATGGGCCGCAATGCGAAACGCAACACGCGGGTTCGCAAGCCACGCCGGGGTGCACGGTCACTCCGGTCACGATGATGAGGAGTTTGCCATGCAGGTAACTGCCGCGGTCGCGCGGGAGCACGACGCACCGTTCACGATCGAACAGCTTGAGCTGGACGCACTGAGGCCCGATGAAGTAAGGGTCCGCATGGTTGCAACCGGGATCTGCCACACGGACGTGCTCGTCCGCGACGGGGTCTACCCGACTCCGCTTCCCGCCGTCCTTGGACACGAAGGAGCCGGCGTGGTTGAGGAGGTGGGCGACTCCGTTGTTTCCGTGGTGCCCGGTGACCATGTTGTACTCGCTGCCGCGTACTGCGGCCACTGCAAGCGGTGCCGGAACGGCCAGATGGCGTACTGCGAGAACCTCATGGCGGCCGACTTCGGCGGGCGACGCCTGGACGGCACAACCTCCCTGAAAAAGAACGATGAGGGAATCTCTTCCCACTTTTTCGGCCAGTCATCCTTCGCGACGTACGCAAATGTTGTCGAGGAGTCGGTCGTCCGGGTTGACAAAGACGTCCCGCTCGAGCACCTGGGGCCCTTGGGTTGCGGCATCAACACAGGCGCGGGAACCGTCCTCAACGAGCTGCAGCCGGAAATCGGATCCTCACTTGTGGTCTTCGGCACGGGCGCTGTTGGCTGCGCCGCTGTCATGGCGGCGCGGGTCACGGACTGCGCCATTATTGTCGCCGTCGACATTCATGACTCCCGCCTGGACCTAGCCCGGGAACTCGGAGCTACCCACGTCATCAATTCGAAGACCGAAGACGTTGCGGAGCGGCTCCGCGAAATCACGGCCGGTGAAGGCGTTGACTACGTGGTGGACACCACGGGCGTTCCCGCGCTCCTTCGCCAGGCTGCCGATGCGCTCGGCGTCCGCGGAACGGTTGCCCTGGTTGGCGCGGCGAAGCCGGGCACCGAGGTCAGCTTCGAGATTGGTGCCTCCTTGGTGAAGGGCTGGACTTTCAAAACCGTGGTCCAAGGCAGTTCGGTACCGCAGGTCTTCATTCCTCGATTGATCCAGCTCTGGAAGGACGGTCGGTTCCCCTTCGAGAAGCTGGTCAGTGACTATGCCTTGGACGACATCAACCAAGGCTTCGAAGACTCCAGAAGCGGGAAGACGATCAAGCCGGTCATCGTCTTCTGAGGCGGCTCCAGGCCGGCGGGTTCCGATGTCCGGAGTCCTGGCTGGTTGTGAACCCGGGGCTTTCGGCCCGCAGGCCTGGTGCGTTCTATCGACCCCAGCGGAGACGTACGGTCTCGAGCAGCGTTTCGAAGTCGGCAGCCATGTCCTGGTAGTCGGGATCCGAGAGCCACTGGACCTGCAGGCCATCCATGGTGGCAATGAGACTGCGGGCGATTGACTCCGCAGGGGCGTCCTCCCTGAGCGCACCATCCTCGGAAGCCTCCACCAGTGCCGCACGGATGCGCTCCGCTGAGGTCCGGTGGTGGCGGCGTAACCAGGTGTTCGCGGGATGCTCCGGGTCCACGGCTTCCGCAGCAACGGTGGTGAAGAGCCGGACGATTCCCTTCTGGTTCTGGTTGTGACGGACGAGGTCCACCAGAGATTCGAGGTAAGCCCAGCCCCGCGCGCGGTTAGGGCCGGCGATCCGCGCCTGGTCTACCTCATCACGGCGGTCCATGGTGGCCTGCAGAAGAAGTTCCTTCGAGGGAAAGTAGTGCACCAGGCCCGTCAGGCTTATTCCGCACGCACGGGCGATCGCACTCATGGAAACGCCCCGGAAGCCTTCTATGGAGAACAGTTCGGTGGCGGCGGCCAGTATCTCTTCCCGCCGGTTGGCGCTGTCGGCCGCTTTCGGCCGGCCGCTGCTGCGGCGCGGGGACGGTGAAGCAATGGCGGTGGGCATGGTATCTCCTGATCGGCCATCCGGTCGTGCAAGGCGGCGGTTCCGACAGGACGCCGCCCGCCGTCGGAATTCTCAGGTCAACGATACCCGCGCACGGACGTCGCCGAGCCCGCGGGCGAGGATGAGCTGTGCCCCCGCTGCCAGGCTTTCCCACTTACCGGTTGCCTCGTTCCAGCGGCGTCGCGGCCGTTCGTCACAGGCTACGTGCACGGTGACCGTGGTACCTGCCGGGACGTCGACCCCTGCGTAGCCCACCAGCCTGACGGGCTGGTCCAGTTCGGCCGGGTCAAGGTAGACCTGCACGGTTTCGCGGGAGTAGCGTTCGGAGGTGTTTGTCACGTCCACCGACAAGAGCAGTTCCGCCCCGTTGTTCGGGATGAGCTGAACCGAGTTGTAGGCCCAGCTGCCGTAGCCCAGGCCGTGTCCAAACCAGAACAGCGGCGTGGGTGCGTTGCCGGCATAAAAGCCGCGGTAGCCGACCGAAGTGCCCTCGGCGTATGTGAGCCGGAGGTCCTCGTCCGGCTCTACTTCCCAGGCAGGAGCGGCGCCGTCGGCCCGGGGGTAGCTGGAGACAAGGCGCCCCGTGGGCTCGAGTTCCCCGGTCAGCACTGCGGCGACCGCATTACCCCCTTCCTGCCCCGGTAAGCCCGCAATAACCACCGCGTCAACCTGCTCCAGCCAGGGCATCAGAACGGGGGTGGCGGAATTGACCACCACGACCGTCCGCTTGGCCACGGCGGCGACGCGGTACACAAGCTCGTCCTGGCGTCCCGGCAGGACCAGGGTCTGTTTGTCCGCGGCTTCCGTTTCCTGCTCCTCCGTCAGGCCGACGACGACCACCGCCGTCTCCGCCGCGCTGGCCGCCTCCTCCGCGTTGCGGAGCAGGTCGTCGTCCGGGATTGGAACGGGGGTGGCCACGAGTGCAAGTTGCCCGACGGCACCTATGGTGAGGAGGTGGCTCTCCTCGCTGAGGCCCAGGGACGCATCCTGCAGGAGGGATTCCCGGCGGTTGGCAGTGCCGAGGGCTACTGTGGCGGTCACCGTGCTCCCCGCACGTAGCGCCACTACTTCTGCGAAGGCCGGTGGACGGAGCATTCCCTCGCCTGGATCCTTGCCGGCGAGTACCAGTTCGGCGTGCAGGGCGGTACCGTCGTCGGCGGCAACAGCCCAGGTGCCGGCACCGATGCCGCCCAGCATCACTGGACCCGACTCGTTAGACAGCGTAGCGGTCAGCACCGCCTTCGCGGGCACTTGGGGGAGTCCGTCGTCCCATCCAACGGTGATACTGGAGGCGTCCTCGTGCCGGCGGGAAAGCTCTGTGCCATCGGCGGCCAGCAGCCGTACTTCCATGCCCGGGGTGCCAGTCGCCGGATCGGTGAGGTAGGCCGGGTCTGCAGGCACGGGCCGAGTGCGTACGCCAACGCCGTCGGCGATCACTAGGCGGTTGCCCAGCCGGGTGGTCATTCCTTCCGCGATAGTGGACTGGTACGGAGGGTTGACTTGGGCCGAGCCTCCGCCCATGTTCACGGTTGCGAGGGCGTGCCGCCCGATGAGCGCCACGGAGCCGGTGCCGGAAAGCGGCAAGACGCCGGAGTTGGCCACCACAGTCATCCCGCGTGCAGCAATGCGGAGCAGTTGTTCCTTGCGTTCGGGGGAGTCCACTGCTGGCAGGCCCTCCGCCCATTTCTTCGGGGGCGCCCCGGCAGGAGCAAGGGCACCTGTCCTGTCCGCCAGGCGCAGCAGCCGGCTGACGTGGCCGTCGACGGTGGCCTCAGCGACTTCCCCGGCCTGCACAGCCGCGACGAGGCGTTCACCCCACGGCCCGTCCGGCCCCGGCATGACCAGGTCCAAACCTCCGTTGGCTGATGCGCCAGAGCGCTTTGTGGCGAACCAGTCGCTCATGATGGCGCCGTCCCAGCCCCACTCGTCCTTGACGATGCTGTTCTGGATCTGGTCATGCTCGGTGGCAGGGGTTCCGTTGACGTCGTTGTAGGCGGACATCATGGACCAGGCGTTGACGTCTTGAACAACCATTTCGAACGGCAGTAAGTAGACCTCCCGAAGTGCGGTTTCAGAAACCCGGGAGTCTACGAAATTGCGCAGCGTCTCGGATTCGTTTGCGACAAGATGCTTCAGGCAAGCAGCGGTTCCCTTGCCCTGAAGGCCCCTCACGTAGCCAACCGCCGTGCGTCCGGTCAGGTACGGGTCTTCGGAATAGGCTTCAAACAGGCGCCCTCCGAGGGGTGAGCGGTGCAGGTTGATGGTCGGTCCGAGGACAACGTGGATGTGCTGTCGCTGTGCTTCTTCCGCGAGCATGGTCCCCACCTGCTCGGCAACGGCATCGTCCCAGGAAGCTGCGACGAGAGTGGCGTTTGGAAACAGTGCGACTGCGTCGCCTCCTGCGAACTTCAGGCCGCGGACTCCCGTTGGCCCGTCGGAAAACGCCAGGGGAGCAAGGCCGATTCTGTCGTTGCCGGGCAGTGTGAACGCCGTCTCGCCGGTGAGTAGATGAACCTTTTCCTCAAGCGAGAGCCGGGCGACCAAAAGTGAATAGTCGTAGGTGGTGTCCGTAACGGAGGCGGGCAGGGGACGGGCCACGCTATTTCACTTTCCTGATGGGGAGGATGACCAAGGCTCCGGCGAGGGCTGCGGCAGCCGCTGCGCCCAGCAGCAGCCCGTAGTTTGGCCCGGCAGCGGCAGCACCGACGGTCAGCAGCCAGGCCCCCGCGAACGGCGCCAGGGACTGGGGTGCCGCGTTAGCCATGTTGAACACGCCCAGATCCTTGGCTGTGCTGTCGGGGTTGGGGAGGACCTCAAGGACGAGCGCCATGTCCACGCTGGCATAGATACCGAAAGCCATGCCGAGCAGAGCCTCCACCAGGTAGAACTGACCGACCGACTCGACGTGAACGAGCATGTACGTGCCAACTGCGAACAGGGCGGTGGCGACTGCCACCGGAAGTTTGCGGCGCCCGGCGCGGTCGGACAGCCAGCCGGCAACATAGCTGGCCGGAACCAGTGCCAGCGTGTACACCAGTACGCCCATAAATACGACGCCGGCGGCTTCGGCAGCTCCGATGTGCAGACGGTCGACGACGAACGGGAGCCTGAAAGAAGTGAACATGAAGCTGGAGAGGAAAATGAGGAACCGTGACCACCAAGCGAAGCCGTAGTCGGGGTGCTTGACCGGGTTAACCCAGAAGGACTTGATCAGTTCGCTCCCGGTGAGGCGGGCAGGACGCTCTTTCAGCACAGGGTCCCTCAGGACCAGGGCGTAGACCACCATGCCTAGAACGCCTACGGCTGCGGGTGCCATGAAGAGCAGGAACATGTCGGTGGCGAATAGCGATGCAAACCAGGTGGCCGCGAGAATGCCAACGTTCTGCATAACGCCGACGGTAGCGGACACGCTGGCGTATTGCTTTTCGGGCAGCTGATCCGCCAAGGTGGCGACAAACGGGCTGATGGCTGCGTTGGCGCCAAGCTGGGCGACGAACCAGCTGATCATCAGCACCTCGGCGCTGTTGGCCTGGCTGATCGCGAACAGGGCTGCCGCCATGACGAGGGAACCGCCAATGAGCCACGGACGACGCCGTCCGAAACGGGAAGTGGTGCGGTCCGAGAGACGGCCAAAGACTGCGTTGCCGATCACGGCCGCAAGGGCACCAATGCCCAGAACCGAGCCGACGATGCTGGTGCGGGCCGTCGGGTCGTCGGTGAGCGTTGAGACCTTAAGGGCCATGGACACCATGACCGGTCCCAGCAGGGCGATGAACAAGGTCAGCTGGGCAAACCCCAACGCTGCGATGAATAGCGGGCCTTTGGCTTCGGTGGGCTTTTCTCCGCAGGAGGGGCCGGTTGGGCGCTGGCCCCGTAAGCGCGGGGCGAGGACGTTGTGGTTTCCGATGGACATCAGTGTCTCCGTGGGTGGGTGAAGTGCCGAGCGGCGAAGTGAGGGACTATCAGGGTATTAGCTAATAGTGAGTATTCATTATTACTCAAAGTGTGCTGCGCCACAAGGTGATTGGAATGCGGCGTCATATTGGAAGCAACGTTGCCGCCCTCTGGCACTGGGTGCTTCCTTCACGCGAAAATGCCGGATTGCCCGAAAGTGTTCGTCTTTCGGGCAATCCGGGGAAGCCGGCTATGTTCTCGAGGGCCCTCTGGAGGCCGCGGCCTTGATCCTCAGGGAGGCGTTCAGTGCTTAGCGTGGAGCACGTGTCAGTGTTGGCGGTAGACGTCGATCACGGCGGAGGCGTCGCGGGCCGCAAGTCCGAGTGCTACGGCGCGTTCCAGGACGGTGACTGTTGCCCTGGTCATGTCGCCGTCGAAGCCGACCCCCTCCGCAGTTTCACCCACGAGTGCTGCGTCCTTGAGGAATATATCGACGCGTGCTGCAATGTCATCGGTGTCTGCGTTGAGCATGCGGGGACCGTAGTTATCCAGCATCCATGATGCGCCGGCGCCTCCCTTGACAGCGTCGAATACCTTGGCTGTATCGAGTCCGAGTCGTTCGGCAAAGGCGAGGGCCTCGGCGGCAACGACCAGCTGGCTGGTGGCCAGTAGCTGGTTGACTATTTTGTACGACTGTCCGTCACCGATGTTCGGCCCGGCAATGACGATCTTTCCCATGGTTTCAAGCACGGGACGTATCTGTTCGACGGCCTCTGCGTCGCCGGCGGCAAAAAGCGTCAGGGTCCCGGCGACTGCTCCCGGGATTCCTCCGGTAACCGGGACGTCCAGCAGGACCGGGCCCCCGGCAGGGCGTTCGGCCGCCAGTTTCTGCATAGCGGCGGGGCCGAAGGTGGACAGGACGACGACGACGGCGCCGGGGCCGGACGTTGCGTAGACGCCTTGAGGTCCGTTCAGGACTGCTGCGGCCTGCTGTGCGGTCGCCACCATGACCAGCACGATATCGGCAGGGGACGCTGCGGCTAACGATTCCGACGTCTGAAGCCCGTGTGCGCGGGCTTCAGCGAGTCGCAGGGCTGACGTGTCTACGGCTGTTACTGTGCCTGCCTCGGCGGCGCGCACGGCCATGGGTAGGCCGATGGCGCCAGCGCCAATGAAAGTGATCCGGGGGGTGCTCATGGCAAGCATCCTTTCTTGAGGCGGGAACGCGCAGGAGGCGTGGCCGGGCATCCAAGCCCGGCCACGCCGTATGTTCCTATGCGCCCGTGAGGGATTGAATCTGTGTGACGGTGGTGAAGATTGCAACGGCTGCGTAGAAGAGCACAGCGAGGCCCAGGGCTGCGATGCGTGGGCGATTGATGCGCACTAGTTTGTGGAGGCTGCGGTTGAGCCGGATCAGGAGGGCGCAGTACACCACCATGACCCCGCAGTTGAGAATCGCTGCCATGGCCAGGAGGGTGATGGGCTGGGTGATACCCACACTGAGGATGATGACGCCCAGGAGCACCATCGTCCACACGGAGGTGCTGTAGATCTTGGCCTCGGTCCAGAATTTGTGATCGCGGAGGTAGCTGACTGCCACGACGTCGGCGACGACGCGGGCGACGATGTCCACCACTGCGAGGTTCGCGAACATCAGGGCAACGGTGCCGATGAGCAGGTAGAACGTCTGCAGCGGACCGCCGAACTGCTCGCCGATGATATTGGCCTGCACCTGGATGAAGGACAGGTCGCCCTTGCCTTCGTACGTGCCAACCGGCATCAGCCTGTACGCGAGGAGTGAGAAGATGACGATCGTGAACAGGCCAATGACGAAGAAGGACCAGAACTGCTCGGTCTTCGCGTTCTTCCACCAGATCCTCCAGTGCCCTTCGCTCTCCGGAGTGACGGCAAACTGCGTGCCGGTGGCTGATCCGGCCTCTTCATGGCCCGTGATTGGGGAGACAATGCGGGGTGCGTGGGCACCCATGCCCCAGCCCTTGTCGCGAATATAGTTGCTCACTGTCAGGTTGAGCGCTCCGCCGCCACCGGCGAAGACCATGGCCGTCACAAGGAACGCCGCGGGGATGCCCTCCGGCATGCGCCCGGCTCCCTGGACGGTTCCCGCGGGCAGTGCTGCCCACGGCTCCCAGCCGATGACGAACAGAATGATAACGACCGCGAACACCAGGATTGCGATGACCTTGAGGAACTCGATCTTCTCAACTGTCTTGTAGACGATCGGCGACAGTGTCAGCACGAGGCCGATGATCACGAGGCCGCCGACGGCGATCCATTGGACATTGCCCTGGCCGCCCGCCGTGAATGTCACCATGGTGGCGGCGCTGCTCATCCAGCCAGGCCAGGCGAATGGGATGACGGTCATGATGACAAACAGGGGAGCCCAGCCGCGCCAGAGGCGGGTGAAGCCCGTTACGGCGGTTTCGCCCGTGGCCAAGGTGTAGCGGGCCACCTCTGTGTTAATGAAGTACTGCAGGCCGAGCCCTACTGCTGCTGCCCAAAGGAAGGTCAGGCCGACCTGGCTGGTGATGTAGGGGTGGGAAATGTATTCGCCCGATCCGATGCCGACGGCGACGAGGATGATACCCGGGCCGAGCATCTTGCGGAGCGCGACGGGTTTGGGCAGCTCGGCCCAACGCAGGGCCGGAAGCCGGCCGGTTTTCTGACGTCCGCCGGAACCGGAGGCGTCTTTGTCCTCCAGCGCGTCGGCGGTTTGTGGATCATGCAATGTCATGGCCTTCGCTCGTTCTCGTTGATGTGTCCTGAGGCGCGTTCGCTGCCTGCCGGCGTTGGCAGTAGCGGCCTTGTGGCTGATGAGGTGCTGTTACTTGCACATCCTGCAACATCGCCGGGTGTGACGCTCGTAACAACTCCTACCAGAATGCTAGGGACTGGCAGCTATCTAACACAAATACCAATGGATGATAGTTCCATCCGATTCTTAGATGAATACGGCGAGTGCGAATTGAGTGCAATATATCTAGATCCCTGATAACTCAGTCCGCGATTGGTATTGGACATCGAATAAGTCGTCTTGGGAAAGTGGAGCCATTAGGACGCACCGTTCTCTGCGGTATCGAAGGAGTTTCCAAGTTGACCATGCAAGCGTCGACCACGCGGCCAGGGGCTTCCCCTGGCAGGACCAAGAACAAGGCGCTTTCCATGCAGGAAGCGATTGCCCGATATGTCCACGACGGCAATGTCGTGGCGATTGAGGGCTTCACGCACGCGATACCCACGGCGGCCGGACACGAGATCATCCGCCAGCGTCGGAAGGATCTGACCCTGGTGCGTATGACTGCGGACATAGTAGTTGACCAAATGCTTGCCGGCGGCTGCATCAGCACATTGGTGTCGTCATTTGTCGGGAACTCATCGGCTGGATCCCTGGGGGAGCTGCGCCGCAGGGTGGAAAGGGCCGACCCCGAGCCGCTCGAATATCAGGAGTACAGCCACTACGGGATGATCTGCCGGTATCTGGCAGGCGCGCAGCGACTCCCCTTCTATCCCCTCCGCTCTTATTTCGGATCCGACCTCCCCAGAATTCAACCGGGAATGCGCAAGGTCGCCTCGCCTTTTCCCGATGAGGACGGTACATACGAAGAGATTTACGTGGTGCCCCCCATAAATCCTGACGTCACGATCGTGCATGCCCAGCGGGCCGACCGTTCGGGCAACACGCAGATGTGGGGACTCACCGGAATCCAGGCCGAAGCGGTGTTCGCCGCCAAGCGGGCGATCGTGGTCGTCGAGGAGATCGTTGACGACGACGTGATCCGGGCGGACCCGAACCGAACTGTGATTCCCGCGCTCGCGGTGGATGCCGTTGTTGAATGCCCCGGAGCCACCCATCCGTCATTTTCACAGGGCTACTCGGATCGGGACAACGACTTTTACCGTTCCTGGTCAGGCATCAGCGCAGACCCCGTTAGCCTGTCGGCCTGGATGGATGAGTGGATCTACGGGACAACGGATCACGCAGAGTACCTGGCCAAGCTCGGCGAGGCCACGTTGGCCCGCCTCCGTGTGGGACAGGCTTTGAGCGGTCAGGTCAACTACGGAACACGTCTAGAGGCGGCGGACAGCGCCAGCGACAACACTAAGGACCAGCAATGACTTCATTGGCCGCAGACATAGGCATCAGCGCTACGGAGTTGCTCACCGTAGTCGCGTCCCGCGAGCTTGCAGGACGACACACCGTCTTCGCTGGAATCGGGCTGCCAACCCTGGCCGTTTCGCTAGCGAGCCTGACAGCTGCCCCGGACCTGGAAATCGTGTACGAGTCCGGCGTCTGTGGCGCCCATCCTTCCCACCTTCCCGAGACCATTGCGGACGCCGTCCTCATCACCGGAGCAGAGGCGGTTCTTTCCATGCCGGTCCTATTCGGCTACGTCCTTCAGGGCGGTCACATAGACGTTGGATTCCTTGGCGCGGCCCAGATCGACAGGTGGGGCAACCTGAATTCCTCGGTGATTGGCCCCTGGGAGAAACCGAAGGTGAGGTTACCCGGATCAGGGGGAGCAGTGGAAGTGGCGGCCAACTCGAAGGAAGTATTTGTGGTGATGCGCCGCCACGATTCCCGCACATTTGTGGAGCAACTGGACTTCTGCACCTCTCCCGGACCCGACCGTGCGCTTGCTGAGGGCGGCAGGGTCAGGGGAGCAGGGGTGACCAAGGTCATCACCGAACTCGGAATCCTCACCCGGTCCGGCGTCCATGACGAGCTAAAGCTGACGGCCGTCCACGAAGGCATCTCAGTTGACCAGGTCCGCGAAAATACCGGTTGGGACCTTAAGGTGTCCGACGACCTTAGGGTCACCCCGCAACCCACAGCCGATGAGCTGCGGCTGTTGCGTACCGAGATCGACCCCCGCAGGGTCTACCTGCGCTGATGACTCTAGAGAAAAGAGCACGGACATGAAGATTGAACGCATTGAAGCAATTCCCTACGAGATCCCTTACCTCAGGCCGCTCAAGTTTGCCAGCGGCGAAGTCACCACGGCCGACCACGTACTGCTGAGGATCCACACCGACACCGGGATCATCGGCCAGGCCGACATTCCGCCACGTCCGTACACCTACGGTGAGACGCAAGCCTCCATCGTCGCCGTCATCAACACGATCTTCGCCCCTGCGCTGACGGGACTGGACCCCTTCCGCCGCCAGGTTGTCCAGCAGATTCTCCGCCGTACCGTCCACAACAACACGGCCAAGGGCGGAATCGACATCGCCTTGTGGGACATCATTGGCCAGGCAACCGGTAATTCGGTCTGGAGCCTCCTCGGTGGCTTTGCCCCCTCGATGCGTGTAAGTCACATGCTCGGGTTCAAGGAACCCGAGGTTCTCCTCGAGGAAGCACAGCGCTTTGGCACCAATTACGGGATCACCACCTTCAAGCTCAAGGTGGGCCGACGTCCGCTCGCGCTGGACATCGAAGCCTGCCGTGTCCTCCGCGAGGGCCTGGGAGATGACGTGGAAATCTACCTGGATGCCAACCGCGGCTGGACCGCCAATGAAGCGCTCGAAGTTCTCCACCGTACCGAAGGCCTCGGACTGAGCTTCCTGGAAGAGCCATGTGACGCAAAGGAAGCAATGGGCAGGCGGCGCCTGGTTGAACAATCCACGATTCCCATTGTCGGCGACGAGAGCGTGCCCACCGCCGGGGATGTCTCCCGCGAGCTGCTTTCAGGCGGATGCAATGCCATCTGTATCAAAACCGCCCGCAGCGGATTTACCGAGGCCCAGGAAATCCTCGGCCTGACCACAGGCCTGGGCGTTGACGTCTACATGGGCAATCAGATAGACACGCAGATTGGCACCGTCGCCACGGTCGTGTTCGGGGCCGCCCACGAGGCCACGAGCCGCCGGGCGGGTGAACTGTCGAATTTCCTGGACATGGCCGATGACCTCCTCGCGGAGCCGCTGATCATCGAAAGAGGCCGCATCGCAGTTCCCGAAGGTCCCGGAGTAGGAGTGAAGATCGATGAGGAAAAGCTCTCTTTCTACCGGGTTGACGGGGCTACGTCCTCCTCACGGAACAATTCCTAGCAGATAGGTTTCAACAGTGACGTCCCTCAGTGTTCCCGAGACAGAATCCGCCCACACTGGCAGCACCATGCGTGCCGTGGTAAAAGCGAGACCGGAACGTGGTGCCGAATTCGTGGCCGCCTATCCGGAACCCCGGGTTTCCCCCGGCGAGGTAAAGATTCAAATAGCCGCAGCCTCGGTCTGCGGAACCGACCGCGAACTCTACGAATACTCGCCCATGGCTCGGGCGTTCAACCTTAACATCCCCGTAGTGCTGGGGCACGAGTGCGCCGGCACTGTTATTGAAGTCGGCTCGGGCGTTGACTCCCTCCGCGAGGGAGACAGAGTGGCGCTCGAATCCCACGTCGCTTGCTGGGACTGCTATCCCTGCCGTACCGGGAACGCCCACAACTGCTTGAACATGGAACTGCTCGGTCTGCACCTTGATGGCGGTTTCGCCGAACGGCTCGTCGTCCCGGCCACAGCGTGCTTCAGGCTGCCCGAGGACTTTCCCCTTGAGCAGGCCGCCCTCCTGGAGCCCGCCGGGGTTGCGATGCACGCCATCCAACGATCCAAGATTGACCTTTCCGGGGCTGACGTGGTGATCAGCGGTGGAGGTCCGGTGGGCCTGTTTATCGCTGCGATTGCCCGCGCCGTGGGTGCCGGCAACGTGGTGGTTGTTGAACCCAATGCTTACCGCAGAGGTCTTATCGAAGAGCTCGGTGCAACACCCCTGGCCCCCGCAGACGACGTTATAGGAATCTGCCGAAGCCTCTCCGGGGCAAAGTTCGGTTTTGATGTCGCCTTCGAGGCTTCGGGCGCACCGGCCGCCCTGCCGCCGCTTCTTGAAGCCGTCCGCAAGGAGGCGACGGTAGTCGCCGTGGGAATTCCCGGCCGGCCCCTCGAATTGGACGTCGCCGCGTACCTGATAAAGAAAGGACTTACCTTCACCGGCAGCTTCGGGCGCGCTCTTTGGGGGACGTGGGAGAAGATCGCTGAGCTTGTCGCCAGCGACAAACTGGATCTGTCCAAGTTCGTCACCCACCGACTTCCGTTGTCAGCTCTGGACGAGGCGATCGAACTCCTCTCCCAGGAGTCCTGCAAGGTCCTGCTTATTCCGGACCTTCCCGACCGGACCGAGACGTCATCCAAGGGCGAGGCGTGAACCGCCACGACGGACTTCCCAGCTATGACGAATTGCTGGCCCGCACTGATGCGCCGCCGGGCAGCAGCTGGGGGATATTCGGCGAGAACGACGACCTCGGTACCCTTAATTTCCTTACCCCGGAACGCCGTATCCGTGGGGCCGGCCTTGTCCGCAGCGGTCAGACCTGTTCCCTTGATCTTCCCCTGGACGCCTTCCCACGGCCGCTCATATCCCACCGGGGATCCCTGCAGCACACAGTCTTTGGACTGAACGAATTTCATCGCGACGACAAGATCGACAATCTCTTTCCGCAGGCCACGAGCCAGATTGACGGTCTCCGCCACTTCGGCCACCCGGACTACGGATTTTACAACGGTGCCGACGCGGGGAAACTGGTCGCCGGTGATCCAACACTGGGAATCCAGCGCTATGCCGAACACGGCATAGTGGGCAGGGGACTGCTGCTCGATGTCGGGCGTTACCTGGAGCACATCGGTGACGCCATTGACTATTCCCAGCCACGGTCCATCCCGGTCCGCGTGCTCGAGGAAACAGCCCGGCACCAAGGCGTTGAGATCGAACCCGGCGATATTCTCATGCTGCGTTTCGGCTGGCTGGGGCACCGCCTGAAACAGCTGAGCCAGGACGCAGAGACAGGTTCGGACACATTGTCCGGTGCACCGTTGGTCTCCGTGGGCCTGGAGCAGAGCAATGATACGGCTGCCTGGCTCTGGGACCACCGCGTGGCACTCGCGGCAGCCGACAACGTTGCACTGGAAGTATGGCCCGCAACCGCGTCGAAGGTCAGTGTCCGCGCCGACACCCAGGGGACGCTTCCGGCCTCGTCCCATACCGGCATGCTGCACCGAATCCTCATCCCTCTTCTAGGGCTCGCCATCGGCGAGCTATGGCAGCTGGACGAGCTCGCCGAGATCTGCCACGCCGACGGACGGTACGACTGCATGGTTGTCGCTGCTCCGCTCAGGCTCCCCGGCGGCGTCGGTTCGCCGTCCAACGCCGTCGCAATCCGCTGACGGCTCCCAGAACATAACAGAATGGAGAAGCAGTGGAACTGCTGAAGAACCGCACAGCCGTGATAACCGGCGGCGCAAACGGCCTCGGCCTGGCCACCGCGGTGGCATTCGCCCGAGAAGGAGCCAACGTGGTCATCGGCGACCTGGACGCCGAGCAGGCCGCCAAGGCAGCGGCAGGCCTGGGCATTGGCAACCGGGCAATGGGGATTGGCTGCAACGTGACGTCCGCCGAGGATATCGATGCCTTGGCCGGTGCGGCACGTGATACCTTCGGGGCGCTCGATGTGTGGGTCAACAATGCAGGGTTCACGCGCGATGCCACCATGCGCAAGATGTCTGAAGACGATTTCGACGCCGTCATTTCAGTCCATCTTAAGGGCGCCTGGCTCGGCACCCGCGCCGCGGCCGGCATCATGCGTCACCAGCCGCACGGCGGATCGATAATCAACGTGTCCTCAATCTCCGGCAAGGTCGGGAATCCGGGCCAGACCAACTACAGCGCGGCCAAGGCCGGCATCGTGGGCCTGACCAAGGCGGCCGCCAAGGAGGTCGGCTTCGCCAATGTCCGGGTCAACGCCGTCCAGCCGGGAATCATCCGTACCGCCTTGATCGATTCAATGAAACCGGAAGTCCTTCAAGCCCGCCTGTCCGAGGTGCCGCTCGCACGCTTTGGGGAACCTGAGGAAGTGGCCTCGGTGATCCTCTTCCTCGCCAGTGAGCTCTCCAGCTATATGACGGGCACGGTGTTGGAGATCGCCGGCGGGCGGAATATCTGACGTGCGGCACAGGGCCCTCATGACAACAAGAAGGAACAGAAGAACATGGTGAACCAGGCTTATGTGTACGATGCCGTGCGCACCCCGTTTGGTAAGTTCGGCTCCGGCCTTGCCGGTGTGCGCCCGGATGACCTTGCGGCGCATGTGATCGGTGAGATCGTTCGGCGCGCTCCGAAGCTGGATGTGGAGCGGATCGATGAGGTGGTGTTCGGCAACGCCAACGGCGCCGGCGAGGAGAACCGGAACGTCGCCCGGATGGGCACCCTGCTGGCCGGGCTCCCGGTCTCGATCCCGGGCACCACGGTCAATCGGCTGTGCGGCTCGTCCCTGGACGCGGCGATCATCGCCTCGCGCCAGGTCAACGCCGGGGACGCGGAGCTGATGCTGATCGGCGGGGCCGAGTCGATGTCGAGGGCTCCGTGGGTGCTGCCGAAGACGGAGAAGCCCTACCCGGCCGGTGACTTGAACCTGGCCTCGACCACGCTGGGCTGGCGGCTGGTGAACAAGGCGATGCCGAAGGACTGGACCATCTCCCTGGGCGAGGCCACCGAGCGGCTGGCCGGGAAGTACGGGGTGACCCGCGAGGCGCAGGATGAGTTTTCGGCGAACTCGCACAACCTGGCCGCCGCGGCGTGGGACGAGGGGTTCTATGACAACCTGGTGGCTCCGGTGCCGGGTACGGACCTGGTCCGCGACGAAGGGATCCGGGCGGGGTCTTCGGCGGAGAAGCTTGCGGGGTTGAAGACGGTGTTCCGCACCGAGAACGGCACGGTCACGGCCGGGAACGCGTCCCCGCTCTCTGATGGGGCGTCCGCGGCGTGGATCGGTTCGGAGAACGCCGCGGGGATCCTGGGGCTGGAGCCGCTGGCGCGGATCGCGGGCCGGGGTGCGCACGCGAACGATCCGCAGTATTTCGGGTACGCGCCGGTGGAGGCTGCGAACAAGGCCCTCGCGAAGGCGGGCATCAGCTGGGAGCAGGTGGGCGCCGTCGAACTTAACGAAGCGTTCGCCGCGCAGTCCCTGGCGTGCATCAATGCCTGGGGGATCGACCCCTCGATTGTGAACCGGCACGGCGGCGCGATCGCGATGGGCCACCCCCTGGGCGCGTCCGGCGGCCGGATCCTGGGCACGCTGGCCCGGTCCCTGCAGGCCTCCGGTGAGCGCTGGGGCGTCGCCGCGATCTGCATCGGCGTCGGCCAGGGCCTCGCCGTCGTCCTCGAAAACGTCACCAACTGAACGGACAGAAAGTAAGGCACGCAGATGCCCGGCTGGTAAATTCCAGCCGGGCATCTGCGTGCTTTTTGCAGTGCCAAACACCGGTTTGAGCGCTTTTGGGAAGCGTCACCTTTAAAAGCGGTGACGGCCGTTGCAACCGCCGAATAGCGTGGATGCAACGGCCGTCGCGGCCAGTCCGAAGGAACCGCTGAACTACTCTGTGGTTTCCTTGACCTGGTGAATCTCGATCATGTTGCCGGCGGGGTCCGTCAAGAAGATCTGGTGCCATCCTTCGACGGACCAAATGCCCCAGTCGTCGAACGGGATGTTGTGCTCGGTCAGCCGTGCTTTGATGGCTTCAATGTCGTCAGTGCGGAAGGCGAAGTGGCCCCCGATGAGGGGATTAACCGTGTGACCTTCCTGCAGGGCAAGGTACGCCTGCCGGCGGGTAGCGTGCACCTGAAGTTCCTCGGGGTCGCCGGCTTCGAAGAACCTTGCGCCCTCTTCCCATTCTGCGTTCCCATCCGTAACGCCGGCGTCGGCAGCATGGGTGGTGGCGATCATCTTCGGCGACGGTAGCAGGGGAAGGCCCAGCGCGTCGCGATAGAAATCGCTGAGGGTGTGCATGTCGTCCGAAGTGACGTTCACGTGATGGAGGCGAAGATAAGCCATGGGGTTGATTCCTTTCGTCGTAGTTCAATTATCCGCTCGGGCCGCATATGGAGTCCAATATTTATCAGGCAATGAGTTATACAAAATCCTTATGAGCGTTCGATGGTTCTGCTCGGTCCGTTGGGGAATTCCCAACCTCGGTGATCCAATGCGTCAGGGCCGTGACATCGTCGCGGCCGATTCGGTGCCCAGCGGCCGAGCGGACAGCTGTTGTCTGTGCGCCTGATTCCTCGGTGAGATAGCTCCATGTGGATTTCAGCAGCTCTGCCGGTATGACCGAATCGGCGTCACCGTGTGCGACGAACATGGGAATACTTTGGAGCCGCCCTGGCGTAGTCGGCACTCCGGCATCGAAAGGCAGTGTTCCATGAAGGATTGCCGCGCCCGCGAAGCGTTCCGGATCCTTGAGGATGAGACCTCCGGCGAACGCGGCGCCTCCGCTGAACCCCACGAGGATGACCGGCCGTGGGGCAGGGGCGACAGTTTCCAGCCAGTCTTCGAACCATGCCGTGGTCTCAGCTAATGATTCCGCTACCGGGCGGCCGATGCCACGGTTGGCGAACCAGGCAAATCCAGCTCCTTCTGTGAGGGGCGCCCGTACCGCCACACAGCTATAACCGGTGGGGAGGTAATCGGCCAACGCGAGAATGTCTGTTTCGCGCGACCCTCGCCCATGCAGCAGAACCACAAGGGGTTTGTCTGGAGTATCCGGAGACTTCCAGGCAACGGTCGGATCAGGCAATCGGCTCATGCTGCTACTCCGGTAACGTCGTCAGTGGTCACGAACTCGGCGATGTTGGTCAATGCGTATGTCAGCGCGGCGCCGTGCCAGTCCGCGTTGATGCTGGATGCCGCGTCCGTAACGAGGACGGGGCGGTAGCCGTGGTCCGCAGCGTCCCGAAGGGTGTGCTCCACGGCCATGTTGGTCCAGACCCCTGCCACAACTACGGTTGTGACACCCGAATTTCTCAGTAGCATGTCCAGGCCCGTGCCATTGAAGCTGCTCATCCGGTTACGGATCAGGACAGGCTCGTCCGCCCGTGCCTCCAAGCCGTCCAATGCATCTGCGCCCCACGTGCCGAGCTTGAGCGATTCCGGGCCGATCATCCGGAAGATCGGAGCGTTGCTGCCGCCGAATTCACCGCCCGGGTAGAAGACGATGCGGTTGTGGATGACCGGCATGGATTGGCTGCGGGCCCACTCGA
The DNA here is from genome assembly GCF_030718995.1 of Arthrobacter oryzae. Taxonomy (NCBI): domain Bacteria; kingdom Bacillati; phylum Actinomycetota; class Actinomycetes; order Micrococcales; family Micrococcaceae; genus Arthrobacter; species Arthrobacter oryzae. The sequence continues at coordinate 3,700,360 of NZ_CP132204.1, forward strand.
GCAGTTGCCGAACGTGGGGGACCAGGCCCTGCTCGGCTGCATGGTCGGCAGCGCCGAATGAGGCGAAGGCTCCGTCCGGGTGGACGTTATCGTTCTGAAGGTCTACCAGTAGCAGGGCCGTCCTGCTGAGGTCTAGGGGGATGTTGTCCATGGTGGCTCCTGACTCATTTGTGATGCTTTGCTAGGAATTACTTTAAACTACAACTATCGTTTCGAGGTATTCTATTCCCGCCGGTTTCGCTCGAACTTGCGCTCAGGGTGCACGCCGAAGGCTGGACCGGCAATATCCGGCCCAGCCTTCGGTTGTAGTTGTTGATGCCCGCGGCACTTTCAAGGGATCAACCCGTGGGGTCGACCAGCAGCTTCATCTTTTGGCCGGCGCGGAGCTGTTCAAATCCCTGCTCGATGACGCCGGTGAGAGGGACGTCCTCCACCCACCCGGTTGTCTTGTAGTGGCCCTTCGCCATCAGGTCGATGACCGCTGAGTAGTCGGCCCCGGTGTAGCAGATGGTCCCTTGGATGCGTCGCTCCCGCAGAACAAGGTTGATCAGGGGCGTCGGCAGGGGTTTCTCGTAGATCGCCACGCTGACAAGCGGGCGGCGTTCTCCGAGGCATTCCAGGGCTGATTGGACGGCAGGGGCGACCCCGGCGGCATCAAAGGCGGCGTCGACCCCGTCACCGTTGGTTCGGTCAGCGATGAGGGCGGTCACGTCCTGGTTCTTTGGATCGAGGGTGCGGGCGCCAAGTGCTTCGATAGACCTTCGGCGGGTCTCCGATGGTTCAACGACGTCAATTTCGGTCAGTCCCATCCCGCGGAGGGCGAACCAAAGGCCGATGCCGATCGGCCCGGCGCCGTAAATCAGGGCCCTGCTCTGGTCGTTGACCTCACCCATGGTGGCAGCGTGGTAGGCCACCGACATCGGCTCGACCAGCGCCCCCATCTCAAGCGACACGTTATCGGGGAGTTTGTGCACCTGGTTGCTAGGCACGACTGTGTACTCTGCCATCCCGCCGTCGGCCATCAACCCGTGGAAGCCAATCACGTTGCACAGGTTGTAGGCGCCCGTCCTGCAGGGTCGGCACTCGCCGCAGCGGTAAATGGGCTCGACGGCGACCCGGTCACCCTCGCGAATATCGGTGACGTTCCTGCCGATCTCCGTTACCACACCTGAGAACTCGTGGCCCAGCGTCAGGGGCAGGCAGCGGCCCGTGAGCGGGTGCGGTTCGGCGGGTGGAATGAAGATCGGGCCGTCATAGTACTCGTGAAGGTCCGTGCCGCAGATCCCGTTGCGGCTGACCTTGATCTTCACCTGGCCTTCGCCGGGGGATGGTTCCGGAACGTCCTCAATCTCAAGTTTGTTCTTGCCGTAGTAGACCGCTGCGCGCAAGGCGCCTCCTTAGTGTTGTGTTCAGACTCAGACGATGCGGATGAGCTTCTTGTTTGCGAACTCGTTGAGTCCGAACTTGCCGAGCTCGCGACCGATTCCCGAGCTCTTGACCCCGCCGAACGGCAGATCGGGGGCGCTCTTGATGGTGGTGTTGATTCCCACCATGCCGACCTCGAGGCGGTCTGTGACGTAGGCGGCCTGCTTCTCATCATCTGTGAACACCGCGCTGCCGAGTCCATACGGCGAATCATTTGCCAAATCGATCGCCTCATCCACGGAATCGACACGGTAGAGGATTGCTACGGGCCCGAAAAGCTCTTCACGGTAGGCGCGCATTTCCGGTGTGACGCCGGAGAGGACCGTTGCCGGGTAGTAGGCGCCGCGGCCCTCCGGAACGAGCGCTCCCAGATGGACTGTTGCGCCCTTGGACACCGCATCGTCAACCTGTTCGGCGAGTTCCGCGCGGGCCTGGGTCGAGGACATGGGACCGAGACGGGTGTCTTCGCTCATGGGGTCCCCGGTTTGCCACTCCGCGGCCTTGGCCAAGAAGGCTTCAAGGAATCTATCCCAGATGGAAGCCTCAATGATGAGCCTTTTTGACGAGGTGCAGGCTTGACCCGCGTTTCCGAACCGGCCGGCTGCAGCCGCGCTGGCGGCCTTATCGATGTCGGCTGACGGGAGCACGAGGAACGGGTCGGAGCCGCCGAGCTCCAGGACGCACTTCTTCAGGTGTTGTCCGGCAAGTGAACCGATGGCGCTGCCTGCGCGCTCCGATCCGGTGAGGGACACGCCTTGGAGTATTGGGCTCGCGATAATATCCGCGACCTGGTCCGACGATGCAAAGATGTTCTGGTAGACGCCTTCCGGTGAGCCGGCCGCGTCGATGATCTCGGCAATCCGCAGCGCCTGTTGCGGGCAGTTGCTTGCATGCTTGAGCAGGACAGTGTTTCCCAGCAGCAGGTTGGGCGCGACGAATCGGGCCATTTGGTAGTAAGGGAAATTCCATGGCATAACCCCGAGGAGAGGGCCGATGGGAGCCGTGCGGACCACCGCCCGCCCGGCGCCTGCGATGTCTAGTTCTTCGTCGGCGAGCAGCGTCCCGCCCGACTTGGCGTAGTACTCGTAGATGGCAGCGGAGAGCTCGACTTCGGCCGTCGCCTGGGAGATGGGTTTGCCCATCTCGAGCGTCATCAGCTTGGCGAGCTCGACGGAGTGCTGCCGGTGTAGGTCGGCGATGCGCTGTAAAAGGGCACAGCGTTCGACAAGGTCCTTCGTGTGCCAGGAGCGGTAGGCATCATGGGAGCGCGCCAGGGAGGCTGTCACTTCGTCGTCGGTCATGCTGTCGAACTCCCGCACCACGTTGCCGCTGGTGGGGTCGACAGTTGCATATTTCTTCATTGAAAGTCTTTCATCTTTGCTTTGGGCAGCCCGGGAAGGGCGGCGGGGCCTGCTGTCCTTCCCGGGCTTGCGGCTGTGGTGCTGGTCAGGCCGGTGTCAGGGCGTCAGCATCGGTCATGAAGTTCGGATACTTGCTTGAGGCCTCGTCGGCGAGGATAGAACGGTACTGTTTGATGCCACCGAGGTAGAACATGACGGTCCGCTTCTTGCCGGGAATGTTGGCCCCGAAGATCCACGACGCGGCCTGCGGGAAAAGGGTCTGGTGGGCGATATCCGAACAGGTCTCGGTCCATTCGGCTTCAGTTTCGGACTTGGCTTCGATCCAGCCGGTGCCGGATTCCGAAACGTGGCCGATCGTTGCACTGATCCACTCGACCTGCGCCTCGATTGACGGGGGGAGGTTGGTGAAGGGGCCGTTGGGGCCGAGGATCATGAACATATTGGGGAAGCCGCTTGTTGCCATACCGAGGTAGCTGGTCGGCCCGTCGGCCCAGTGCTCCTTGAGGGTTTCGCCCCCTCGGCCGCGAATATTGACCCGGACGTAGTTGCCGTCGACGGCGTCGAAGCCGGTTGCGCAAATAAGGACGTCGAGTTCGTGCAGGCTGCCGTCAGCTGTGACGATGCCCTGTTCCGTGACCCGGTCGATCGGGTTTTCCTTGACGTTTACAAGGGACACATTTGAGCGGTTGAATGTTTCGTAGTAGCCCGAATCGCAGAGGGGCCTGCGGGCGTAGAGGTCCGTGGGCGTCAGTTTCCTGCGGGTTTCCGGGTCCTTGACGATCTCGGCGATCTTGCGGCGGATGAACTTCGCCGCCTCTTCATTGGCGTCTGGGTCGGTGGCGATATCCGAGAAGGTCTCGAACATGAAGCGGAACCCGCCGCCTTCCTCCCAGGTCTGCTGGTAGATCCGTTCGCGCTCTTCCGGGGAGACGCTGAACGTCGGAACGGCGCTCTCCTCGAAGCCCATGGCGACGGACGAGTTCCGGACCTGTTCCCAGTTGGACTCGAAGTTCTCCCGGTGGGCCTGCTGTTCCTGCGCGGTGAGCTGGCGGTTGCCGGCCGGAACGCTGTACTGCGGTGTGCGCTGGAAGGATGTCAGATGAGCTGCCACCGGGGCGGTGGCGGTGATCACCTGGTTGCCGGTGGAACCGTTGCCGATGACACCGACCCGCTTGCCTGCGAGGTCAAGGTCCGCCGGCCAGGCCCCTGTGTGTACCAGCCGGCCCTGGAAGGTTTCCATGCCGGGGAATTTTGGCAGGTTCGTCGCGGAGAGCAGGCCGAGGCCAGTGACGAGGAACCGTGCCTGGAACGTGACGCCCCGGTCGGTCAGCACAGTCCATATGCCGGTGGATTCGTCGAATTCAGCTTCAGTCATGCCGGTTTCAAGCTGGATGTGATCGCGCAGGCTGTACCGGTCAACGACGCCGTTCAGGTACGCCAGAATTTGCGCCTGGGGCACGTACTTCGTGGTCCATGGAGTCTGCTGGTAGAGGTCGCGGTCGAAGGAATACTGGTAGACGAAACTCTCAGAGTCCGACAGGGCGCCTGGATACTTGTTCCAGTACCAGGTACCTCCTACGCCTCCGGCGCGGTCAATCGCCACGGCGTTGAGGCCGAGTTCGTTGCGAAGTTTGTGCAGCATGTAGATTCCACCGAAGCCTGCTCCGACGACGAGTGCATCGAGCTGGTAGATCTTCCCTGGGACGGCGTTGTCCATGATGTCTTTCCTCCGACTGGTAGGGGTTGTGTGAGATAATTCACTTCGTAGTCACCAGTCTGTGGTGGCGGAACTAGGAGCCGGTGTTCCGATTTGGAACACTTCCGTCCAGCCCGTGAAGCCGCGGTTGATACCTGCTCAGCAATAATCCCGACTGCTGATGAGTACCGATGAACCGATCACCGGGTGGACGGCTAGACCTTGCAAAGGGGCACAGATGTCCGATCCGGTGCGGGAAGCGCGGGAGCAGTTGATTCGCGTTGGCCTCACTGGGCCTTACGGGGCCAATGACGTGGTGCCGGACCTGATTGTTCGAAGCTGGCGACGTTCGCTCAGCAACGCCGTCGTGAGTACGGCCCCGCCCCAGCGATATCAGGACGTGGATACGGATTCCCTACTGTGCCGGGCCGCTGTCCCCGTCCTCGACCGCTGGCAGCACCAGCTTGCCGACACAGAGACTACGCTTTTCCTCAGCGACCGCGGGGGCAGTATCGTTGCCCGGCGGACCAGTGACAGCAAGGAGCGTCGGCGCCTCGATGGTGTGCACGCAGCGGAGGGTTTTGATTATTCCGAGGACGCCATCGGAACGAACGGACTGGGAACGTCGATGGTCGAGAGGCGCCCGGTCTTCGTCAAGGGGAGCCAGCACTACAGTGACGCCTTGGCGGTGAATGCGTGCGCGGCTGCGCCCGTGTATTCACCTAGTGGCCTGGTGCTCGGCTCGGTGGCGCTTGCAGGGCCGTCCGAGGCGGCGAATCCCATCATGCTGTCCCTCACCCGGGAGATCAGCCAGCAAATCGAGGAGAGGTTTCGGGCGTCGTCCCGGCCCGAGGACCTGGCCCTTGCCATGTCTTTTATGCGCTTTAGCAGTTCGCGACGTCCCACGGTGGTGATGGATCACGAGTCCATCCTGGCTAACACGCCGGGTTTGCCTTACGTCAGCGTCGCATCGCACGTCATGCTTTGGGAACTGCTCAACTCCTACGATTGGTCCTCCAGCAGCACCCTGCGTCGTGAACTGGAGGGTACTCCTCTAGAGGTCACGGCACGGAGAGTGGTGGATGGGCCGCGGGAGCACTACGTGGTGCATTTTTCCGAACTGAATGACGCTTCGGATCGGCAACCTGGTCTGGCTTTGCCTGCCCGTGCCCAGGGCATGGGCACAGAGGCAACGGCACCAGGCCGGCAGGCCGCTGCCGTTCAGCTCGTTGACGGACCGCGTGGTTCCGGAAGGTCGACGGCAGCCAGGGAGCTCCGTACCAAGCAGGGAAGATCGGGGCCTTTGGAGGTAGCTGTTGTATCCGCCGAGGACGCTACACCGTGGACGGCCATCGATCGCCTCCTGGCAGGCGGGACGGACGTGCTGCTCCGCCGTCTGGAAGAGATCACCGAAGTGGATGCAGTCCATCTGGCCACGCTAGTGGAGGGGCACCGGAAAGCACGGACCGCTGGGCAGCGCGCCAGTAGCCTCTTGCTCACATCCTCGCGCGATCAGGCCGTGACGGCTGTCCAGGCCCTGATCGACACCATAGGACCAGCCCAGCATACGGAAGCCCTCGCCCTGACCCCGGAAAGGATTCCCGGCCTGGTCAAGGCCATCCTCAACGTGGTTGACCCGGAATCGCGGCACACCATCTCGCCGGCCGCCCTCCAGTCCATGGTCCAGTGGAACTGGCCCGGTGATATCGCGGAACTTGCCGACACGGTATCCGGTCTGGTCAGCCAGGTGACCGGCTCAGTCATCGAACGCCGGCACTTGCCCAAACATGTGCAGCAGGCGCCACCGCGACGTCACATGAACCTGATCGAGACGGCGGAAAGAGGGGCAATCATCAGGGCCTTGGACGCAGCCGGAGGCAACAAATCCGAGGCTGCCGCGCTCCTAGGCATAGGGCGAAACACGCTCTATCGGAAACTGCGACACCTCGGACTCGACGCGGGGGAGGGTTCGATCTGACTCTGCGGGCGCCGAGGAGGACGACCGGGTCTTAGGCTGAGGCGGCCTCATCGAGGCTAATGACTTCGTCCAGCACGGCCTTTAGGGCCGGATTATTGTCGTGGCGGCGCCATGCTGCCCTCAGGTAGACGTCGACGTCGGCAGTGGCGTCCTCGAGGGGGACGAACACCACGTGCGGATCTGTCGCGTTGGCGGCGACTGATGCCAAGGTCAGATGGCACCCTACCTCGGCGCTGACCAGGGCCAGCGCCGTCTGGGTATCCGGTGCCACCTGAACGACGTCGGGGATGAAGCCATTGGCATGGGCTAACCGTCGAAGCCGGTCGGGCAACACAGCGCCTTCGTGTGGCGTCAGTGAGATGAAGCTATCGCCGGCAAGTTGTGCGATTGAAAGGCGCCGTGCGCCCGCCAGGTGATGCGTGTCGGGCAGGGCCACGACAAGCGAGTCCTGCATGACCACCCGGGACGAAACCTCTGTCGGGATGACATCCCAGCGCCCCAGGGCGATGTCCGTCTCCCCCTGCACCAACTTCTTCATGGCAGGCAGAGCGAAGTTTTGGCTCGATAGCTCAAGCTGGATCCCGGGCCGGTGGGATCTCACCTGCCTGGCGAGACGGGCGACAAGCTGATGCGTGGACACGCCGGCAAAGGCGATCCGCACTAGTCCTGCCTCCCCGTTATCGGCGGACCGGACTGCCTCCTCAGCCCGGCGCAGGGCTTCAAGAACTTCGTTGGCAGGAGCTAACAGCGCCTGCCCGCTTGACGTGAGCTTCACGGACCGGGTGTTCCGATCGAGCAGGCGGGTCCCGAGCTCAGCTTCGAGCTGTTTGATGATCCGGCTCAACGGCGGTTGGGCCATGTGTAGACGTTCGGCAGCCCGCCCGAAGTGAAGTTCCTCTGCCACGGCAAGAAAAGCCCTCAGCTGGCCTACATCCACTATTGTGCTCCCCATCGTGACATTATTGATTCAACAGTATCACCGGGGTGATCTTGAGACGCCAGAACGCAACAATGGGAGATGTTTCAGACGGATGCACGGCCGGCATTCAACTCCACTCGTAGAAGCCCCGGCCGGTTTTACGGCCGAGCTCACCGGCAGCGACCTTGTCGCGAAGAACTTGAGGCGGTGCGAAGCGCTCTCCCAAGGTTGAATGCAGATACTCGGCGATGCCGAGGCGCACGTCCAACCCGACGATGTCTGTAGTCCGGAGCGGCCCCACCGGGTGTTTGTAGCCCAGGACCATGGCGTTGTCGATGTCCACGGCGGCGGCGACTCCCTCTTCGACCATCCGCATCGCCTCAAGTGCGATGGCGACGCCAAGGCGGGAAGAGGCAAAGCCGGGCGCGTCCCGGACAATGACGGCGGTCTTGCCCAGCCCGGACACCCACCGCCTCGCGGCGGCAAGTGCCTCCTCCGAGGTCTTTTCCGCAACGACCACCTCTATCAGTGTCGAGGCGGGAACCGGGTTGAAGAAATGCAGCCCCAGGAACGACTCCGGCCGCGCCAGTGACTCGGCTAGCCCGCTGACCGACAGGGACGACGTGTTGGTCGCCAGGTAGGCATTAGGGGACAGGTGTTCCGACACAGCGCGGAGCGCGTCTGCTTTGAGCTTTTCGTCCTCGGGAACGGCCTCAACAACGAGGTCGCACAACGCGAAGTCGGCGTAGTCGACGCTCGTCTCGAACCTCTGGAGGACCTCGCTACTATCGCCCCCAACGAAGCCACGGTCGAACGACGCCGCGACGGATGCGGCGACACGCCCCTGCGCCCCCCGGGCGGCTTCCTCGTTGCGCTCGACGACGACGACTTTCGAGCCCCTGATGAGGAAGGCGTGGGCGATGCCCGCGCCCATGCGGCCGCCGCCAAGAACGCCAACTGTTGCGGGTAGGAGGCCGGAGGGGGTCGTGGGAGTTGCTTCGGTGCTATTGGTCACTGCTACTTCTTCCTGTCGAGGAACTGCTGCATGCGGTCGAACTTCGCTTGGGATTCGAAGAGCATGCCTTGGGCGAGTGTGTCGATAAGGGGATGGACCTCCCGGGGGGCATGGAACACGGCCTTGGTGAGGCGCACTGCGAGGGGGTCCTGCCGGGCGATGCGGTCCGCGAGGGCGTGGGCCGCGTCAAGGAGGGCGCCGGGGTCGACGAGTTCCGTGATGAGTTCCGCCCTGAGGCACTCGCCGCCTGTCATGGTGCGTCCGGCTAGGAGGATCTCCTTGGCGAGCGGTTCACCGACGAGCTCGCGAAGCCGCCAGGTGGCACCGGCGGCGGCCATGATGCCGAGTCCGGTTTCCGGGTTGCCCAGGCGCAGGCCTGGGGTCCCGATCCGAAAGTCGGCTGCGTAGGCAAGTTCGGCGCCGCCGCCCAGTGCGAACCCGTCGAGGGCAGCGATAACGGGCATAGGCAGCTTGGCAATGCGGTCAAACAGCGACGAGTTGATGCCTGCCAGTGCATCGTCCCGGCCGCGTTCGCGCAGCTGGGCGATATCTGCTCCCGAAGCGAAGACAGCTTTTGCTCCTGTGGCCGGATTTTCCGGCGTTCCCGACAGGATGAGGGTTTTAGGGGTCACTTCCAAGTGGGCGCAAACGACGTGCAGCTCGCTGGCCATTGCGGCATCGATGGCGTTGCGCACCTCCGGGCGGTGCAGACGGACCAGGACGCGGTCCTGACGCTCGGAAATCCGCAGTGTGCCGAAGGCGGAGGCGTCAAGGAACGCGGGGTCTTCGTTGGCTACCGGATCTTCTGTGGCACAGACTTGCTGAGTGGTCATGACAAGCCCTCCAGCAGGAGGGCGGTGCCCTGGCCGACGCCGACGCACATCGTTGCCAGGCCGAGCTTGCGGCCATCCCTGGCCAGTTCACGTTCCATGCGCCCGAGCAGGGTGACGACGAGCCTCGACCCCGAGGAACCAAGCGGGTGACCGAGGGCAATAGCGCCGCCGTCGGCGTTGACGATCTCTTCTTCCAGCTTGAGCTCCCGCATGACGGCCAGCGACTGCGAGGCGAATGCCTCGTTGAGTTCCACGGCACCCAGATCACCGACAGTCAGCCTCGCGCGCTCAAGAACCCTGCGTGTCGCCGGGACTGGGCCGATTCCCATGATTTCCGGAGCCACGCCGGCCGAGCCGCCCTCCAGGATCCGGGCCCGCGGCGTCAGCCCGTACTTCTTCATCGCGGCCTCGGAGGCGACGACGATTGCTGATGCCCCGTCATTGAGCGAGGACGCATTGCCGGCGGTGACCACGGAGCCGCCTTTGACGACGGGGCGGAGACCGGCGAGGACATCCGCTGTCGTCCCGGGCCGGGGGCCCTCGTCGGTGTCCACGACAGTGCGGGCACCCTTACGTCCGGTGATGGTTACGGGCACGATCTCGTCGGCGAAATGGCCGGCATCTATCGCAGCCAGTGCGCGTTCGTGTGAGCGGACGGCGAAGGCGTCACAGTCGTCCCGGGACGTGCCGAAGACCCGGGCGACTTCCTCGGCGGTCTCGGGCATGGAGAATGCGGCCTTGCCGTCGCGGGAGTGCTGCCCGGCGAGGAAAGCGGGGTTGATGAACCGCCAGCCAATGGACGTGTCGAACACAGCTCCCGGCTTGGCGAACGCCTTGTCCGGTTTTTCCATGACCCAGGGGGCGCGGCTCATGGACTCCACCCCGCCGGCGACCACTATGTCGGCGGCGCCTGCCTTGACCATGTGGCTGGCCATGATGACGGCGCTCAGCCCGGAGGCGCAGAGGCGGTTGACTGTGATGCCTGGGACGGTGTCCGGATATCCGGCGAGCAACCACGCCATGCGGGCGACGTTGCGGTTTTCCTCGCCGGCGCCGTTGGCGTTGCCGAGGATGACCTCGTCGACTGTCACGGGGTCTATTCTGGCGCGTTCCACGGCGGCCCTCACGGTTAGTGCCGCGAGGTCGTCCGGTCGGACGGAAGACAGGGAGCCGCCGTAGCGGCCAGCGGGTGTGCGGGCGCCGCCGATCAGAAAGGCTTCAGCCATGTTTTGGTTTTCCTTTGTTCGTGTCACTGTCCGGGTTGGTCAACGTCCCGGTTGCGGTCAGGAGGATTAGTTGAAGGCGGAGATGCCGGTGATGTCGCGGCCCACGATCAGGGCCTGCATCGAGTCGGTGCCCTCGTAGGTAGAAACGACCTCCATGTCGGTCATGTGGCGGATGACGTGGTTTTCCAGGAGCAGGCCATTGCCGCCGAGCAGGTCACGTGCCTCGTTGCAGATCCACTTCCCTTTCTGGGCGGTGGCCATCTTGACCATCGATGCCTGGGCGACGGTGAGCTGTCCACGGTCCGCGAGTTCGGCCATGCGGGTGCACAGCAGCTGCATGGTGGTCAGCTCGCTGAGCATGTTCGCCAGCCGGGACTGCACCAGCTGGTACGATGCAATGGGTTTGCCGAACTGGATGCGCGTCTGGGCGTAGTCAGCTGCGATCTCGAAGGCAGCCATCGCGTGGCCTACGGCCTCCCAGGCGGCGCCGCCGCGGGTGGCCTGGAGGACGCGGGAAACGTCGCGGAAGGAGTCGCACCCTTCAAGCCGGCTGCTGGCGGGAAGGCGCATTTCGTTGATGATGATGTCGGCCTGAAGGATGGCGCGTTTGCCTACCTTTCCGGTGATCACGGTGGGGGAGTAGCCCGGGGGGTAGTTGCCGTCGCTGTCCTTTTCGACGACGAAGGCGTTGACGTTTCCGTCCTCGGTGTTTCGGGCAAACAAGACGATGACATCGGCCACATGCCCGTTGCCGATCCAGCGCTTGTTGCCGTTCAGGACCCAGTGATCGCCGTCGCGGCGGGCGCTGGTCTCCAGGGCCACAGAGTCTGAGCCGTGGTCCGGCTCGGTCAGGGCGAAAGCTCCGGTCTTTTCGATGCGTGCCAGTGCCGGAAGCCAACGTTGCCGCTGCTCTTCATTGCCGAGGATGTTCAGAGCGCCCATGCACAGGTTGGAGTGGATGCCGAGGAAGGTGTTAAGGCTGCCGTCCGCGCGGGCCATCTCCCGGGCCACCATGCCGGCGGCCTTCCGGCTCATTCCCGGGCAGCCGTAACCCTGGATGATGGTGCCGATAACCCCCAGTTCGGCCAGGGGCGCCAGCAGCTCGGTGGGGAACTCGGCCTTCTCCCAGTACTCGTTGATGACGGGCAGGACACGCTGCTCCGCGAATTCCCGGACCTTGTCCCGGATGCCGACCTCCTCGGGTGTGAGATCCTCGTCCAGGCGGAAGTAGTCTGAGATCGCTGTCTGGTGATCGGCTGTTGTGGTCATCATTGAACTTTCGTTTGAGCTTGTTGAATGCGGTGGTGCTGCGGTCGGGACGGGTGCTAGTCCCGGGATGTCGCTCGAAGCCATGCGAGGATTGGTTCCCGGTGCGCATCATGGTCCGGTGGGACGAGGTCGTAACTGACCGGAGTCTCTGAGAATGTGATGGGGTTCCGGATCCCCGGCAGCGAGTCGCTGCCTTCACCCACCTCGACCACGGGATCCAGTCCAATGCGTTCGGCGAAGTCAAGGCCCTGTCGCACATTGTTGATCGGAGCGCACGGGATCTGCGCTTCAGTGAGGGCCTCGAACCACTCGGAAGAGCTTCGCTTGGAGAGCGCCTCCTGCAGCAGAGGCCTCAGTTCTTCTCGGTTCAGGCTGCGTTGGTGAGCCGTGGCGAACCGGGCGTCGTCGCTGAGAGCCGACAAGCCGAGCGCCTGGCACAGCCGGCGGAACTGCGGATCGTTACCAACGGCGATCACGATGTCACCTTCTCCCGTGGCCAATGGCTCGTACGGATAGATGCTTGGGTGTTCATTCCCGAGCCGGGACGGCACATTGCCACTCAGCAGGTATCCCGCGGTCTGGTTGACCATGCCCGAAAGCGCAGAGGACATCAGGTTGACTTCGACCCTCTGCCCCCGCCCGCTGCGGTGGCGCTCCTGGAGCGCGGCCAGAATGCCGATGGCTGCGTGAAGGCCGGTCATCACGTCAAACACTGCCACCCCCGACCGGTAGGCGGGACTGTCCGGTGCACCAGTAAGGCTCATAAGACCGGAAAGTGCCTGGACCAGCAGGTCATAACCGGGCAGGGATGCACCGCCGGCCGTTCCAAATCCGGTGATGGACGCGTAGACCACCCGGGGATTTGTTGCTGCCACAGTGTCATAGTCGAGGCCAAACCGGCCCAGCCCGTTTGGTTTGAAGTTCTCCACCACAACGTCCGCGCGTCCGGCGATGTCCTGAGCGATCTGGCGGTCGTCAGGATTCCGGAGGTCCAGGGAGATCGATCCCTTGTTTCGGTTGATCGAGAGGTAGTAGGTGGATTGGCCCTCTCGGACGGGAGGCTTCCAAGCGCGCGTTTCGTCGCCGTCGGGGCTTTCGACCTTCACTACGGTTGCTCCCATGTCCGCGAGCAGCATGGTGCAGTAGGGGCCGGCCAGCACCCGTCCGAAGTCTGCGATCAGCAGTCCGGACAATGGCCCGCTCCCGGTGCGTCCGAACATATCTGACGTAGCGGTCTGCTCGGGCGCGGCCGTGGACCCGGCATCCTGCAGCCAGTCAATCCTGGGGCTTGTTTCAGTCGTCACGGCTCTCCTCGGAATCGTTGTCGATGTTTCAAGAATCCCACTGGGATTACCTGCAGTCCAATACTTATTGGGACGGGTATTATTTCACTGACAGAAATACTCGAAAATGTCGCAGATCGTTTTTGTGCCCTAGCGAAGCACGTGAAACACCCCCGGAGGGGGTCCGGGGGTGCTTCAAGCTGATTATCTCTAATGCTGCATTGTTAGGTTCCTCAGACGAGCACCATCCCGCCGTCAATCATGACGACCTGGCCGGTCATGTAGTCGGAGTCGGCTGAGGCGAGGTACAAGGCCGTGCCCGTCACGTCCTCAGGCGTTCCGGCACGGCCGGCGAGAATCCCGCCCGAGAACTCGGCAAAGGCCTGCCCCGGGGCCGACGTGTCCCCAAGTTCCATGATGTCCAGATCGAGTTTGCGCCACAGCGGTGTGTCGACGACGCCGGGAGCGAAGGCGTTGCATGTGATGCCGTGTTCAGCGAGTGCCCGTGCTGCTGCCTGCACCAGTGCGTTGACTGCGAATTTGCTAGCACAGTAGGGCGCAAAGCTCGGATAGCCTTGGCGGCCCGCGATCGAAGAAGTGAGGATCAGCTTTCCACCCGTGCCTTGGGAAATCATCTGTTTGGCGGCCTCTTGCTGGCAGATCAATGACCCAAGGCCGTTCACGTCGAGCGTTGCACGCCAGTTCTCCTCTGTCACATCCAGGAAGTGCATGGGACGGATGATGCCTGCGATGGAAAACATCACGTCAAGGCCGCCGTAGGCCTCCACCCCCGCGGAGACTGCGGCCGCGACGTCTTCCCGGTTCACCACGTTTCCAGAAGCCGCGATCGCTGTGCCACCAGATGATGCAATTTCGTCTCTTGCTTGTGCGGCCGCCTCGGCGTTGAGGTCGAAAATTGTTACCTTTGCTCCTTCTGCGGCCAGACGCCGAGCTACAGCCCGCCCCATGCCGCTTCCAGCTCCCGTGATAAGGATCCGCTTGCTGTCAACACGTCCTGCCATGTTCTAACCTCCTTGCTATTCGAGGCCCCAGGGGCGCCGGACACGCTAAGGGCGCCGACGCCGGACCCCGTAATGGGACCGTTCGGTTCTTCGTTGGGATGCGGCTACCGCACCCTGGTTGGATGAAGGGGAGAGAAATCAGACTTCGGGGTCGAGTCGGAAGTCATAGGTTGTGACGCGGCCCGGAGCATCTTCGCGGTCCTGAACGTCGAGCATGAGTTCAGGTTTGACGGCCGAGGCAATGTCATCGGCATTGTGTGGATCGCCCGGGAAGTAAAGCTGAGTGGTGATTAGCTGGTGGCCGGGAGCGGAGACCTTCAAATGCAGGTGTGCCGGGCGCCAGGCGTGCCAGCCAGCAGCAGCGATGAGCTGTCCGCAGGCGCCGTCTGTCGGGATCTGATACGGGGCAGGCTGAATCGTGTTGATCTGGAAATGACCGGCATCGTCGGCCAGGACGGTACCGCGAAGATTCCACTCGGGGAGCCCCGGAGCAAACTGCGAATAGAATCCGAGGTCGTCAGCCTGCCAGAGTTCCACCTTCGCTCCCTGCAGCGGCACGCCGTCGACGCCGGTTACTTGGCCCTGGAACAGCAGTGGCGTACCCGGTTCGTCCTCGCGCATGGACAAGGTTGCCGGAGTCTCCTGTGCAGGGGAGTCGGGCACATAATACGGGCCCTCGATGGTGCCCTTGGATCCGTGCCGGTTTTCGTTTGCGACTTCTTCGACGGAGTGTTCGACCCAGACATCCAGGAACAGGGGCCATTCGCCGTCTTCACCGACCTTGATCAGCCACGCTTTCAAGGCATTGTATTCGTCGTAGGAGACTTTCTCCTCCAGGACAATGTCATTGATGGCCTTGATAACGCGTCCGGCCAGATGTGCCACGCGGCCCTGGGATGAGCCTGCCGCGGACGTTTTGTTGGCTCGGAAGCGGGCAGTGGCCCCGGCGCCGGCCTCGGCGGCGGTTCCGGTGGCTTCGGAGCGGGGGAGGGGAGCGTCAACACTCATGATGACTCCTATGTCATGTCTGCCGTATGGTCTCTTCGTGACCGCATTCGGGGTGTACTAACGGTATGCCGCGGGTTTAGTCGAGGGAAATACGTCTTTCAATGTAATTGATACCCGGAGCATATATATGGTTTCGGGGGCGGACTTCTATTTTTGGTTTCCACCGTGCACGGTGCTGGTCCTGCTCAAACTTCAGGTGGTCAAGTGCTCGACCTTTTCAGGAAAGCGAGCAGTTCATGATTGAAATCCTCAGGTTCGTTCCAATGAGGACAGTGGCCACTATTCTCGAACACGGTCAATGTTGCGTCGGGAAGGGTGTCCGCGAACCATCGCATTCCCTCCAGTGGGAAGCCGGGTGAGTAGCGCCCGGTCACGACCCAGGACGGGACGCTGACAGATGGAATGACGTCGCGCCAGTCGGCGGAAAAGTGGTCCAGCATCAATTGCTGGACGGATCCCCCGGGGTACTCGGTGAGTGCTCCTGCCTCGGCAACAAGCTTCTGAACGTGCGAAGGCATCGGAGGTTCGAGGGAAGGATCTCCCCACGGCACGCGGTGGTTGACGGCGTCCCAGAGGTTAGACCATCCCACGGATTCCCGCCCCGAGCGTAGCCCCCAATGCCACGTCTCGTCGTTGACGATCTTTGGAGATTGATCGACGGCAACGAACGCAGCCACCCGGTCTGTTCCGTACAAGCTGAAGTATGCGAGGCTGACAGACACGCCCATTGAGTGTCCCACCAAGGAAACGCTCTCCAAGTCCAGGTGTTCTATGAGTTCCCGTATGTCCTTACCGAGACGGGAAATTCGCTGTCCGTGCGAGGGCGCGTCGGATCGGCCATGCAGCCTGAGGTCGATTCCGATGACTCGGTAACCTGCTGCAATCAGCGCCTCTCGCTGCAACGCCCAATGTGCGGCTTGGCATGAGAATCCGTGGACCAGTAAAACAGCCGGCCCTGAGCCGTCGTCGTCGTAAGCCAGCCTCACTCCGTCCATAGTCCGAAATGAGTTAGTGATTTGAGTCATGAGTAACTTTCGGCAGGTATGTAGTTGGGCATGTTCACTAGGCGCAACGGCCAGTGCGCCTCCTGCAGAACGCTACTGAGAGTTTCTAGCCACAACAAATACCAATACCAGTCTGTTTATTTGGAAAAGTGGATAACCGGCCTTGACTGCAAGCGCTACAAGGCGGACTCCGGCAAGACGTCATCGATGACTTCGAGGACACGCGCCAAGGCGGGCGAGGCGTTGTCCCGGCGCCAAGCGATGGCGGCGTGGAGCCAGATAGGGTCTCCGGCGATCGGCAGATACGCGACTCCGGTGGGCTGGACGTGCTGTACCGACGTCAGTGTCAGGGTGGCGCCGGCGCCAGCCGCTACCAGGGCAAGGATGGTGTAGGAATCTGGGGCTTCCTGCACGATCCTTGGAGTGATTCCCACCTTGGCGCAGGAGTCGATGAGGGCTGCCCGCAGGGAGGATCCGCCTTCGGCGGGAAAACTGATGAATGAATCATCGGCGAGATGCTCCAGCGAAACCTCCGACTCTCCGGCGAGGGGGTGTGAGGAGGGCAGTGCGCAGATAAGCCGTTCGTGTTCAACTACCCGGTAGCTGACATCACGGTGGGGGATGGGCAGGCGGACGAAGCCCAGGTCGAGCTGGCCGTTGACCACCTGGTCCAAGGCTGCGTTAGCGTAAATCTGCCCCTGCAAGACAAAATCAATACCGGGATAGCGGCGCCGGACCTCCTGGGCAAGCGGTGGAAGGATTTTGCTGCTGGACGCGCCTGCGAAGCCGAGGCGGACGCGGCCGGACTCGCCGGCCGTGAGGGAGCGCGCCGCGGCTTGAGCCAGTTCGACGTCGGCAAGTACCTTGCGGGCGGGTCCTAGGAGCCTCTCTCCCGCGTCGGTGAGGGTCACCGAACGGGTGTTGCGGTTGAAGAGCTTGATTTTGAGTTGCTTTTCCAGCTGTTGGATCCTGTAGCTCAGCGGCGGCTGCGCGATCTGTAGCCGCTCAGCCGCCCGGCTGAAATGCAGCTCTTCCGCCACCGCTACGAAGGCCTCGAGTTCTTTGAATTCCACTGATATCCCTGGATTGTGGTTCACCTGTGATGCTGATGCCCGGTCGCACTAGAGCTCAAATGCGGCCCGGTTGATCTATCTAAAGCATAGATAACGATCGGTGGCATTGCTATTGCACGCCGCATAAATGGTCTATGGGTTTAGCCGGAGCATTCAGGATGCCAGCGACTGCCGGATCCACGCGATTTCGGCCCGGCTTGCGGCCTGGCCGATGGTGAGCATTCCCTTGCGGTAGACGTCGTCTAGTTCGGCCTTGCGCAGGGGCCGGCCATTCTCGTAGAAGAAGCTTGCCGGGGACTCGAGGAAGTGAAGTCGCCGGCGAAGTACTGCGTGCTGATCCTCCGTATCGGGAAGTTGGGAGAGGAACGCGAGAATCACCATGAACCGGCCAAGGTCCGTGATGTCGCCTGCTGATGCTGTGCGCAGGCGGTTCTCAAGGTCTTTCCTGCCTTCGGGAGTTAGGTCGAGCGTGTGGCGCTGCGCGGCGCGACCTTTCTCTACGCGGCGGACCACCGACCCCGATTTGATCAGCCGCTGAATAGCGGGATAGAGGCTCCCATCGCTGATCTCACGTGCATAACCGTACAGTTCGCTCATCTTCCGGCGGAGTTCGTAGCCGTGGAGCGGTCCCTCCGCGAGGAAGCCCAAAATCATCAGTTCCAGCACCCACGCCATGCTACATGACGCGTATATGTCGAAACGAGGTATTGACTCGCATATACCTCGTTTCGATGTATATGCTGGCCGTCTTGCATCCCACTCCGAAGGACCCCCATGCCGTCATTGCTCGCCCCCGGCGCAGCCGCGCCCAACATTCCCCGTGGCCGCCTGGCCATCGCCGTGGTGTCGACAATTGTTGAGTGGTATGACTTCACGCTATTTCTCTACCTGAGCTCCGTGCTGTCCCGGGTCTTCTTTGGGGACAGTCCAACGGGTGTCCTCATGACGCTGGCGACGTTCGCCATCTCGTATCTGCTGAGGCCCGTCGGCGGTCTGGTGTTCGGCTACGTGGGCGACCGATGGGGGCGGCGGCCGGTCCTCCTGGCCTCCATGGCTTTGATGTTCCTGGCCACAG